>NC_014219.1:2700000-3000000 GCF_000093085.1 [Bacillus] selenitireducens MLS10 | reverse complement strand
GATTCGTGAGTATCTGGAATCCGCCAATAACGAAAAAGAACTGAAGAATTTTGAAAAGCTCAGTAAAAAAGTCGATAAAGAAATTCAGAATAACCGTACGGATCTGCTTCGCAGCGTGGTGATTTTCGCATCTGTGGAGGATGATCTCTTCAGCGTACACTATCTGCAGGTGCCGGTGGAGACGAGCTTTCATTGGGAAAACCGCCCCGTCCTCGAGCCTTTGGAGGACATCCAGCGGGAATACCCGAGAAGCGGCATCATCCTGCCGAACATGGACGAAGTCAAGATCATTGATACCGCTTTGGGTGAACTCCAAGAGGTAAAGGCTTACGAATTTGATTCCGGCAAGGAGGAGTGGGTCCTCTCAGAAGGAATGGCTTCGTCCGACCGAATGGCATCCGGAGCCACGCATGTTGATAAGTTCCAGCAGCGATTCAAAGAAAACCTGTCAAGATTCTATAAAGAGATGAGTGACCGGGTGGAGAATTTCCGGAAAGACCGCGGCTGGGAAGAAGTCTATGTCATCGGTGAAGCAGAGACCGTCAAGATCTTCACAGGCACGATGAAAAAGCAGCCGACAGGTGTGATGCACAAAAACCTGAACTCGTCGAGAGCTTATGACGTGATTAAGGAACTGTATAAATAAAGCACAAAACAGCCGGATGCTCTGAATAACGCGTCCGGCTGTTTTACATAGTCTGACTGTAAATGAGAACTACCAAGAAAACAGCTTGATCGAATCGAAGAGGGGGTGGGAAGATTGCACGTATTATAAGTTGTGAGCGAGAAAACCCCCGAATTTATTCGGGGGATGATAGCGAACGGTCTTAGGCTTTTAAGCCTTTTCGCACCAATTCGTAGACGGCACTCGCAAACGTTGGAATCATATTCTCCTTTCGATATTCCTCTATCGCTTCGTACAATTCTTTTGGGAAATTCAAATGCTTTTGCACCCTAGACATTGACATCAACCTCCCTTAAAGTATATTTAGAGTATATTTAATATACCATAGAGAAGGAGGTGAACGCCATGCCAAATCATAAAGCCTATCGGTTTCGCATCTATCCCAATCGAGAACAGGAAATCTTGATTGCGAAAACCATCGGATCGACTCGTTTTGTGTACAACCACTTTCTTGCGAAGTGGAACGACAGATACAAGGAAACAGGAAAAGGGTTGTCCTACAATTCCTGTTCTGCGGAACTCCCGCAATTAAAACGGGAATACGAATGGTTAAAAGAAGTAGACAGCACGGCCTTGCAACAGGGGTTGAAACACTTAGCTGACGGATTCAACCGTTTCTTTAAGAAGCAAAATAAATACCCTCGATTTAAGTCAAAGAAGAACGATGTTCAGTCTTTCAAAACCGTCGGTAAAATGCGAATCGAAGGCAATCGCCTTTTCCTTCCGAAACTGGGCTACGTCAAATTTGCAAAAAGCCGTGACGTTGAAGGACGTATTCTGTCTGCCACGATCCGACGAACGCCAACAGGGAAGCATTTCATAGCCATACTTGCAGAAACGGAGATCAAATCATTCGATCAGACAGGATCAGCCGTAGGTATTGATCTTGGCATTGACCATTTCGCTATCCTTTCAGACGGTCAAAAGATCGACAACGAACGATTCACAAAAAAGATGGAACAGAAGCTAAAGCGTGAGCAACGCAAGCTCTCAAGACGCTATGAACAGGCGAAGAAAGACGGTAAACCGTTGCATGAAGCCAAAAACTATCAAAAGCAAAAAGTCAAAGTCGCCAAAATCCATGAGAAGATCGCTAATCAACGAACGGACTTCCTGCAAAAACTCAGTACAACGATCATCAAAAACCACGATGTCGTTTGTATCGAAAATTTAAACGCCAAAGGAATGTTGAAAAATAAGAAGCTGTCAAAAGCCATTTCAGACGTATCTTGGTCGGCGTTTAAGGCTATGTTGCTGTACAAGGCGGAGTGCATGATCGCACGATCATCAAAATTGACCGATGGTTTCCATCCAGTCAGCTTTGCTCGTCCTGCGGGCATCATGACGGCAAGAAGGATTTGAGCGTCCGATCATGGACGTGTTCATCTTGTGGTACGCACCATGATCGTGACATCAACGCCAGTCGAAACATCCTACAAGAAGGGCTACGTGTCCTTTCGTAAATGGAAACAAAAACCGTCGGACTGACGGGGTTCGCTTGGTTCATAAGAGAAACCGCTGTTTTGCGTGTATGCCACGTCTTAACAAGTACGCTCTGTTCCCAAGAATCCCCGACTTTAGTCGTGGGGAGTGTCAAGATTCTTTTCGTGTCATCTATCAGGAAGATGGCCTCGCAGAGAATTTGACGTCAGTCAGGATGGACCTCGACGTCATGCCATTGCGGGTGTATCGGGGCGTATTGGAAGCAGGAGAATCCGTTGATACAAAACTGATCCTGGCCATGGACGAAGGTGAACTGCAGTCACTGATCGCGCATGACGAAGGGTCACCTGAGGTGCAGTGGAAGATTGATTAACGAGAAAGGAACGCCCACTTCCCGGGCGTTCCTTTCTTGTGGCGGTTGATTTTCAGTTTCCCCCAGCGGCCGTCAAACGGCCTTCGCTTCTTTGTTTGGAAGTGTGAGGTGAAAGACGACGCCGGCACTGAACATCAAGAGAAGCATGAGACTGATGGAATAATAGATCGCCCCTTGCCCGACCCATTCAATAAGCACACCGCCGACGACAGGCCCGGTCATGCTTCCGACGGCAAACAGCACCGCCGTCATGACATTGCCCGTCGGCAAGAGGCTTGCAGGCACGAGATCTGCGAGGTAAGCAATCCCGAGGGAAAATGAGGATCCGAGGAGCATGCCTGACAGGGCAAACAGGGTGAAGAGCATCCACTGACTGGCCTCGACAAAGCTCATGAAAAAGAAGAGGACGCTTCCTGTGCCCATGATGCCCATCAGGACCCGGCTTCTTCCGAGACGGTCACTGAGCATCCCGAGAGGAAGCTGTGTCAAGAGACTGCCAAAGACAAAGCCCGGAAGCAAAAAGAGCGTGACAAAGGACAAGTCCATCCCCATCCGCATGGCATACACCGGATAATTGCCGTGCAGGCTGGCTTCCATGTAGCCATAGGCAAAGCCCGGCAGAAGGGCAAACCAGGCGAGACGGACCACCTGTTTATAGCGGTGAATGGTGCCGAGTTTTGAAGCTGTTTCAAAGTCGCTTGCCGGGTATTCGTTTCGAAGGCGGAGCATAAACAAAAAGGCAATCAGACTGACGGCACTTGCAATCAGAAACGGCAGTGCCTCATGAAAAGCGAGGAGTCTCGTCATCATCGGGCCGATCCCGAATCCGAGGCCAAAGGCAAGGCCGTAAATGGCAAGCTGCCGGCCTCTCACTTCTCTGGGGCTCGTCGTCGAGATCCAAACCTGGGTCGAAAAGTGAATCAGGTTGTCAGCAATCCCGACGACGATCCGCAGCATAAACCAGAACCAGAACGTCTGCCAGACCGGAAACAGGAGCAGCGACGTGAAGACGAGGACGAGTCCAGTGAGAATGACCGGTTTATAGCCGTATTTCCGTACAGGTGCTTCAATAAATGGGGAAATGAGGATGATGCCGATATACAGCGCGGCGGCGTTCAGGCCGTTGGCGGAAGAGGAAATCCCCGTTCCTTCGAGCATGACGGCAAGCACCGGAAGCAGCATCCCTTGGCTGAAGCCGGCAATGGAGACCATGCCGACGAGCACCCAGTAGCGGTATACGGGTGAATTGGCGGGTGGTTGATGGGCAGTTGACATCGTATGACACTCCTGACTGAACGGCTTCTGTCACTGACAGAAGGCGAAAAAAGTAAAATACATGACGCGGGCCTGTTCAAGGCGTACAATGACTGTATCACTGTTTTGAAATGAGGAACACAACATGGCCGCAAAATCCTATGACTTTACCGAAGGCAGTATCCTGAAAAAAATGATCCTGTTTTCGTCACCGATCTTTTTGACCAATCTTCTGCAGACTTCTTATCAGATCGTAGACTCCCTGTGGGTCGGAAATCTCCTTGGGGCGAACGCCCTCGGCGCGATTTCGATCTCCGGGGTCGTGGTGTTTACGATTCTGTCGTTTATTATTGGACTGAATACATCCGCCTTGACGATCCTCTCCCAATACAAAGGGGCGAAGGATGACGGCGGGCTCAAACAGGCACTGAACGCCTTTGTCGTTGCGATGGGGGTATTGACGGCCATCGTCGGCATTGTCGGGTTCATCTTCAGTGAACAGATACTCCTGTTCATGGGGACGCCGGACGACATTCTGCCCCTTGCGAGTCTGTACTTACGCATCAACTTTGCCGGCGTGCTGTTTCTCTTTGGCTATAACTTCATTGCGACGGTACTCCGATCTCTCGGAGACAGCAAAACTCCGCTCCGATTTGTGACGATGGCGCTTCTTCTGAACACGGTTCTCGATCCGCTGTTCATCCATGTGTTTGATCTTGGGATAGCGGGTGCCGCCTACGCGACGATCGTCAGTCAGGGAGCCGCCTTCCTCTACGGGCTTCAATACTCCATCAGGCGCGCGGGTGTCCCGTTTACCATACCGCATATGCCTGAAGTAAAGCTCTTGAAAAAGATCTTTAAGCTCGGTTTGCCGTCAGGGATGTCGATGGTGGTCATCTCTGCAGGTGCCCTAGCGATCATGACCGTTGTGACGTCCTTTGGCGAGAATACCGTCGCCGGATTCGGCGTCGCCCAGCGCCTCGACAGCCTGATTATGATCCCGGCCCTCACCCTCGGATCCGCCATCAATGCCATGGCGGGACAAAATATCGGGGCGGGCAAATGGGAGCGGGTCACGGAGATTACCAAGAGCGGACTCCTCCTCATCGCGGTCGTATCACTCACGATGAGCACCCTCGTCTTCTTCAATGCAGGATCGATTATCCGTCTTTTCGTTCAGGATGAGGAGACGGTGGCGTTTGGAGAAATGTATGTCAGAACGGTTGCGTACTTCTATCCGTTCCTCGGGATCAACTTTGTTGTGAACGGCGTCGTGCGTGCTGCAGGTGCGATGTTTCAGGTCTTTATCCTGAATATCATCTCGTTTTGGCTGTTGCGTTTCCCATTGACCTGGCTGTTTGCTAGTCTTTACGGCGAAGCAGGGATTGGGATTGGCATGGCCGTAAGTCTCGTTTTGAGCAGCCTGTTCGCCATCGGGTATTACCGCTTTGGGAAATGGCGTGAGATCAAGGTGCTTGATGATTAATAAAGGACGATGTTTGCTGAACGTGTTTGAAAGTCGATATCCTTGTAGTACGCGCGCTTCACGAGCAGATTGGGCCCGAGGCATCCCACCGAAGGACAGTGACAGTCGAGGGAGGCTGCAAGAGCCGTCTTCTTCCACGCCGAATAGGCGGATTCGAGGGAATCGCGTTGGATATTGCCGACCTTGCCTTCGGCGGCGAAGTCCGTGACGAGGATATTGCCGTCGAAGAGATTCACATTCAGGCGTGAACGGCCGTCCGGATCATTTCGCACCGTTATACCCGGTGTCTCATAGAGTCGTCTGATGAGCGTCAGATCGTCGTTATCCGTGCTGCACGGATAAAAGGGCAGGGTGCCAAACAGCATCCACACGTTCGGATCTCTGTGATCAAGGAGCCGGTGAATCCCATCGCGGATCGCACGGAGGTCCGCGACAGGCAGGTCTTCTGCGAAGCTTGTGGGATACATCGGATGCACCTCGTGTCTTGCGCACCCCATGTTGACGATCTGATCATGGATCGCTTCGAGGTGAGGCAACGTGCGGGTATTGATCATCGTTTCGGCCGAAATCATCAGTCCCTGTTTGGAGAGGGCTTTCGCATTGTTCACCATTGTGTCGAATACGCGGTAACGCTGCTCGAGGGTCGGTTTTTTGTCCATGACGGCGTAGCCGATCTCGGCAAAATCATCTTTACTTCCATAGTTATGGGAGATATGCAGTACATCCAGGTATGGCAGAATCCATTCATACCGCTCAAGAGGCATGGTCAAATTGGAATTGATTTGCGTTTTGGCGCCGCGTTCTTTCGCATAGCGGAGAAGCGGGATGACGTACTGTTTGACCTGCTTAAGATTCATCATCGGTTCGCCGCCGGTAATGCTGAAGGCTCTCAGATGCTTGACCTCATCGAGTCGGCTGATGATGGTGTCGAGGGGGAGTGGTTCCGGATCTTTTGTCAGAAGGCCGTATCCGACTGCGCAGTGCTCGCAGCGCATGTTGCACAGATGAGTGGTGGTGATTTCGATATTTGACAGGACCTGTTTGCCATAGTCTTCGATGTCGTGCGCCGCTTCCCAAGGGTCAAACGGGGTATGATTGTTTTGCATGGTTTTCATGAAATAACCTCACTTTTTTTCGCGATTCAATGGTTTCGAGTTTCAGCAAGGATTATACCACAAAAGACGGCAGAAAGGATTTAACGATGCCGGTAAATCTGTTAAAATAAACAGCGCAAAGAAGCAGAAAAGAGGTGCAACAATGAACCGGCAGGAACCTAAAGAACAAAAACTCAGTCTCCTCCATGAGCGAATGGAACAGCTTTCCCGCATGCTCGATGAGCTCGATCCGGAGAAAACCGAAGTCGAGGATATCGACCGGCTTTTAGGCATGCTTGATGATCTTGAAAACCAGTGTCAAGCCTACCGTGAACAGCACGGTAACTGATTATGCCGATCTGATGTGAGGTTATGTGTGAATCTTCCTGTTCTGATACAGGGAGATTTTTCTCTTTTTCATGGTTTTTTACACTTTTTCAAAAAGAAGAATCAATCCCGCCATGTCGGGATTGATGGTATGCAGATCGCTGTGTCATGAGCGGTTACAGGCATAGCGGTGTTTAGCGTGACGAACGTTCGTGGTACCCTCCTTATGAGAGATATTTCAGTTTAGGAGGGCACGACTATGAAAATTGTATCACGCTCACTGATTGCAGGTGCGGCAGTTGTTGCGCTGGCAGCCTGCAATGATGTGGAAAACAATGAGGAAAACACGAATCTGAACGATGGAACGAATGATGAAATGAACGTCAATGAAAACAATGACGGCAATGAGAACAATGGAAATGATGAGAACGGGGAAGACAACGGGATGAACGATGACATGAATGAGGAAGCCGATGAAGAAGAGACCGTTGAAACGGGAAGTTTTCCTGTTGAGAACGTTTCTTATGATGACGGCGTCCTGACGTATGAGTATGAGGGTACTGAAGGTGAAGTGGACGCAGACATGATGGAAACCGAATTCGGTAAAGAGATCGCCGTTCCTGCTTCGATGAATGACGAGGTCGACCAGGAAGGTACGCACCGAATCGTTCACCTTGAAGACGAGGGTGAACTTGATGGTCTGTTTGTCTCAGTCAGAGAAGCCTTTGATTACAGTGAAGGAGCCCTCCTGACAACCCAGGTGGATCCGGAGCGAAATGCAGAGCTTCAGGAAGTGGTCAAGGATACAACCGGTCATATCAACAGCTTTGAGACCGTTCATCTTGATGATGAGACACCGTTCCATTTCTACTTTCATATTGAAGGGGATGCCTCAGAACCAGGTGTATTCCCTGAGTCGATCAATGATCAGGACTACGAACAGTTCAAGTTCTATGAGATCGTAGAAGAAGGGTACTATTACGTGGATGTGATGGTTCCAGCGGACCGTTCAGATGAAGCCATGGGTGCTGGTCTCGCTGTGGCACAGACATTCAGCCCGGAAGGCGCGACGCTCGATCCGGAGGACCAGGAGGAATTTGCGGAAGATACACTGCCTGACGAAGAATAAAACAACCATTAAAAAAGCCTTCACCGGACTGCCGGTGAAGGCTTTGTTTCGTTAAGATGTGATTACTGATCCGGCTTACTCTTCCAAGGTGTTCCGAATTTTGGCAACGCCCAGCGGTCAACGCCGTACCAGCCGGCCACTTTCCAGGCAAGAATCAACAGAATTGCGATGAAAAACATCACCGGGTTGGAACTCACGGTTCCTGCCAGCAGAAATGAGAAATTCATCATTGCACCGAAAAAGGCTGCGATCCCCGTGAGGAAACCGACAATCAGACCGAGCCCGACGAGGAACTCACCCCAGGCTACGAGATAGGCAAAGATCGTCGGATTGGCCAATACCACGTTTTCGAGAAACGAGGCGTACCAGCCTGCGACATCACCCTCTTCTGCACGGGCGATCGCACCGCCCATATAACCTTCAATGGCTCGCCGGCACCAGGGCCTGTCCAGCCTTCAGCACCGATTTTTCCCCAGCCTGCGGTGAGCCACTGCCACCCGAGATACAGGCGGAGAATCAGCCAGATCCAAGCTGAGCGTGTACTGATGAAGAGAAACCTTGATACTGTGTTCTCACCGACGATAATTTCTTTTCCCATGGAACCGGACTTTACTTCGACCATTATAACACCCCTTTGTATGATCGTAAGAATAGAAAAGAGGTGCCGCACTCCTGATGTCTGAATCATGGTGTGAAAGCGGCACCTGTGTTTAGTTTACCACGGTTTCCATGTTATTAACAGTGAAATGTGTAATTTTTGTGAAGTGATTCTGAAGAACAGGAAATGGCTATCGACTTTTCCCGTTTGAAGCCGTAAAATGATAGGTTGAAAGCGAGTGATGAGCGATGGACACAGAACAGACGGTTTATTTTATCAGACACGGACAATCAGAAGCCAATAAACAGGGGATCATTCAGGGGCATGCCGAGTTCCCCCTGACTGATCTCGGAGAGACTCAAGCAACTCTGGCCGGCGAGTGGTTCACCGGGATCAAACTTAACCGGATTATCACGAGTGATCTTCAAAGGGCGAGTGATACGGCAAAGGCTATCAGCCGTCATCAGAAAAACGATGCACTGAAGACTGAGAGGAATCTTCTTGCCCGTGAAGTGGGGCTTGGCCCACTGGAAGGGAAAACGAGAGAAGAGATGGGTTCACTGTTTCCGGAGATGAAGCCCGAGCAGCTCCTGACGTCCGGTATCAGCGGGACAGAGACGGTGGATGCCATTACGAGACGCTGTCAGCTCCTTGAACAAACGCTGACTGAAGGCGGTGTTGCAGAGACAGCGGTCGTGTCTCACGGCGGCTTCATCAGTATCTATCTGATGTACCTGATTGCAGGCGAGGATTGGCACAGATGGAACCGGCCGTTTGTGATCGGCAATACGGGCATTACGAAGATCACGTACAATAGCGGACAGGCAAAGATTCATTTTACGAATAAACAGGAGCATCTTGAAGGACGTGACGGGCTGACGTCTTCGACCGTGGTCTATTGAAGGAAAAAGGATGATGAATAATGAGTAAACATACGGAAACAACGATGGAACCCGGGCAGCGGTTTCCACTGACAATCAAACGCTTTGGCATTGACGGCGAGGGTATCGGCTATTTTAAGCGTCAGGTAGTCTTCGTCCCGGGACTGATCCCCGGCGAGGAAGCCGTGGTGGAAGTGACGAACGTGAGAGAGACCTATGCAGAAGGAAAAGTCGTCAACCTGCGAAAACCGTCGGAACACCGGGTTGAGCCGCCGTGTCCGGTGTATGAAGCGTGCGGCGGCTGTCAGCTGCAGCACGTCAGCTATGAGCGGCAGCTTCAGGCAAAGAAAGAGCTTCTGGAACAGGCATTCAGCCGCTATACTAAAATCCCGCCCCATAAGCTCGTCATTCATGACACGATCGGCATGGATAACCCTTGGCATTACCGGAACAAAAGCCAGATGCAGGTCGGACAGACAGAGGATGATACGGTCATCGCAGGGCTCTATGCAGCGGACAGTCATGACCTCGTTGACATCGATGAATGCATCGTGCAGCACCCTTTGACAAATGAGGTCAACCGTGAGCTCAAGCGGATCATTTCCGACTTAAAGCTGTCGATCTACGATAAAGAGCGAAAGAAAGGACTCGTCCGCTCCCTCGTTGTGCGGACCGCCTTTGAAACGGATGAGTGGCAACTGACGCTCGTCATCTCCAAAAAATCATTTCCTAAACAGGATGTCTTTGTTGCCCGTGTGAAGGAAGCCTTTCCGTCGGTGACGTCGATCTCGCTGAACGTGAATCCGTCCGACACACCGCTCGTGTTCGGAGAACAGACGAAAACGATTGAGGGCGAGTCATCCATTCGGGAGCGGTTGGGGGAACTCGACTATCAACTGGCTCCTGAATCGTTTTTTCAGCTGAATCCGGCTCAGACGAAGGTGCTCTATGACATCGTCAAGAAGATGGCCGGATTTAAGGCGACAGACCGGGTTGTGGATGCCTACTGTGGCGTGGGAAGTATCGGAATTTGGGCGGCCTCTGAGGCAGGAGAACTGAGAGGGATGGACATCACCGAAGCTGCCGTTGCCAATGCTAGACGAAACGCAGCGGAAGCCGGTATTGCCAATGCTCATTATGAAACCGGGACAGCGGAGGATATCCTGATGAAATGGCAGAAGGAAGGTTTTACGGCTGACAGTATCATTGTCGACCCGCCAAGATCTGGCCTCGATCGAACCCTGATTGAGACGGTTGGCGTCCTTAAGCCGAAGCAACTCATCTATGTTTCCTGCAATCCGTCTACTCTGGCAAAGAATGCCGATGAATTGGGCAAATACGGATATCGGATCAAAGACGTGCAACCGGTGGACATGTTCCCGCAAACCTCACACGTGGAAGCGGTCACCGTGATGTACAGGGAAGACTGAAAGCCCGCAGTGTAAAGGGATTTTGAAAATAGGTATCGAGATAAGCGCTCTTCAGGGATGGTCCTGGAGGGCGTTTTTTTTCGGTACTATTGCAGATCAATCAAGCATTTCTCGACGGCAAAGGATCTGTGCAAATTGCAGAAGAGTTGAATGAAGAAGGGGTTCAGGGCTGGAACGGCGAATCAAAATGGCGGGCGAGCACCATTGAACGGATGCTCGAGAATGAAAAGTACAAAGGCGACGTCCTCATGCAAAAGACGTACACGGTCGATTTCCTGACACGAAAACGGATGAAGAACGAGGGGGAACTGCCGATGTACCTCATCGAAGACAACCACCCGGCCATCATCGAGCGTGATACCTGGGAGGCAGTCCATTTGGAGAAGCAGCGAAGGGTGGATTTCGTTGAAGAGACCGGATCCAAGAAGATGACCTTCAACGGTGATGACTACGTGTTCTTCGGCAAAGTCATCTGCGGGCATTGCGGAAGCGCCTTTGGCAGAAGAACATGGCATGCCAGCGACTCGAACGCAAGACGGCATGTCTGGCTCTGTAAGAACCGGTACGTGAAAGGGGAAAAGCGATGCCGGGTGAAGAAGCACCATGTGAATGACCTGGACTTAGCACCGGCGTTTATGCAGGCATTGAAGGAGTTGCTCAATCAGAACAACATAAAAAATGGACCGAGGCCAAAGAACAGGCAGATCCACTACTCAACTATAAGCTGGATCAGTTCATCGAGCTGGCTAGGAGCCAACAAGGATTGAGTGACTATCAACCGGAGCTGGTCCGACGGTTCCTGGAACGTGTGGTGGTCGAGGATAAACAGACGCTGCGGTTTCACTTCCTAGATGGGTCGGTGGTCGAAAAGAAAGCAAATCGTTATGCGAAAGGGAAAATGAACCGAATTAAATAAATATTTTAACAAAATATAACGAAAGCATTAAGGGAATGACCTCCAGCGTGCCATCATGGAATACGATGATCGCTATGGCTTTTTCCCTGAAGCTGTGCTCGCTGATCGGATCTATGCAACAAGAGAGAATCGCAGCTTCTGCAAAGCAAACGGAATTCGGTTAAGCGGTCCCCGACTGGGCAGCCTCCTAAAAACGAAAAAGCGGAAGACAAACAATTGGCCTACCAAGATGCCTGTGAACGGAATGCGATTGAAGGAAAGTTCGGAGAAGGCAAACGTTCCTATGGGTTAGATCTTATTCGAGCTCGACGAAAACAGAGTAGTGAAACGGTTATCGCCATACAAATTCTCAACTTGAATCTTTCGAAGGTGCTTCGGGACCTTCCTTCTTTTTTCATTTATATTTTGGTGGCCAAAATCCGAGATTATTTTACCGATTTTCAATCGAAAAATAACGATGAATGGGTTGTTCAGTAACCCCTAAGTATTAATTTTGTATCAAAAATTGTCGATTATTGAATAAAGAGTTTATTTTTTTATAAAGCATTGTTTATATAAACTATATATGTAATAATTGACTCAAATTAAGAAAAGGAGGAAAATGATAGGTGGAAGTTTAGAGTTCACTTGGAGTTTCAATGTACAGATTGATCAGTCAGGCGGGAAGGTCATGGACTAACAACCTTTAATGCGGAGGAAATTAAAATTTATTATTGGAGGTTTGAGATGAAAAAGTTAATAATTACAACTTTTATTGTCACTATTATTATGATGAGTTTTCCATTCATTCAGAAAGTTGAAGCTATTTATAATGACCGCCTTCCTGGTTCTGGTAATATTACCACTGTTCAGGTTAACATCGATAATGGATTGGAACAGCGCTATATAACTGCTTGGAACAGTGCTGTTAGTGATTGGAATAGCGCCCAATCTAATATTACGTTTGATGTAACAACTGCGCCTTCGGGTAACCTTCTTTCAGCTCAAAGCTACGCTACTGAACCAAATCTATTTGGGAGAATAACATACCATGGATTATCAGACTCAACTACCCCTTTTTCTACTTACTTAAATACTAGTAACTCTAATATAATGACCAGCGCTCTTACTAGAAGAAGTACAGCGTCACATGAGCTCGGACATGCTTTAGGACTTGCTGATAATTCACTGAATCCATCTATAATGAATACTAGTCGAAATAGAACATCAATTTATACACCACAACCGACTGATATTACTAATGTAAACTTTTTATATGACTAGAAACATATACCTAAATCTATAATGCCACCTTTTTCGGTTGTGAATCCTTAATGTGTTTTTCCTAAGTTGCGTAAGGACACTAATATAAAATACGAGGTGTTTTAGAGTATGAAAAATATTTTCTATAAATTTGGTTGTTTGATTCTCTTTAGTACTTTATTTACTGCTTGTAACGGTGAATATGAAAATTCATCCCATGATAAAGTGATGAAGATGGGGATAAGCAATGATGAACAAGTGCCTAATAGTATTAAAGATGTAATTGCTAATTCAGATCTAATAGTTCGTGGTAAGTTTAATGAGGAATTAGAAATCATTAACGCTATTAGAGACGCTCATGATCCTTCAAAGGAGGGACATGACTATCAAAAGGGACATATTTATGATTTCACAGTTTATGAAACTTATTTTACAAATAATAGTGAGGTGAGTGATTCTGTAAACATATTATTGAGTTCGGAGACCCAAATAGATGTAGTGGATGAGGAAAATAACATAGAGGATCAGGTAATTATACCAAATTTAGATTTTGATAAACCTGATTTTGATAAAGAATATATATTTTTCTTGTATGAAACAAACATTGAAGATGGTCTTTATTCTAATGCGCATGCAATAGCTCAAATTGAAATTGATCAAAGTGGGGAACTTAAGTTCATTTCTGATAGAATAGTAGGACAGTTAGGTGAAAATATAGATATTAGTTCAAATAACGACGAGGTTCATTCTTTAACTGAACATCGTGGTGTACTAAATATTGATGTTAAAGTAGAATCACAATTGATAGATGATATCCTTGGCGATATGAAACTAGAGGATTTAGAAGAGAAAATTAAAAAATGATTTTAAACAAATTTTTTTGTTATATTAAGTGACGAGTATGACAGCATATTGAGCAAATTCCAATCCCCCTAATAAACTGGAGACATAGCATCTGCACATAAGTATCTATTCAGAACAACGGTGATTAAGTTTACTATACTAAGAATGTGTGATTTAATTTTAAATAGTTCCGTAATAATGCTCCCTAATATAATTAACTCAACTTTCGCACCGATAAACTAACGTCAATGCCTTCATTCTCTAACTGCTGAACGTATTCAAACACTTAAATAATGCCGGCATTAGAAAGTCCTTTGGCTTTACCAGTACTTATTTATTCCAGTTAATATTCTCGTTGATATTCGAACACAAAAATTGGTTTCAAACCTTGGAAGGAAAGAAATCTTCCGATTTCCCTGCAAAAGATGCTGTCTACCGCTTTCTAAACCAGTCTACGTTTTCCTGGCGACGATTTCTTTCTCTTTTTAGTACCGATGTGATCAAACGCATAACAAGATTGACGGATCATACACGTCCCAAAGGACTGATACTGGATGATTCCTCTTATGATCGGAATCGAAGTGAATCTGTTGAACTGCTTGCTCGTTGTTGTGATCATGCGTCTCAAAAAATGCGCTATTATAAAGGTTTTCGGATGCTCAAACTGGGTTGGTCTGACGGCGGCACCTTCATCCCACTCGACTTTACTTTGCTTAGTTGACAGAATAGTCAAATCAACGGGATTGCTGAAGGGATTGATAAACGAACTTCCGGGTATAAGCGCCGTACTGAAGCACTTCAAAAAGCTCCGGACATTATTCCATTCATGCTAAAAAGAGCCATGAGTTTGGGAATCTAAGCCTCCTATGTGCTGATGGATTCCTGGTTCACACATCAGTCGTTAGTCAAAGAAGAGAAAGAATAAGGGTTGAATGTCATTGGCATGGTCAAAAATCTAAAACAACGTTACTTGATTGACGATAAACTTGTCAGTTTAAAAGAGCTTTATAAGCAAGCGACCTCTGTGGCTGGAAACAAGGGGTTTCTGCGATCTGTTCATACAATCACTGCAAATGATATTCCTGTCAAAATCGTCTTTGTTCGTAACCGGAATAAGAAAAGTGAATGGCTCGCCATACTTTGACAACGGACTGCACACTGGATGATAAAGAAGTTATCAAGATCTGTGGCATGCGCTGGGATATTGAAGTTTTTTTCAAGACAACGAAGTCATTATTGCGACTTCAAAAAGAGTTCCAAAGTCGTTCATACGACTATTGTTTTTGCACGATATATCGTCCTATCCTGGCAACATCGATGCAGCACGGATAACCGGACATTGGGTGGTCTATTTTATGATTTATGCGATCAAATTGAAGATCTCGATTGGGCCGTTGCACTTCAGCAGCTCGTCGAGCTTCTTCAAAATACGCTGAAACATGTGAATCGAAAGATTCAAGAAATGGTTAAAAGTCAACTCATGCAATGGGTCAACGCTCTGCCCAATTATATCAAGGCATACCTGCCTGTTTTAGTCTGCGAAAGTTGAGTAATTAATTATTTATATTATAGCACTAGTGTTGCATTAATGGTTCACACCCAAAAAGGTTTTCAGCTATCTCAACACACTATATATAGTGTTGGTTACAGGTGAAGAACTCTGTATATTGTACTTATAGAGGTTTGATTTTATAAAAGTTGGCTTTTTGGGGTCAAACCATTAATTAATTCGTAATATTGCTAAAATTCCCAATCTTCAAAAAATGATTCCAAGTATAAAAAAAGTCCTTTATAATAGATAGGTCAGGTGGTAAACCCGTCCAAATCCATTAGTAAAGGACCAATCGCATGGACAAGATTACACGAAAAACATCATTTGGACAATGGTTTTCAGCTATTAATTTTCGATTATTTGAAAAACAGGTTGAATCATTGAAATCAGATCTCTATACAAAAAAACTGACGACAGAATCTTTTTTGAAATTAATGCTCTTTGCTCAAGCGGAAACAAACAGTAAGCTAAAAGTCTTGAAGATAAGTCGCTATTTAAGGGCAACCCTTTGGAAACCTGCATATCTTTGGTTAAGAAGAATTGAAGCAAAGTCAGTCCCCTGATCGTCAAAAATTGTTGTCGTTACTTACGTCGAATTGTATAATTTTCCAAAAGGATGGAGCCACCTTTGTTTGGGTATTTACTTTTTTAGCTCTTTTCAAAGCAAGCATTAAATCTGAATATTCGGACTATATTTATGCAACACTAGTGGAAGTATCATAATATAAAAAATGAATTTTTAAGGGGGAAATATGGAGAAACTGTTATTTTTATTGTTTTTGTTATTTGTTCTCGGTGCTTGTAATTCAACTGGTGAGGTATTACCCGATGAGAAACCTGATGACTTTGCATTCTCTTTGAAATATGGGGTGACAGCAGCAAATGAGTTAAATACTTATAACAACACTTACACAAAAGATTTAGTGGAGGATGGAACAGCTACAACAGAAATGATACTTTCCAATGAAGAGATGAATTTTATTTACGAAAAGTTTAGAAGTGCTGATGTTTTAGGGTTGCCAGAAGAAAATGGGGAGTCACCATGCATGGAGCCATATAATAGATACGAGCTCTCCATGACGGTAGATGATGAAGATTATACAGTAAAGTGGGATACATCATGTGAAACAATAGCCCTTAACAATTGGAAAGATACGATGAATGTTATAAATAGAGAAATTATTTTTCCTAAAGATGAGTATCAATCACTCCCTGAACCTACTGGTGGTTACGATTAAATATATATTTTTTCTATATAAAAGTTCAATCACAGCTGATTGAGCTTTTTGTGCTTGGCAGTACATTACCTTAACAAACATAAGTCCTGACTACGCCTGTATGGCACCAAGGCATACTTATAATATACAGATGACATCTGTATTATTATACCGCTAATCCTTTTATGGAACTTCGGATTATACTGACCCCTCGGGGATTTCCGATAAGCAAATGATAGTGCAGGGGAAGAATTATAGACTAGTGTAACTGCTAGACTAAAGTGAACATAAACTGCTTGATTGAATTAAACGCTTTCCGTTACAAAGTTCTTCTCTCCAGTAACAAAACACACCTGCCAATTAAACCTTAACTGACAATACGTTTTCTAAAGGGGGGGACACTTTTCCGCAAAAACATGCGATCATTTCGCGGAATTGTATTGAGGTGTTCCACAATCACACGTGGAAGCGGTCACGGTGATGTACAGGGAAGGCTGAAAGGCTTTTGTGTCAAGGGATTTTGAAAATGGATAAGTAGATGAACGCTCTTCGGGGATGGTCCTGGAGGGCGTTTTTGTAGCAGATCGGCAAGAAAGGTATTCAACGAATTGTGGTATATGATAACATTATAGGAAATTATGGTATGATTTGAACGGAGGAGAAACCGGATTATGGAGAAAATCGTGAAGAAAGAACAATTGATTGGTCTATTCGTCGGTTTTATACTGATCGTAGGACTCTTCAGTTTTGGTGATTATCGAAATGGGGAAACTGTTGATCTGTCGAAGCACTTATCATTCGGTGTCTATTTTGTTGTTGTCATGTATGTCTTTCAAACGATTGACGAATTCAGAAAAAGGAAGAAAAATCCTGGGAATGATGGTGATGGTCTGTCGAAGAAATGAGTAGCAATCTAATCCGGTGTTGATCATCACCGTGTTTGAGGCTGGCCGGAGGGCATCTTCAGGTACCCGCTGGAACTGCGGTGTTCTCTGGTTCCTTCTCGTTACCGGGATCATTGAACTGTACACCCAGTGGCAGAAGGTCGAGGAATATGAGAGTGAATTGTGGAGCCACGTGAAAAGGAAAACGGATCTTAAAAAATTCCCCCTGCGGGATTCGGCAGAGGGAATTTTTATGTGAGAGATTATTTGAGAATGTCGTGATCGACGTAACGTTCGCCGTTCAGTTCACTGATGATATTGATGGCAACTTCCGCACCGTGTCCGGCGGTGACAATTGTATGGACACTCTTGTTGGCACATGTGCCTGCCGCCCAAACGTTTGCCATGCTTGTCTCGCCATTGTCCTTCACGTCAACGACTTTTTGAATCTTAGGCTCGCTGCCTTCTTTCACGGCAATACCTGATTCTTCGGCGACGTTTGCCATCATGCCGGTGGCGAGAAGAATGTGCTTGCCTTCGAACGTACCGTCTTCTGTGACGGCCTTTGCACCGTCTGCTGCAGCTTCGATTTTAGTCACTTTGCCGGCTTTATGCTCAGCTCCGAATTTTTTCATTTGCTCAAGGCCGGTGCTGACGAGATCAGGGCCTGAAATGTCCTTCGCACCATAGTGGTTTTCCACCCATGCTTTTTTCGTAATCGACTGGTCGCTGTCAAGCACAAGTGTTTTCTTTCCTGCTTTTGCTGCGAACAATGCTGCGCTTGCACCAGCCGGTCCGGCACCTACAATTATGAGATCATACATAATAAGTTTCACTCCTTTGATTTCTTCTGTACATCCGCTCACCTTCCCGAAAATCGATAGAATAAACCATTATGCATAATTTTGTTTCCCCATAATGCTATAATCAACAAAGGAGGTGCAGGCGTATGGCGTTTTTTCTGAATGAAGCCCGAATTCGTGAGATCAGGGAAATAATTCAACAGGAACGGCCTGGGTCATCAAGTCCGGAACGGGCCCGTGCGTTTGCATCAAGGATTCATGAGGAAATTGACGTCAGGCTCGATCTGCTCGGGGAATCCGAGAAGAATAAGCTGAAAAAGCAGCTGATCCGTCATGCGGTGAAAAAACAGTCATTTGTCATCTCCCATGATGAGTTCAGGGCTCTGTCAAAGGAGCTTGTGGACCCTGCTGAGGTGGAAACCCTTCTCAGTCCGCCGGGTACTGTTCAGGAAGAGGAAAACCCGGGGCATGCAAGTCAGGGCTTCTCAAAGAGTCTTTACCTGATGGCAGGCGGCGCGGCCTCCTTGATCATGGTGGCACTTCTTGCGGCAGGCTATGACGGCGAGGATCCGAATGCCACCGCCGGGGAAGGGCATCTTCAGGTACCGGCAACCCAATCACTTTCCGTTGAAGAAGCTGAGCCAATCGAGCGGGTCGACAATGAATTACCGGCTGACATGCAGTATCAGGATGTTCCGACAGAAGAACTCAGGCTATGGCTCGATGAGCGGCAGTCGAAACTCGCATCTGAAGAGCGGTTATCAACCATCATTCAGACGGCAGGTGATTTCAACATTCACCCGTATGTCATCGTGGCCATTGCCGGGCAGGAACAGAGCTTTGTGCCCCGGGATCATCCCTATGCAGATGAGATCATCAACAATCCGTATAATGTCTTTCACAGCTGGCGGGACTACAACACGGATCTGCAGGATGCAACGGAGATTGTCAGTCGGACAATAACGACCCTCAGTGCCGACCGTCCGGAAGGCATGGATGTCTTCGAATGGATGAACCGCAAATACGCCGAGCATGATGAATGGTGGATTGGCGTCAGACAGATTTATGATCAGTTACATAATGAGATGGATGAGAGAGGATGACGCATATGAGTATGGACCAGAACAAACCGTTAGGCGAATTGACCCCTGAGGAGCTGTATTTGTATATTCTCACGCTTCTTACAGAGAACGGCAAGGTTAACGGTGATCAGGCAGCGGCACTGATGATGAAGATCCAAAACAAGGATGAACTCGGCTATGAGGACCGGATCTTTTTAAATGAATCCATCGATCAGCTCAAAGAGTATTTGTTCGTCGATGAGGACACGTCGGAAGAGTCCGCAGAAGAGAAGCAGGATGCAGATGCATCAGAAGAGGACAAAGAAGCCGCAGGACAGGAAGAACCGCCATCCGAAGTAGCGTATGATTCAGAGCCGTCAGATGAAGAAGCCGCTCCGGAAGCCCCGGCAGAACCTGCAGAAGCAATGCCGGAAGCAGAAAAAGAGGAAGAAGCATCCACTGCAGAAACATTCAACGAAGCAGTCTCTGAAGAAGCGCCGGAAGAACCTGAAGGCGAAGAGTCTGAGGAAATGGATGAAGGAATCTCTGAAGAGGAATCGGACGAAACGGAACCGTCCTCTTCTGAGGAAGACGACCAGGTATGATTGGACTCAGCCGTCAAAACTGGCGGCTGTTTTGCATGCAGGAAAGGATTGTTTGACTGACTTAGTACCGAATTATAACCCGGATGTGAAATGTTTGTGAGATGTGCAGGAAAAGCTGGTAATGGTTGCATCTGCATTGTATGATTCTCTCAGGAAGGAATAACAATATCGATATAGTGAAAAGGGGTTTGTCACATGAAGAAAACAGCTGCGATCATTGCCGGTGCCCTATTGTTTCTTACCGCTTGCGGAAATGATGAAGCATCTTCGGACGTTGTCAGTGTTGAGGATGTCAATCTCGATACGCTCGAAGTCGAGCTTGACGTGCCGGATCATGCTGAGCCTGGTGAAGAAGTCAGCTTCTCTGCCTATGTCACTCAGGGGGATGAAGAGGTAAACGACGCCAGTGAAGTGAAGTTTGAGATCTGGACTCATGATGATAAAGAGAACAGTGAAATGGTCGAGGCAGATCTGCCTGGAACCGACGGTGTGTACACGATTACCTTTACGGTAACGGAAGAAGAGGTCTATTTTGTGCAGCCGCATACGACAGCCCGCGGTCAGCACGTCATGCCCGTGAAGTATTTTGCCGTCGGAGAGGCTGAGCTTCCGGATGATGTGGAAACAGAAGAGTGGGAAGAGGGAGACATGTCTGATCATCACCATGGTGATGGCCATGACGATAGCAACGAGAACAATCATAACCATTAACGGATACAAGCCCGGCCACCTGAGATCAAGTGGCCGGGCTTTTTCGCATGTCAAATCAGTTTAACAGCATCAGAAGAAGTGTCACGGTCAGCACACTTAAGAGCGTGCTGACAAGTGTCACGCTCGAGATGAAGGCGGGCTTCGAATCGAAGCGAACGGCGTACATGACGATGGTCGCGGCGCTTGGCATCGCGGCACTCACGATCAGCACATTTTGAAGAAGCGGATCAAACGGGAACAACAGCGTCAGGCCATAGGCAATGATCGGTGAGAGGAGGAGTCTCACCGTGACTGCATAGCTTAACGGCCGCCATTCAAACTGACTCCAGGACATGTTCGCAAGCTGCATGCCAAGGATGATCATGACCATCGGGATCGCCGCCTCAGCGAGGATGTTGACGGTACCCATCAGATTGTCAGGGACCGTTAGCCCGCTCCACTGCGTGAAGACGCCGGCAAGCACCGCATAGGTCACCGGCATCCCAAGCACGCTGCGTAATGCATAGCGGGCACCGGCGCGTCCCTTTGCCGCATAGTAGACGCCGAAGATATTCATAATAATGGACTGCAACACCATAAAAGATACAGCAAAGGCGAAGCCTTCCTGGCCATAGGCAAATAAAATAATCGGGGCGCCGTAATTCCCGGAATTCATAAAGGCTGTACTTAAGATCCACGCGCTTTCGTCAGTTGACGAGGCCTTCGTCAAGGAAGCGGCGGCTTTATTTATCGCGATGAGGGAAAAGAGAAGAAGCAACGCGAAGATCACCATGAAGCCGTACTGCCGGTCGAGATCCGCTTCATAAAACGTCTGGAACACAAGCGCCGGTGTCGCGACATACAGGGCGACCATCGACAGGGGAGCGATATCGACTTTCTGCCATTTCTGAATAGCGAAGCCTGCACCGAATACGAGGAGGACAGGCAGGACCACCTGAATAAATATTGTCATCACACAACGTTCCTTTCTGCACACAATATCCCCATTGTACTACAAAGCGGGCGGATTGAAACAGCTCGATCAAGACAGTGAGACAGGAACCGTTGAAAAACTTGTATATACAAGTTATACTGAAAGGAACAGCGGGCATAGTACCTTTAAACGAACACTCACGAAAGGATGTTTCATTATGGCGCGTACAATGAATGAATGGTGGCGAAAAGCCGCCGTCTACCAGATTTATCCGAAATCGTTCAATGATACAACCGGGAACGGTACGGGAGATATTCAGGGGATTATTGATAAACTCGACTATATCAACGAACTTGGAACCGATGTTATATGGCTGACGCCGATTTATGCATCCCCGCAAAAAGACAATGGGTACGACATCGCCGATTATTTTTCGATTCATCATGAATACGGCACGATGGCCGATTTTGACCGTCTCCTTGAAGGGGCTCATGAGCGGGGGATCAAAGTAATCATGGATATCGTCGTCAACCACACGTCAACGGATCACGAATGGTTCCAACAAGCACGGTCTTCAAAGGAGAATCCGTACCGGAACTATTACATTTGGAAAGACCCGGTCGACGGCAGGGAACCGACGAACTGGCAGTCCAAATTCGGCGGGAACGCCTGGGCATACGATGAGGCGACCGGACAGTATTACCTGCATCTCTTCGACATCACTCAGGCGGATCTGAACTGGGAGAACGAGGATGTCCGTCGGGACGTGTACGATATGATGCACTTCTGGTTCAAAAAAGGTGTTGACGGCTTCCGCCTCGACGTGATTAACCTGATTTCGAAAGATCAGGCATTCCCGGACGACGACGGATCAACGGCGCCCGGGGATGGGCGGAAATTCTATACGGACGGTCCGCGCGTCCATGAGTTCATGCACGAAATGAACAAAGAGGTCTTCTCACACTATGATGCCATGACCGTCGGGGAGATGAGTTCGACGACGATCGATCACTGCATCAAGTATACCCGTCCCGACCGTGAAGAACTTGACATGACCTTTAACTTCCATCACCTGAAGGTTGATTATCCGAATGGTGAGAAGTGGGCTCTTGCGGATTTTGATTTTATACAGCTGAAAGAGATTCTGTCTGAGTGGCAGACCAAGATGCACGAAGGCGGGGGCTGGAACGCCCTGTTCTGGTGTAACCACGACCAGCCGAGAGTCGTGAGCCGCTACGGTGACGATCGGGACTTTCATAAAGAATCGGCAAAGATGCTTGCAACGACCGTGCATATGATGCAGGGGACGCCGTATATTTATCAGGGTGAAGAATTCGGGATGACGAATCCGAAGTTTGATTCGATCGACGATTACCGGGATGTGGAGACGCTGAATTTCTATCAGGATCAGCTCAGGAAGGGGCGGAAGCCCGAAGAGCTGATGCCGATCATACAGGCAAAAAGCCGTGACAACTCGAGGACGCCGGTGCAGTGGAATGCCGGGAAAAACGGCGGATTTACAGATGGAACACCGTGGATTCCGGTTCCTGACGTATACGAGTCAATCAATGCAGAGGCTGCGCTTCGCGATCAGGATTCCATCTTCTATCACTACAAAGACCTTATCCGACTGAGAAAGGAACTGGACATCATCACAACCGGGAACTATCAGGTTTGGCATCTGTCAGATCCGCGTCTCTTTGTCTATACGAGAGAGACCGAAACGGAAATGCTTCTTGTTGTGAGTCATTTCTACAAGGGGAATACGACGCTCAAACTGCCTGATGAGCTGAGACCGTTCACGGACAGTGCCGAGCTGATTCTTTCAAATAAGGCAGAGGCGCCGGACCTCACCGATCACATGCCTGTCGGATCCTATGATTCACACGTGTACCTGATGACCAAGTCATGATACACTGAACGGGGTGATGACGCATGCAGAACAAATATATTGAGATCTACAAACGAATTGCAGATCAAATTCAGGATGGACTCTATGCACCAGGAACCAAGCTGCCTTCTGAACACGAACTGATGAATCAGTTTGACACGTCCAGGGAGACAATCCGCAAGGCATTGAATCTCCTCGCTCAAAACGGGTTTATTCAGAAAATCCAGGGAAAAGGCTCTGTCGTCCTTGATGCGCAGAAGTTTGACTTCCCCGTCTCAGGCCTCGTCAGCTTTCGTGAGCTTGCCGAGAAGATGGGGCAGCGATTTCGCACGCACGTCGAGGATCTCGCTTACGAGAAACCGGCAGAAGAGATTCGTGCTAAGCTCCAAATACCGGCTGGCGGTCATATCTGGCGGGTCTTGCGGGTTCGTGAGATTGACGGAGAACGGATCATCCTTGATAAGGATTATCTGAACAGCACGTACGTCGACCATCTGACAAAAGAGATTTGTGAAGACTCGATCTATCAGTACATCGAAGGAGACCTCGGGCTGACCATCAGCTTCGCGAAGAAAGAGATCGTCGTGGAAGAGCCGACAGAGGAGGATCGCCGCCTCCTTGAGCTGAACGGGCATATGAATATTGTCGTCGTCCGAAACTTCGTCTACCTCGACGACGCGACCCTCTTTCAATATACGGAATCACGGCACAGACCGGACAAATTCCGCTTTGTCGACTTTGCCAGACGGAGTCACGGCAAATAAACAGGCCTTGGTGTCAAAAAAAGAAGCTCTTATCCGCTGTGAACGGGTAAGAGCTTCTTTGTCATTCTGCAAAAAATGGATTAACCTTTTGCCTTAGGTTTCTTCAGCATATCCATAATCGTCGCGCGGAGCTCACGGTCATGGACACATTTGGACAGCCAGGCCGTCGGTTTTTCGTCCGTCTCGTCTTTCACGCGGCGCATCAGCAGCGTTAAAAGGCGCTTCATGAGGCTGTCGTGATGCACGAGATCGACGCGCTTCCCCTGATTCAGAAGTTCTTCAACGGATTTGTGCGAACCGAGATCAATCGTTTCGGCCGTTTGCAGGAGAAAGTCATAGACGACTTCCGGATGTTCACTGCTTAAATAAACGTCAGGAACGAGGCGAATCAGTTCCGGTGACTGGCTTGCATGAGGCGCAAGGAGCGGCACGAGCCGATCGATGCGGTGCGTCGTGATAAAGTCAAAGGCGCGCTGACCGTTTGCCTCGGCAAGAGCATCCCGCAGCGTGTCAATAATCAGGGAATCGTCTGAACGCCCATATGCATTTTGCAAGGAAATCAGCCGGGATGGCCACTGATGTTTGATGTCTTCGAGATGTTCATCTTTCAGATGCTTTCGGATATGTTTGTTTTTCATCTTTGCTTCCGATTCAGGTTTCAACGCATCCTGCAAATCGTCCTGCGTCATTTTATGCTGGGCTTTTCGGTCCGCGATCACCTTGTAGGCTTCCATCGCCTCAGCCGAGTCGGCAGTCGTCTTGTTGGAGAGAAAGAACGAGTCAAGAAACCGTCCTTCTTTGTCAAGAATGGCAAAGATCACAGGGACATCCTGATCAAACAGCAGGGCGTGAATCTTGCGGGGCGGAACGAACCGCTCATACTTAATCATGTACTGGCGGCCACTGTTCTGATCCATGAACACTTTCTTTCCTAAAAAGCTTGGTTGTAATACTGGCATAAGTTACCAATCCCTTTCTCATCGTAGTCATTGTGCTCAGTGTAAGGCAACTCCATAAAAAGAAAAGGTTAAAGTCTCGTACACATTCTTTTCGTTAAAGATCCTCTCACTCTATGATACTATTATTTGGTACGATTGTGTAGAAGTAAAAGGAACTTCTCTGAAATCAGAGAAGTTCCTCACGTCATGTCACTAAATTTTCCAGTGCTTCTTTTAATTTCGGATAGCGGAACGTATAGCCGTGAGCGGTTAACTGATCAGGCAGCACTTTCTGTCCTTCGAGGACGAGGACGCTCATTTCACCGAGGGCTGCTTTCAGCATAACGCTCGGTACCGGTGCCCAAAACGGTTTACCGAGAACGACTGAGAGGGTTTTGCCGAAATGCTTCATCTTCTCCGGATTCGGTGCCGTGAAGTTTACCGGACCCTCGAGGTCTTCCTGATCGAGGAGGAAGACGACGCCTTTGGCCACATCTTCGAGATGAATCCAGGACATCCACTGTTCACCGGTTCCGAGCTTTCCTCCTGCATAGAGCTGAAAGGCCGGCAACATCTTCTTCAATGCGCCGCCTTCTGTGGAGAGAACGACGCCGAATCGTGCATAGACGAGTCTCGTTTCATCAGGTAAGTCCTGCGCGGCCTCTTCCCAGGCGGTGACCACATCTGCGAGGAAATCCTCTCCGGGTTCCGTATCACGTTCCGTAAAAGTCCTTGAATAGGACGTTCCGTAAATTCCGACTGCGGATCCGTTGATGAGGACTTTCGGCTTTTTCTCAAGGGCATGCAGGATGCGCACCGTCTCACGGGTTGCCTGCAGTCTGCTCTTGAGGATCTTGTCTTTTTTCGCAGGTGTCCACCGTCCTGAATTCAGGTTCTCACCGGCGAGGTTGATGAAGGCATCGATACCCTCAAGCTCCTGTTCAGGGTAGCTGTTCGCGCTGAGCCAGCGCACATACTGAATATGCGGTTCACTGGAGCGGTTCACGGTACTCCTTGTCAGAATATAGACGTCATGGCCGCTCTCCACCAGTTCTTTTGTAATCGCACTGCCGATCATACCGCTTCCACCACTGATTGCAATTCGCATGGTCCGACACTCCTTTCACTTTACAATACTCGTATGTCTGTCTTTTCCTTTAAATGCACTGAATCAAACCAAAAATCGACAATCTGGAGGGACGTTATGATTAAACTGTCCAAAATCAAAGAGGCCAAACGCACGAAGGGGCGCTATCATCTCTATGAAGAGAAAGACGGATCCGAGACCTATATCGGCACAGTGTCCGAAGAGACCCTGATCCGCCACAACCTGATCCGGGCCAGGGAACTGTCTGAAGAAGAGTTCGAATCCATCAAGAGCATGGAAACCGTCGACAGGGCTGTGCAGCTTGCCGTGAACTTCATCTCCTTTCGGATGCGTTCGGAGCGGGAGATCATCAGCTACCTGAAGAAAAAAGAGACAGAGGAAGACGTGATCCCCGAGGTGCTTGATCGGCTTGATCAGCTCAATCTCATCGACGACCGGGCCTTTGCCCAGGCATTTGTGAGAACGAGACGGGATACAAGTACGAAAGGACCGATGCACATCCGCCAGGAGCTTTATCAAAAAGGTGTCGAAGGCGCGCTGATCGATGAGGCGATGGAGGAATTCGGTGAAGATGAAGTCCTCGAAGCGGCAGTCCGGCTCGCGGCGAAGAAGGCCGGGGAGTACCGCCGGGAATCCAAAATCAACCGAAAGAATAAGCTCATGCAGCTCCTGATGCGAAAAGGGTATCAGACAGGGATCGCTTCAGTCGCAGTGGAGCGTGTATTGTCGGATCAGGAAGAAGAGGAAGACGGAGAGACTGATGAAGAATGGGAGAATGCCGTGTTTCACGGTGAGAAACTCCTTGCGCGCATCACCGAGCACGATCCGGCGAAACGGAGGGACCGGCTTAAAAAAGGCCTGTACAGAAAAGGGTTTCCGATGCCCGTCATCCAACGCTTTATCGATGAATATGTCTCAGAATCGTAAGCGGCGGACTTTCTTTTTTCCCTCGTTCCATTTTATAATGGATACAGGAAGCAGACAGCCTGGAGGGATTGTTTTGGATAAAAAATACAGTGAGATGAGCATGGCGGAACTGCAGACGGAAATCGGGGATTTGACTGTGAAAGCCCAAAAGGCGGAACAGCGGGGTATGATCAGTGAGTATGCCGTTCACGAGCGGAAGATTCTCATGGCCCAGGCCTATCTCCTTGACCCGGATGACTTCCGTAAAGGGGAACGTTACGTCTTTAAAGGCGATGAAGAAGAGTATTTTGACATCGACTATCTGAACGGGGTCTTTGCATGGGGCTACCGCTCAGGAAGCTCAGAGCTTGAAGCTGTGCCGATTTCGGTATTCGGTAAGCAGTTGCCTGTCCGCTGACGGTATGGAAGAAAGGATGTTGTATTGTGAATGACTATCATGAGCGACTGACAAACCGCCTCCTTGAACATAATGACAAACTGAGCTATGCAGAAGCCCGGACCTGGGTGGAGCTTCTCTGGGAGGACTTTGAATCCACGCAGGCGAAAGCCGGACGCACATATAGAGGCAAAGAAACGACGGAGAAGGTGCTCGTCCAATGGATCGATCACCACGGATCAAAGCTCCATGAAGTCCTGCAGGAAAATAAAAAATACCGGGAATGGTTTGAGAAAAAGAAGTTCTATCATTAACCGGTTCGCCGGCTGCAAAGAGAGAAAAGGGAAGCCCCTCGTGACAAGAGGAGCTTCCCTTCTTCGTTGATTCTGCGGTCATCGCGTCTCTTCAGTGCGCATTCAGGTGGGCGGTTCTTCAGGACGAACCCTGTTCCGACATGATGAGTTTTCGTCTCAGCGTCTCTGTGTTGTAAATCCATCCCGTATAAGAGCCGCGGATACTCAAGTCCTCATTGAGACGCACGATGGCGACGAACGGGTAGTACCCTTTACTCCGGTAGCGGAGATCGATGAATTTCACCGAATACCCGTGAGGTTCAAGGGAAACATACCACCGGTAGGCCGGAGAGAACGAAAGAAAGGCTGAGAGATTCTCGTCTTTTCTCGCCGCATTGATCACCGGGTCATCCGGGATCGGTTCGAACGGATACGTCTCAAAATACTGAATGTCACCGCGCTTGGCTCCGGCCACAAACATCTCCGTCTCCGTCCGGACAACGATGTGCCACTGGTGCCATTTGAACGTCGGGGAGGTGAAGATATGCGTAGCATCAGGATGCAGTCGTTCCATCTCGAGATACACCCGCCGCTGTGCACGGATCCGCCAGATATAATATACTGTGAGGAACACGTACAGTGTCAAGAAGGTATAGCCTGGGTCAAAGCCCATGTTCCACATGATAATCGCCACGATATGCGTCAGAAAAATGAGCGGGTCGAGAATATTAATGACCCCGAGGGCAAGCCATTTCGGGTAAAATGGGGAGAAGGCCTTTGTGCCGTATGCGTTAAAGATATCGACGAATACGTGGAGGAACACGGCAAAGAACGTCCACAGGAACAGGTGGAACGGATTGACATTCGGAATGATGCTGTCAATGAAGATGGTGATCAGTGCGGCCCAAATGAACCAGAACGGCACGGAATGCGTCACGCCCCGGTGATTGCGTATGTACACGGCATTGTTTTTCAGTTTGAGGACCGTGTCAAAATCAGGGGCCTGCGAACCGATCAGTGCCCCGATCAGGACGGCCTGGGTCATTTCCGGAGAGCCGCCGACAACGGGGTCAAGGGTAGCGAGTCCGCCCACTGCGAAGCCCATAACCACATGCGTTCCGGTATCCATATCCGCAACACCCTCCTTCCTGTCTGATCAGATGATACTGTTACTTTACCCGATTTACTTGTAATTTAAAAGATGAGGTGCATCATTGAT
Source organism: [Bacillus] selenitireducens MLS10 (assembly GCF_000093085.1). Taxonomy (GTDB): domain Bacteria; phylum Bacillota; class Bacilli; order Bacillales; family Salisediminibacteriaceae; genus Salisediminibacterium; species Salisediminibacterium selenitireducens. The sequence continues at coordinate 2,971,037 of NC_014219.1, read as the reverse complement.
GAAACAAATTCAGACAACCGCTTTTCAACACGATTTACTCACCTGGTATCAGGCGGACAACCGGGATCTTCCATGGCGAAAAGACCAGGATCCCTATAAGATCTGGGTCTCTGAGATCATGCTCCAACAGACACGCGTGGAAACGGTCATTCCCTATTTCAACCGCTTTATCAGTCTCTTCCCGACTCCGGAGGCCCTCGCGGAAGCGGCCGAGGAGGATGTACTGAAAGTCTGGGAAGGACTCGGCTATTATTCCAGGGCACGGAATCTGCAGGCTGCAGTGAAAGAAGTGACGGCAGATTACGGAGGAAAAGTGCCGGATACGGAAAAGGAAATCCGGTCTCTCAGAGGAATCGGGCCTTATACGGCAGGCGCTATTCTTTCCATTGCATACGGAAAACCGGTCCCTGCAGTGGATGGCAATGTGATGCGTGTCATGTCAAGGCTTTTGACACTGTATGACGACATCGCAAAACCGAAGGCCAGGATCCAGATCGAAAACATTCTCCGGGATCTCATCCCGACAGAGGATGCAGGAGATTTCAATCAGGCGCTGATGGAGCTCGGGGCGACGGTCTGTACACCGAAGAACCCGCAATGCCTGACGTGTCCGGTCGTGTCACACTGTCATGCGAGAGCTGAAGGTGTGGAATCCCTCCTTCCCGTGAAAGCAAAAAAGAAACCGCCGCGAACGGAGCGTTGGCAAACCACTGTCATCGTCGACGCCGACGGACGTGTCCTGATTCAAAAACGGCCTGAAACAGGCCTTCTCGCAAACATGTGGGAGTTCCCGATGATTGAAAGTGATGAGCAATCCGGCGAAGAAGCGCTGATTGACGCGCTGACAAAGAGATACAGTGGCATTGCCGTCGATCATGTGACACATACCCAGCAGGTCAGGCATGTTTTTTCACATATTGTTTGGGAAATGGATGTTTTTCTTGTACGATTAAAGAACCGGGTCAGTCTTTCGGGTGACGAATTAATGATGCCGCCTGAAGAGTTGACCTACTATCCGTTTTCCGTCTCGCATCAGAAGATCATAGACGGAACCATTGCAGAAGAAGTGATTGGCAAGAGAAGCTGACAACAGAAAGGAGAATGAGTGATGAAACTGCGACTTCAAGGAAAAAATGTGCTCGTAACCGGAGGTTCAAAGGGAATCGGCAAGGGCATTGCCAAAGCCTTTGTGGCGGAGGGAGCCAATGTCGCCATTGTGGCAAGAGGGGAAGAAGCGCTCAGGCAGGCGAAGGAAGAGACGCCGGAACTTGTGACGATGAGCGCTGATCTCATGGACCGGGAGGCCCGTGAACAGGTCATGGACTGGTTCACGGATACCCTCGGGACGATCGATATCCTGATCAACAATGCCGGCGGCAGCAGCGGATCGACGTCGATGGAGACGGATGTGGATCTCTTCAGGGATGCCCTTGAGCTGAACTATCTGTCCGCTGTTCATTTCAGCCAGATGGCGGCATCGGCCATGAAGGAAGCCGGGAGCGGATCGATCGTCAATATCTCCTCAATCTTCGGCCGAGAATCAGGCGGAAAGCCTACATATAATGCGGCAAAGGCGGCGATGATCAGTTTTACCAAATCGTTCGCGGACGAGTTGATCAAAGACGGCGTCCGGGTCAACGGCGTTGCCCCGGGTTCGATTTTGCATCCGACAGGCAACTGGCAAAAGCGCCTTGATGAAACACCGGAGAAGATCAATCAGTTTGTCAAAGACCAGATTCCTGCAGGCCGCTTCGGTACGGTCGAGGAAGTGGCGGACGTCGTCGTCTTTCTCGCTTCGGACCGGGCAAGATGGGTGTCCGGTGCGACCCTGAATGTCGACGGCGGCCAGTCCCGCTCCAATTTTTAAACAAAGACACACCAACAGGAGGATGATGACGATGATGTTTGATGCACAGCACAATCCGTATAAAGCGAAACGCCAGGTGACCTACTCCAAAAACGGGATGGTCGCAACGAGTCAGCCCCTCGCCGCAGAGGCAGGCCTCACCATGCTGAAAAAGGGCGGCAACGCCGTCGATGCCGCAATTGCAACGGCTGCATGCCTGACGGTGACGGAACCGACGTCCAACGGAATCGGAAGTGACGCCTTTGCCCTCGTCTGGATCCACGATGACAAAAAACTTTACGGGCTCAACGGCAGCGGCCCGGCACCTGAGGCGCTCTCCATCGACGTATTGAAGGAGAAGGGCATCACTGAAGAGATGCCGGCCTTTGGCTGGACACCTGTCACGGTGCCAGGTACACCGGCCGCGTGGGCGGAGCTGTCAAGACGCTTTGGCAAACTGCCGTTTAAGGAGCTGTTTGAACCGGCCATCCGTCATGCACGAGACGGCTATCCTTTGTCACCGGTGCTTGCTTTTTTCTGGAACAATGCAGCAAAGCGGTTTAAAGAAACGTTGACGTCAGAGGAGTTCAGCGCCTGGTTTGAGACGTTCGCTCCGGGCGGAGAAGCGCCGCAGGCCGGGGACCTTTGGCAATCCGAGGGCCATGCCAAAACCCTTGAAGCCATTGCAAAAACAGATGCGAAAGCCTTCTACAGCGGCGAACTGGCTGACCGGATTGATGCGGCGTCCAGGGCACAGGGCGGCTATCTCCGTAAGGAAGACCTGACCTCCTTTCAGCCGGAGTGGGTGGAACCGGTTTCGGTCAATTACAAAGGCTATGACGTCTGGGAGATCCCGCCGAACGGACAGGGCATGATTGCCCTCATGGCACTGAAGACCCTGCAGGATGATACCTTCGCCACGCGCGATACCGATCAGACCTTTCACTATCAGATCGAAGCGATGAAGCAGGCCTTCACCGACGGCCTGCACTACATCACAGAACCGTCAGACATGACGCAGAACGTCTCTTCGATGCTGAGTGACAGCTACGCACGTGAACGACGTTCGGAGATTAAGGGCGAAGCGATGGAACCGAAGCCCGGCGATCCGTCTTCAAGCGGAACGGTCTATCTTGCAGCTGCGGACAAAGACGGCAACATGGTCAGCTTTATTCAGAGCAACTACATGGGCTTCGGCTCGGGTGTGGTCGTGCCCGGAACCGGGATTGCCCTGCAGAACCGCGGCCATAACTTCAGCCTCGATCCGACTCACGACAACGCACTGAAGCCAGGGAAAAGAACGTATCACACGATCATTCCAGGCTTTATGACGAAAGGTGACGAAGCCGTCGGACCATTCGGTGTCATGGGCGGATTCATGCAGCCTCAGGGGCATATGCAAATGGTGATGAATACCGTGGACTTTAAGCTGAATCCGCAGGCAGCCCTCGATGCACCGCGCTGGCAGTGGCTGAAGGGCAAGAGCGTGCAGCTTGAACAGACTGTGCCTGAACATATTGTGAACGGCCTGTTGAGAAGGGGACACAAGGTGGAGATCGCCGCTCATGACGGCGCCTTCGGCCGCGGGCAGATTATTTGGCGGGATCCGAAAACCGGAGTGTTGGCAGGTGGAACCGAATCGAGAACCGACGGGGCCATCGCAGTCTATTAACAGCGAATCGCATGGGAAAGGTGCTTTGTTACGATGACACATAAACATTTGTTTTTTGCATTTTTACGGGTGGGGCTCCTCGGCTACGGGGGAGGCCCCGCCGCCATTCCACTCGTTCAAAAAGAAGTGGTGGAGAATTATAAATGGATGACGGATGACGAATTTTCCGACATGCTGGCAATGGGCAACACCCTTCCGGGGCCGATCGCAACAAAGCTCGCGGGTTACGTGGGCTACCGGGTTTCCGGCATACCTGGCATGCTCAATGCCCTCGCCGCGTCCGTCTTGCCGACAGTGATCCTGATGATTCTCCTGCTGGCGACGCTCAGTTCCTTTCGGGATCTCGGCTGGGTTCAGGGGATGACGCGGGGCGTCATACCGGTCGTGGCCGTGCTCCTCGGTGTCCTGACCTGGGGATTTATTGAGAAATCCAACAAAGATCTCGGCTGGCTGAAGGTGACGCTTCTGATTGTGGCGTCCGTCTTGCTGATTCAGCTCGCAGGCGTCCATCCGGCAATCGTGATTGCCGCATTGATCATCTTCGTTCTTACAAAGCCGACGGGGCGCAAGAAAGAAGGTGAGGAGGCATGATTTATTGGGAACTGTTTTTGGCTTTTTTACTGCCGGGTATTCTCGGCTACGGCGGCGGACCGGCGACGATTCCCCTCGTGGAGTACGAAGTCGTTCACCGCTATGAGTGGATGACGAGCGGGGAGTTTGCGGAGATGATCGCGCTCGGCAATGCGCTTCCGGGCCCGATTGCAACGAAGATGGCCGGTTTTGTCGGCTTTCAGGAAGCCGGGATCATGGGTGCTGTCGTGGCCCTTGGCGCGATGGTCATCCCGTCTCTGATTCTGATGATTCTGCTCATCAGTCTCCTGATGAAATACAAGGATTCACCGAAAGTGAAGATGCTCTCTTCGATCGTCAGGCCGACGATCGCTGTCCTCTTAGGGGTTATGACGTTCCGCTTCATCGGCGATTCCCTTGATGAAAGCGGCTGGATTCAGACGGTGCTGATTATGGGTGTGAGCTATGTCCTGCTCGAAATCAGAAAGATTCACCCTGCCTACGTCATTTTGTTTGCCCTGTTCTATGGGGCTCTATTCCTGTAAATTTTAATGATAGTGAAGAAATCGTGTAATCTTGTTGGATAATGGGAAGAGAAATAAGTAGAATAAGTCTCAAAGCAGGGAGAAAAGGCGGAGGGTACCGCTTTTTCAATACGAAGACGCAGGGAGTGAATCATTTTGGCTGGCAGGTATGAACGAATCATGTTGAATCAGGTGGAGGCAACCATACTGGAATGGAGACAGCGGCCGTACATTACTGAACAGGAACTGATCCGTTACTTCGATCAGTTCCTTGAGACTGCCGACAAGTTTGAACGGACAGACGCAGCATCGTTCATCAGACACCGGCTCGAGAGGGTATTTGACCGCAAAATCAATAAGAAATGGTTTGAAGACGACTGGTTGCCGCATCTGTTGGATCTGAAGGGAGCGGTGTCCGGAGATCAGCCCTTATCCCCGCGCGAAGTAAGGCAGACAATGCAGAATGAGGCCGAATTGAAGATGAATGACTTGACTGTTCCGGATTTGCCTGTTGTACTGATTGTGGATCCGGATACCACGTATCAGACGGACATGAAGCAGCTGCTCGATCAGCACGCTGTGCAGACCGGGATCGCCCTCACTGTTCAGAAAGGGATCGAACTCCTTGATTCGATGAACCCGGCTCTGGTGATCGTTGATGAACAGATTTGTGAAGAAGCTGAGGAGACAGTTTGCAAAGAGGCGAGAGACCGGATCCTTTCCGAGTCAATCCCCCTTGTGATGACTATTCACGACGGAAAAGCTGAGCGAATAGCCGAGCTGTATGATTCAGGGGTACCGGACGTCCTGGTTAAGCCGTTTGACAAACGTGTCTTTGTTTCGCTGATCCAAAATCGGATCCGCATGAGCCGCATGGTAAAGGCACAAATCACGATGGATGACCTGACCGGTGCCTATAACCGGAATGCCATTGAAAGAGAACTGATAAAGCTCCATAAACGGCATGCAGCAGCGACCCTGAAGGGCTACAGTGTTGCCATGATCAGGACGGATTACCCTGAAACGAACAAAGATCCTTATGATTACCAGGTGAATGACCTGTTGTCGGTCAAACTTGTTGAAGCCATTATGAGAGAAAAGTGGAAACAGGACTTGATCGGTATGTATAAAGGCAAGTTTGTCCTTCTTTCACCTGAAGGAACGGAACAGGACGTAAAAGCCGTTCTTGACAGGGCGGAGGACACGTTTACGGCGCTTATTGACCAGGATGACGCATTACCTTCAGGTATGACGTTCTCAGCAGGTGTTGCCGAGGCGGGTGAAGAAGCGGAACCGCCGAAAAAGACGATCTTTCATGCGGAAAAAGCCCTCCGTTTGGCGAAACGGCGAGGCGGACGGACCATTTCTCTCTATTCAATGGAATCGAAGCAGGATCAGGTGAATGATGAGATCGTGCTTATCATTGTGGATGATGACCGTGTCGTCAGAGAGATGCTGACGCATCACTTTACGAAACGGAAAGTCATTGCGGGCCGTCCTCTGATGGTGAAAACCTACCCAGACGGGCTGTCTTTTGTCGAAGGCGACTGGTATGAAAAAGACCGGCAGTTCATCGTGCTTCTCGACGGGATTATGCCGAAGATGGACGGGATTGAAGCCCTGCAGCGGGTGCGCAATGAGTACGGCCAGTCCAACATCGTCATCTCCATGCTCACAGGAAGAAAGGGTGACAGGGAAGTGGCCCGTGCATTGTCACTCGGGGCCGATGATTATATGGTCAAGCCCTTTAACGTCAGAGAAGTCGGCGCAAGACTGGACCGGCTGTTTGAAAGGTTGAATGCACTATGATCATGGCGGCTCTCATGACAGCGGCGGTTCTCTTAGGGGTTCAACTCTTGGTGCTTGGTTACATTATTCAGAAAAAAACAAAAGAGAGACGATTTGAGGAAAAGGTGGAGCATCTCTTTTCGAAAAATTTGTCCGCCTATTTGTCCTATATAACCGGTGAACAGACTTATGAGCCAAGGCTTCCGAAATCGCAGGCGCTAAAAAGAGAAGTGCTCGAGCGACTGTTGAATGAAGTTGGTGGGAAGACGTCTGACCCCGATCAGCACGCGAGGATCCAGGACATTGCCGAACTGCATCTGTCAGAGGTTTACCGAAGAAGCCTTTTGAAAGATAAATGGGCTGACAGGGTGAATACCCTGTATTTTATCCAGGACTTCCATATGAAAAACCTGAATGACGCAGTCTGGGAACATCTTCAGAAACTGGAGCACAATGATGAAGAGTACCGGCAGGCACTGCGGGTGTTGGCCGGCTTTCAGGATGAACGGGTCGTGGATTTTCTTCTGTATGAGGACAGGCTATCCTTTGGCTTTGCCAAAGAGCTGATTCGCCGTGTCTCCACGGACTCACTCAGGCGTCTTGCTGAGAGATCCGGTGAAAGTCGTGAAGACGTACCTGCGGTGCTTGAAGAAGCATTCGTGATCCACTGCGGGGAGGCAGGTCTTTATGAATTCCTCCCATTCGTGGAATCGAAACTTGAGGATGACCGATTGGAAATGCGAATCAAGGCCTTTAAAAGCCTGTGCAATTATCAGTACATCTCTGATCCCTCGGTGATGCCGTCATTCTTCAATTCGTCTTATTGGGAAGAGCGGATGTATGCAGCGAGACTGGCGGGAATCATGAACCTTGAAGAGTTCATTGACTTTCTGAAGCATCTTGCCGGAGACAATGTATGGTGGGTCCGGTTCGCCGCATGTGAAGCGATTGGCATGTTCAATGATGGCGAATCTGTTTTAAGGGACATGGCCGAGAACCATGAAGACGGCTATGCAAGAGACATGGCATTACAGACGCTGACGATGAAGGGGGGGACAGGCCCATGTGGGATAATGTTTCAACGGTCATGGAGCTCCTCGCCTACGTGATCATTTTTTATATGATTGCCGTCGGTTCGACCTATATCCTACTCTTTATTATTGCCGGTCCCCGGATCAAAAAAGAGAGCACCCTGAACCGCACGGAACAGATCGAAGAGATCGCCGTCAATCAGGATACGTTCCCGGTTTCGATTCTCATTCCGGCTTATAATGAAGAGGTTGGCATCGTCTCAACCGTCCGGTCGATGATCGCCCTGAATTACCCGCAGTACGAAGTGATCGTCATTGATGACGGCTCGAAGGATGCAACAAGTGAAAAGGTCATCAAACAGTTTTCCATGAAGAAGATTGACCTTGCCATGCGGAAATATTTTGACACCGGAGAGGTTAAGCGTGCCTATCAGTCCGAACTGTACCCGCATATCTTTTTGGTTGTCAAAGAGAACGGAGGCAAGGCTGATGCGTTGAATGCGGGGATTAACTTTTCGAAGTATCCGTATTTTGCAGCGATTGACGGTGATTCGATTCTCGATCAGGATGCGCTCTTGAAGACGATGAAACCGATTATTGATTCAAACGGCAAAGTAACGGCAACTGGCGGAACCGTTCGAATTGCCAACGGTTCGAACATTGTGCACAGTCAGGTTGAGAAGGTCGGATTGCCCAAAGAACCGATCGTCCTGTTGCAGATCGTCGAATACTTTCGGGCTTTCCTCATTGGCAGGCTCGGCTTAAGCCGGATGAACATTCTTCTGATTATTTCCGGTGCATTCGGCGTCTTCGAGAAAAGCCGGGTCATTAAAGTCGGCGGTTATAATCCAAAGACAGTCGGTGAGGATATGGAACTGATCGTCAGAATGCACCGTTCGATCAAGGATGAGAAATCTGACCAGAGAATCGAATACATCCAGGATCCGGTTTGCTGGACAGAAGCTCCTGCCACGACGGCCATATTGCGATCACAGAGGAAGCGATGGCAGAGGGGGCTTGCTGAGACGCTGTGGACGCATAAGAAAATGATGCTCAATCCGAAATACAGGGGCATCGGCCTCTTTTCCATGCCTTACTATCTGTTTGTGGAACTATTGAGTGCGGTCTTTGAACTGATCGGGTATCTCGTCTTAATTCTCGGCGTGATTTTTTCCCTCATCTCCATCGAAATTGCCGCGGTGATGTTTGTGGTGACCGTCACCTACGGATCTTTACTGTCATCTCTGGCTATTCTGCTTGAAGAGATGACGTATCATAAATATCCGAATGCAAAAAGTCTTGTTGTGCTCTACCTTTGGGCATTGACCGAATCATTCTGGTACCGTCCTCTGATGGTGTACTGGCGCTGTGAGGGGCTTGTCATGACACTGAAGAAAAAGGCAGAATGGGGACAAATGACACGCAAGGGCATCTCCAAAGATGCCAATTGACCGGAGAGGTCAATACCATAACAAAAGCAAAAATCCGCATGGACGCCGGTTGAGCGTTCATGCGGATTTTTCAATGATTATTGATCAACCGTCCGGAAGAATTCCTGGACGATGTGATAGGAATCTTTCAGGCGTTCTTCATACTGAGGGAGGTCCCAGGTTTCCCACTCATAGCGGAAAACAGGCATCGAAGAGGCAACGGCCGTGTCATCTTCCATCAGCATCGCCACAAGGTCGATTCCGTCAATAAAAACAGATGCATCTGTGCCGTCTTCAAATACGTTACCCATAAACTCCCGTTGACTCGGATCTCTTGCATTTAAGAGCATCCACGGAATCCGGATCTCCAGAATGCCGGTTTCTTCACTGAAATAGTAATCAGAAAGCGAATCATGCTCCTCGTGAGCCGGATCTCCGATGCCAAATCGGAGTTCGCCTGCTTCATAAGCCTCAAACGGCAGGATCTCTTCAGTGTCCGGTCTCATCTGTTCACGGTTTAAGGCGAGTCGGATCGGATGAAATTCGGAATCGAGCGTAAGCAGCTCATCGGTGAAGCCGTCTTCGCTGTAATCATACAAAAAGGAATCATAGTTGCCGGCAATACGGATTGACGCATCGTCACGGCCGTCGATTGTCAGATGAAAATCAGCTTTCATTGTCTCATCACGAACCGGGAGTGTGACATCAATACCTTCATTCTCCCTCGTACTGACATACATCTCAAACTGATGATCATCCCAGAATGCGTTATCCATTTCACTGAATTCACTCTTGATATACAGATACCGTTCATCATGATCCACCGTCAGGTTCGTCATGCGGCCGTCCGGTCTGTCGATGATCGTTTGGCCGTCGGTCCAGTCATCGATACCGTTGACCTTTACTTTAAGCCGGTCAAAATTCAATAGCCCGAAGTGCTGCTCGTTCGTCTGGGCATTGGACCAGAACGGACGCCGGTCCGGATTGTCATAGTCCATTGTATTCCAGGTCCGTTTGAACCATTCATCCTGCCAGGTGAAGATCAGTCCGCCGAGCATACCGGTCTCCACAATGTCCTCATACAGCCGGATGAGAATCTCTCCTTGTTCCGTTTCTTCGATGAACCCCTGATTCCAGCCGAATGGATTACGGTGGGTCAGTCCTCTTGAAGCGGGAATGCCGAATTCCGCGACGAGAACCGGGATCTCGTGGGCGTCCTCCAAATCACGCAAATAGCCTGCGTAATTATTCGGTTCACCCCTGTGATCGATAAATTCGGTGTAGCTTTCTTCGATGTTCAGAAAATCCGGGTAATACGGATAAACGTGATACGAAGCGAACATACCGACTTCATCCGGTCCCTCTCTCAGACGGATCGTATTCGGATTGACAGTGGCCATATCTTCTTCGAGGTTCGGCTCTGCCGGCTGATCGATGTTGTCCGTTGTTACCCAGTTTGTGAAACTTAACGGCCTCATGCTTTCATATTCGTCGATTTCGTAATCCATCAGGAACTCAAACTGATCCGCCATCCATACTTCCATTGGCTCAGCGGATTCGGTAAAGACGAAGTCACCACTGTAATCACCGAGATCCGGATAGTCCTGAAGCATCTGATCGACCATGACCGGGTACCATTCGATGCCAAGTACCCATCCGATCACGTAAGGAGAGATGTCTCTCGAATAAATCCCGGAAGCATGACCAGGCTCAGGATTTACAACAGCGTTCCCGTGAATGACATCGACAATGGTTCGGATCTCCTCTTGAAATTCTTCTGTGATCTCTGGGGTGAAGGCATCGAGGGTTTCTTCGAGAGGCTCTTCGTCAATCCAGACCCCATGGAGCAGGTAGAGCGGTTCATCGGCTTCCTGGTTGTAATCATGGAGGGCTTCATAAAAGGCCGGCGGATGCAACGTGTAGTTCCGGATTACGTTGACATTGAGCTCACCGATCTGTTCGAACCAGCGGTCATATTCATCCCGGGTGATCGCCGCTTCTCCCGGGAAGACCCCGGGTTTGGCCATGCCCATGTTGATGCCTTTGAAGAGAAACGGCTCCCACTCTCCGTCCTTGTACACTTCGAAATCGGGGCCGTTCACCCTTGCCGGATAACGGATGCCGTCCTGATCTGCCTGGAGGACAGTCGTATCCTGAGGCTCACTCACCTCGTGACGATCTCCGCCGTTCTGAAACTGATCGAACAGGGTGATCATCATCGGGGCATAGGTGCGCCAGAAGAAACGGGTTTCCGCTTCAACGGCTCCGATGGAGAGGAGAGAGCGGATATTCGGATACCAGCTGTACTGATGGAAGGCGGGCATGTCCGGAACATCCGCATAGTCGCCGGCAAAGTAATACACCTGAGCATCGTTACGCTCATGGTGGAGAATCGCCGGAAACTGTGTCGGGATTCCGTACTCATCAAGCTTATCGATTCCCTGATCGTTTAATTCCCAGTCATAATAGGCAAGTACATCACCCGGGTGATCGTAAGCCAAAATGTCGAACCAGTAGGCATAATGCGGACTGTCCGGGAGCCCGAAAGCCTCTTGCCCCCGTTCTGTAAAGCTCACATGAATCGAAGGATCCGTCACATCCATGGCTTCTTCCGAGAGGATGACGATCTCTTCAGACAGATCGTTGATCAGGACAAAGCCTTCCCCTTCGTAACCCCAGTTGCCATACTGTTCCTCGTAGCGTGTGATCACCCAAAGCGGGATTTCTCCACCGTCCGCTTCGAGGTTGTTGAAATGCCGGCCGATCCAGCCATCCCAGTCCGCCCGAAGGAATTCAAGGACATCCTCCCGGACTCCAGCAGGGGTCGGGGAGGCGAAGCTGTTAAATTCCATAATCAGATCTGTCCCCTGCATCTCCACCGCAGCACGGATGGCGTCCCATTCCTGTCGCTCAAATCCGCCGTAGATCAGGTTTGGCGGACCTGGATTCTCCTCTTGGGTAAGATCAGTCCAAGGCAGATCTTCTTCATAGACGCCGTAAGTATCCGCGATATAAATTAGGTCGGTTTCGGCGTACTGATCGGGCAGATGCCGGATGTCGTAATGTTCCTCAGCTTCGTTGGGGAGAAACCCGTAGTAGTCCTCCACGACATCGTAGACGGTGCCGTCTTCTTTCGTATACCGCTCGTGATTCAACAGCCAGGTGAGACTGTGGTGTTCACGGTAAGATTCATCCGGAGCTGTTTTGTTGATGATTGACACGTGAAACACATCGTCATCACCCATAAACCAAACAACTGCAGGTGCAAACAGAAGGATCAGGAAAACAGCAATGGCGATGAATAGTTTTTTCATAAAAGAAGGGCCCCTTTTTTCAGACTGTTACCAGTCTTATCTTTTAACTTGATTATAGATGGAAAATGGTTGTATGAGAAGCATTTTATTGCAATCTTTTTTCTGGCGTCATTGCCTTGGTCGAACCTCAGATTCAAAAAAAACGGTATATCCACAGGGGTTTCATTTCATTCTTGCGTTCAGAGTAGTATAATGAAAGAGAAACCAAGACATTGTTTGGAAACTATCAGGTTCTGTGACTGTGTGAGGACATATCATATCGGAGGAGGATGCATGGATGGGGTTTCGCAAACGAAAACAGACATCAGCGACTGACAGCGAAGAACCGAAGCGGCAATTCGAGACCGTCACCGTGACGATCGAAGATGTCCGAAGAGCCGTGAACCGATTTGCGGAACGGAGTTCTGAAGAGATCCCTTTACGCACCATCATTCATACGAATAATGAAATTGATTTTGAACTATTGGCCGATGATCTGGGCGGTTTGCCGGATCAGCCCTTCTATATGTCGAGGGAGACGTACGAGGTCTTTGAAGAAGCGGAACTGCCCGGTTATATTGACCGCTGTCAGATTGCCGTGGACCAGTATGTACTTGAAACCGGCTCGGAACCGGTTATCCCCGGCGATCCGTCCCGGAAGGTCAACTTTCAAAAACTGAAGCATTATCTGTCGGAACCCCCCTCCTTTTGCCCTTTATTTGCATCCGTCTGACCGGATGGTCACACACCGCAAGCCTGTGTAGTGGAAAAGGAAGGAGTACCGCTGTGAATTTTCCTGTCGTAGGCAGCAATATTGAAGTACAGAGTTATAAACACAATGGTACGCTCCATCGCGTGTGGGAGGAAACCATCATTTTGAAAGGAACGTCTCAGGAGATTATCGGAGGCAACGACCGGATTCTCGTTCATGAATCAGACGGACGGTCATGGCGAACGAGAGAACCGGCAATTTGTTATTTCAGTGCCAATCACTGGTTCAATGTCATCGGCATGATTCGTGATGATGGCATGTACTATTACTGTAATCTGGGCACGCCGTTTACGTATGATGAAGAGGCACTGAAGTATATCGACTATGATTTGGATATCAAAGTGTTTCCGGATATGACGTTCAAACTGTTGGATGAAGATGAGTTCAGGATGCATAAGCGGCAGATGAACTATCCGCCGGAGATCGAAGTCATCATGAAGAAAGCAGTGGATGAACTGATTTCCTGGGTGGGTCAGCAAAAAGGCCCCTTTGAACCGGGATTTATTGAATACTGGTATGAGCGCTTTTTGCATTACCGGTAACGGGGAGAGGACTTAACAGGTCCTCTTTTCCTGTGTGAACATGAGAAACCGCTGCGAATGGCAGTGGCATGATACGTGATGATTTGGAGATGATGAACGTGGGCAGCGTCAGACGATACATGAGATACATAAAACCGTACTGGAAAGAGATCGCGATCACAGTGGTCGTGGGGATGTTGAAATTCGGGATTCCCCTCGTCATTCCGCTCATCATGAAGTATGTCATCGATGACATCATCGGTTCCGGTCAAATGACGACAGCAGAACAAATCAATGAACTGATCTGGCTCATGTCCATTGTGCTGGTCATTTTTATTGTGTTCCGACCGCCGATTGAATACTACCGGCAATATTTTGCCCAGTGGACGGGAAACAAGATCCTCTATGACATCCGCGATCAGCTCTTTCATCATCTGCAGAAGCTCAGTCTGCAGTTTTATGCGAACCGGAAGTCGGGAGAGGTGATCTCACGGGTCATTCACGACGTCGAACAGACGAAGAACTTCATCATCACCGGCATGATGAACATCTGGCTCGATCTTTTTACGATCGTCGTTGCCATCATTATTATGCTTACGATGGATCCGTGGCTCACGCTCATTGCCGTCTCGCTCATGCCGCTTTACGGCTTTGCGATAAAGTATTTCTATTCGCGACTCCGGATGCTCACAAGGGAGCGCTCGCAGGCGCTTGCCGAAGTACAGGGACATTTGCATGAACGGCTGCAGGGGATGAATGTCATCCGCAGCTTTGCCCTTGAGGATTACGAGCAGCAACAGTTCCAAAGACAGAACAATCATTTTCTCAATAAAGCCATTGACCATACGAAGTGGAATGCGAAGACCTTTGCCGTTGTCAACACGATTACGGATATTGCACCGGTCATGGTCATCGGGGTTGCCGGACTCCTCGTCATTCAGAACGGCATTAGCGTTGGGACGATGGTGGCGTTTGTGGCGTATATGGACCGGCTCTATAACCCGCTTCGCCGTCTCGTGAACTCATCGACGACGATCACCCAGTCGATTGCGTCCATGGACCGCGTCTTTGAGCTCGCCGACGAGACGTACGATATTGAAGACAAACCGGACGCCGTTCCGTACCGCTTTCCTAAGGGCGAAGTCATCTTTGAAGATGTGGCCTTTGCCTATCAGGACGGGGAAACGCTCTTACAGGACATGAATTTCCGCGTCGAGTCCGGACAGACCGTTGCCCTTGTCGGCATGAGCGGGGGAGGCAAGAGTACGATCATGAGCCTGATCCCGCGGTTTCATGATGTGACCGGGGGACGCATCCTCGTTGACGGTCGGGACGTCCGGGACTATCAAATGCGCTCACTGAGGGACCGGATCGGCATGGTCCTGCAGGACAACATCATCTTCAGTGATTCCGTCATGTTCAATATTCGCATGGGACGTCCGGATGCGACGGATGAAGAGGTGTACGAGGCAGCACGGGCCGCCAATGCCCATGATTTTATCATGAACCTGCCGTACGGCTATGAAACGAACATCGGAGAGCGCGGGGTGAAACTCTCAGGGGGACAGAAGCAGCGCGTCGCCATTGCCCGGGTCTTTTTGAAAAGCCCGGAGATCCTCATCTTTGATGAAGCGACAAGTTCCCTTGATCTTGAGAGCGAGAGCCTCATTCAGCAGTCTCTATTCCGACTCGCGGAAAACCGCACGACGTTTATCGTCGCCCACCGGCTTTCGACCATCACGCACTCGGACAAGATCCTCGTCATCGATCAGGGCCGGGTCGTTGAATCCGGGTCGCACGAAGAACTGATGAAGCAACAGGGACCTTACTATAACCTGTTTCAGGTGCAGAACCTGAACTGACAACCTGACGAGCAAGCAAAAGAAAAACCTGTGTCTGAAGGATCAACGGTCCTTCGGATACAGGTTATTTTGTATGCTTCAAGCTGTTTGCCGGAAGATGGCAATCGGATGTCATGAGATCGGCCAGAGTGTGGTAAAGTGAGAAAAGAAGCGTACATATACTGGAGGGGATGCCGTTGAGAAAAAGCAAGTTCATCATTTTTTATCTGACCTTATTGAGCGCGGTATTTTTGTTAAACGGGATGGATTTCTGGCGGGAAGGACAGAGCGCTTTGGCAATGACAGGGGTGCTGGGGTCGGTGCTGTCGCTACTCAGCCTGATTGGCTATATGAAGGGAAGAAAATGGCTCGTTTGGACAGGGATCGTCCTACTCTCGGCGTTTTCAATCTATATCATCGGGGCCCTCGTATGGACATTCACGGTGGGGGTTGCCACGGTTTTCTCTGCAGGACTGTTTTTGTCGCTGGTTACAGCAAATGTTTTAAGCGTGATGAAGTTAAAAGAACAGACCGGCTGACTCAGATTGAATGAAAGGGAACGGACCTAAAAAAGTCGACCAACGTCCAATGATCGTGGCGTCGGTCGACTTTTTTTGGTGGTTTCCGTCGATTTAATAATCACTGCGTTCTTTAATAAAGACTTCATTGTCCTCTGTGTGGTAATTATAAAAGCGGTCAACGAGGCGATCGAGGTATTCAATGTCATCACAGTACTCAATGACCTGTGCGACGACAGGGAGGAAGGTCATCCAGTCGGTCTCTTCGAAATCCGAGTCATTCCTGGTTTTTAAAAAGCCCGTCATCAGCACTTTTTTCCCGGAAGACACCTCTTCATAATAGTCTTCGGTGGCATGGGGTTTGACCTTGCCCGCATATTTCAGAAGAATCCGCTCGTGGTAGTTGGTAATGTCGTCGAGCTGAAGCCTTAGCGTCTGGGCCATGTCTTCAGGAAGCTGGTGAATCAGGTTATCGTTCATCGTCAGGTTCTCTAGTATGCGGTGGGCCTGTCTGGTTGAACGGATCATCTGTCTGAACAGGACGACTTTTCGCAAGGTGGCATACTCCTGTTTACGGAAGATGCCCCGCTCATCCTTATAGAGGAGATACGTCTCATCAATCTTGTTCAGCTGATCCCGCTGTTTTTTGAGATCCTCTTTCAGTGTGCGGTAATCGACCTCGTGGTGAAGGAGAAGCCGAATCCACTGAATGATGTCGTCATTAACGTCGGTGATCTTGTGGTACAGCTGATTCTCATGCTTCGGCGGAAGGAACACAAGGTTCACCGCAAAGGCGGAGAAAACGCCGATCATGATGAGGAGAAAGCGGTTAAAGGCAAGCTCCATGAAATCCGTTGTCGGGCTGCCCATAATAATAATCGCAGTCACAACGGCAAGAGGGATAATCGCTTCTTTCTTCAGCTGGATGTGAATCGCAATGATTAACAGGACGACCGCACCGACGACAAACGGTTCCTGGCCGAAGGCGAGAACGAATACAACGGCAAGAATGGCACTTAACACATTGGCCTGAACCTGATCCCAAATAAGCGTCAGACTTTTTCGGACCGAAGGCTGAACGGCGAAGAACGCGGCCAGCGCAGCGAACGCGGGTGACTGAAAATCGAGCCAGCCTGCCACATACAGAGCAAGGGTGACGGAAAGTCCTGTTTTGAAAATACGGGCTCCTAGCCTCATTGTTGGTCAAAATCCTTTCACGAAATCCGATAATGGTTGTCAACTATCTACAATACACCGGATTTGCTTGAATTTCAATACCATGGGAAAACCCCCGGCCGTTTGGCCGGAGGTTCAGATGCATGATGGTTATTCTGTGGAAACGGCAGGATCAGCCTGCTGTTTCTCAGGCACAACCTGCATGAAGTGCTGTTCCGGATCTTTCAGAAGCTCCTGAACATAGGCGGCTTCTTCAGCCTGTCCGATTGCTTCAAGCTCCTTTTTGTAGAGGCGGAGAAGTTCGGTCACATCATCGAGACCCTTATCGTTCAGCTTCTCAATGACCACTTTCGCCCCTTTGGCAACACGGCTGTTCAGGGTTTCCTCGTCAAGCCCGACAGACGGGTCATGGCGGAGGTAGACGACCCCGCCGGTCATACCGGCAGCCATCCACGGTCCAGGGTCACCCATGACAAGGCCGCGGCCGTTCGTCATGTATTCAAAGGCGAACCCTTTCATGTTGGCGTGAATACCGAGGTTATAATGCTTGTTCTTTTCAATCGGGGACGTGACGCGTCCGCCGAAGATCATGTCAGCGCCGCTCAAACGGATCCCGGCACGGGAGTCGGCATTCCCCTGAATGATGAACGTCCCGCGCTGGGCACCGTAGCCGGCCCCTTTTCCGACGGAACCGTTAATCAGCTGTCCGTTGCCGCCCTTCGCTTTGAAGATCTTGAAGGAACCGCCGAAGGAGGTCTTTCCGACCCCGTCCTGGGCACCTCCGGTGATGGAGATATTAACCCCTTCACTGTTGTAGGCGCCGAGTCCGTTCCCTGGAATCGAGCCTTTTGAATAGGTCAGATTCACTTCCGGCAGCTCACGATACGAGCCGTCAAGCTTATTGCGGACGCGGTGGCAGGACACGCGGCTTCCGAGGATGCGCTGTTCTGCCGTGACGGATTCGAATGTGCGTGATTCCGTCAGCTCGCTTGCCTTTGCGTCGAGGTAGTCGAATTCTGCCCCTGCGGCGACGGCAAGTTCCTGTTCCTGCGGCACTTCCTGGGCCTGCGGCGGATCGAACGGTGTCAGCTCCTGCTCAGGCAGGGTGGCAAGGAGGCTTTCAAGATCCATCTGATCGAAGCCGCGAACCTGCTCAAGGAGGTCAGAGCGGCCGACCATATCCTGGGTGCGTTCGAAACCGAGTGAAGCGGTAATGCGTTTCAGTTCTTCACCGAAAGCACCGAACATCGTTGTCAGGCCGGATACGGCCATGTCATATTCACGGGGCACGAACCGGCGGAGGCCGTGTTCTTTCGCCTGTGCTTCCGATTCAATCTGGGTGGCAATCCCGACGTGACACGTGTCAAGGTGACAGCCGCGGCAAGCGGTACAGCCGACGGCAATCATCGAGAGCGTACCAAAGCCGATGCGGTTCGCACCGAGCAGCATAAGTTTCGCGGCATCGAGGGCACTCTTCACGCCGCCGTCAGCCCAAATCTCCACTTTATGCCGAAGACCGGATTCAAGGAGGGCGAAATGAGCCGCCTTGACACCGATTTCCGCAGGGAGTCCAACATGCTGCAGGGCATGGACACGTGCAGCACCTGTTCCGCCGTCAAAGCCGGAGAGGGTGATGAAATCAGCCCCAGCCTTGGCAATACCGACGGCGATGGTCCCGATATTCGGCACGATCGGCACTTTCACGCATACTTTTGCCTGATCATTGGCGGTTTTGATTTCCGTGACCATCTGAGCGAGATCCTCGATGGAATAGATGTCGTGGTTATTTGACGGTGAAAT
Source organism: [Bacillus] selenitireducens MLS10 (assembly GCF_000093085.1). Taxonomy (GTDB): domain Bacteria; phylum Bacillota; class Bacilli; order Bacillales; family Salisediminibacteriaceae; genus Salisediminibacterium; species Salisediminibacterium selenitireducens. Next base: position 2,952,255 of record NC_014219.1, on the reverse strand, counting down.
CAGGTCAGAACCGGTTGTCGCATTACGCGCAGCGGCGACTTTATCCGTCACCTTCGAGCCCGGGAGGTGTCCGCCTTCACCAGGCTTCGCACCCTGACCGATCTTGATTTCAAGCAGGTTGGTCGAGTTGACGAGCTCCACATTGACACCGAAACGGCCGGATGCGATCTGTTGACCGCGGGTGTTCGGGTATTTGCCGAGCATGTCTTTAATCTCGCCGCCTTCTCCGTTGAAGCTGATCATATTCAATCGGTCCGCCGCTTCCGCATAAGCGCGGAACGCCGTCTCATTTTGAGAACCGAAGGACATGGAGCTGATGATGAAAGGCATATCATGTTTGCCAACCTTCGTCGAAACGTTCTCCGGCTTCACGTTTGATTCGAGCTTCTTAAGCGCGGTCAGGTGACGGATCGTCGTCGGGTTCTTGTCTTCCTGTTCGGCAATTTTCTCACCGAATTCTTCATAATTGATGGCACCTGAGGCCACATCACCAAGGGCTTTCCAGATACGTGGGAAGACGTGGAAGGTCTTGCCCGGGCGTGCTTTCTCCGCTTCATAATCGGCTTTTCGCTCAGCACCTTCTGCCTTCATGGCCTCGAAGTTGTAGCCGAGTTTTTTGCTGCCGAGGAAGTTCACGATGTTCAGCGTGTCTTCAATGTCTTCATGGAGCCCCATCGAGGAGAAGAGGCGTCCGTAACCGCGGAGCTCGTGGATCCCGATGGTGGAGATGATTTTCTCAAGCCCTTTATTCAGCGCTTCAAACAGCTTCACCGCAGGCGTGCCGTCTTCGTCGATCGCTGTTGAGAACATGATGTGCGGCAGTACGAGATCGGCGCCGAGACCGAAGATGACGGCGATATCATGGAGACTGCGGATGCTGCCGGACCGGATGATAAGTGAACAGTCGCGGCGGTGACGGGATTTCGTCAGTCCCTGATCCACGGCGGAGACCGCGAGATGCGGATCGAGCCAGTATGCATCTTCTTCGTGCATCCCCTGATCGTCAAGAAGCACCAGCGACTTGTTCGATTCAATCGCTTCCTGTGCTTCACTGACGAGTCTCGCGAGTGCTTCTTCTATGCTTTCGTCTTCGTAGCGGACGGCTTGGAGACGGATGAATTCTTTCGAGCTTGAGAACGTATCAATCACCGATTCGAGTGACGGGTGACGATGTTCCTTTTGGATGGCTTCTCCTGCAATGCCTTCGGCGATAACGGGTGAGTCAAGCTCGATTACCGTGCGAATATCCGATTTGGCAAAGAGACTCGGACGGCGTCCGATAATGACACGCGTCGAGAAATGTTCCATTTCACGGTCACGGTCAATGGCCGGATTGGTGACGACGGCGACGCTCTCCTTAATAAAGTCGGCGACGTTCTTACGGCCGGGGTGCATCGCTGCGAGCGGTGTATCGTGACCGAGTGAGCGAATCGGTTCAACCCCTTTATCCGCCATCTGTTCAATCAGCTGAATATGTTCACGGTCCCAGCCGTTAGCGGCATAGACAGACGGATTCAATGTCTGAGTGAAGACGTTCAGGCCGGATTTTGCCGGCTGCTTCGTTTCAAGGCGGGAGCCTGTGCCTGATACGTGAAGCCGTTCTGAGAAGGATTGAAGGACATCCTGCTGCAGATCGTCATACCAGTAGACCTCAGCCGTTCCTTCGTCGTTTCGGCGAAGGGCCACTTTCTCACCCGGTGCGAACGGCTTTGGTTCACGGTAATACTGATCCGTTGTGAAAATCCCCTGTTCAGATCCGAAGATGAAGCTCGTTTCGGTCTCGAGCATCCATACCGGACGAAGGCCAAGGGAATCGACACTGAAAACCATCTCGTCACCTGCGCGGGAGATGATCCCTGCAGGCCCCTGGGCAAAGTGGCCCCATGCTTCACGAAGATACGTATACAGATCCTTCAGCTCATCCGGATAGTGCTTCATTTCGTTAATGATCGGCGGGAAGATGACTTCCATCGCTTCAAAAAGGGACAGCCCGTGTGTTGATACGAGTGTATCAAGAATCCGGTTCAGGTCCTGGGAATCACTGCCGCCGTCGACGAGGGGCACGTCAATCATGCGCGCTTCATCACGAAGCTTGGCGATCGTATTGATCTCCCCGTTGTGGCCGATGACGCTGAACGGCTGGACACGGAAAAAGTTGGACAGCGTATTGGTTGAATAACGGTTATGGCCGAGTGTCACGGTAGAAGCCACGTCTTCATCGGCGAGATCCGGGAAGTACTTCGGCAGGATGTCGCCGGCGCCCATGACTTTGTAAACCGCACTCTCATGGCTCAGTGAAGCCACGTGCACGTCGGTGTTTTCTTCGAACTTGATCGTGAGGTCAAACAGCTTGGCACGAAGCGTCCGGCTGTCCATGCCGTCGGCTGTCAGGGCGACCTGCCAAAAGACCGGTTCGGCCTGGAGCGCGATCGGACCGAGGGCGTTTCGTCTTGTTTCATTGGTACTTTCAAAGATCAGATTCAGACCATTCTGTTTGAATGCATCCTTCATTTCTTGTTGGTATTTACCTGTCTCATCCGTTTCATTGATAAATAAATGCCCAACAACAAACGATGACGACTGCGCGCTCTTGGCATCTGCACCGGCGCTGGTCAGTTTTTTCTCCCACAATGCTCTCGGGATATCCATCTGAATACCGACACCGTCCCCTTCATGGTTTATAAAGCCGGCACGGTGGTTCATTTTCAATAAGGCATCGATGGTCTGATCGATGTTTGCTTTCGTTGGAACGCGTTCTTTCTCGATAAAGGCAACAATTCCACAACTGTCATGTTCCTGTTTCAGTGCACCGCGAAAACGCTGGAGTTCTTTTTTCAGTTCAGTCATATGCATGGTCAATTGCTGACCTCCACCTCCTGTGAATGATAAGGCAATCCTGTCTGTCGGGCCCGGGTGACGATGGGCATGGCAGATTATCTGACGCCAACGGACATACGTATACCGGGAAAACAGAATTGTCAGAATTGTAATCAACTTTATCATGCCGACATAGTGAAATCAATTAATTATGCAATTTAAAGCATATCTATTTCAGATGGTTTTTCGGAAAAGGTGCCGTTTGTGAGATTGATTCAGTATTAATGCGCTTACATAAGGGTGTACAAGTGAAAACGCCCACCGAAGGATCGGCGGGCGTTTTATAGATGTGGATATTTATGCGAAATTGTGATTGGAACATACACGGCGCACAGCTTCGATCGTCTCATCGATGTCCGCATCGGTGTGGGCGGTGGTCAAAAACCAGGCCTCGTATTTTGAAGGGGCCAGGTTGATGCCTTCCTCGAGCATGGCTTTAAAAAAGCGTGCGAATTTGTCGCCGTTCGACCGTTCGGCGTCGTCATAATTTGTCACGTGGTCCACATCGAAATAGACCGTCATAGCGCCTTTCAGTCGGTTGATGATGGCGGGGATCTGGTACTCGTCAATTACGGACTGAATCCCGTTTTCCAGCCTTTCTCCAAGCCTGTCGAGTTCCTCGTATACCCCCGGTTCTTCGAGTACTTCAAGGCAGGCGATTCCCGCACGGATCGAAGCCGGATTTCCGGCCATGGTCCCGGCCTGATATGTCGGACCAAGGGGGGCGACGGATTCCATAATCGCACGGTTTCCTCCGTACGCCCCAATCGGCAGGCCGCCGCCGATGATTTTGCCCATGGCTGTCAGGTCGGGTTTGATGCCGAGAAGGTCCTGGGCGCCGCCGTACATAAAGCGAAAAGCGGTGATGACTTCATCGTAGATCACAAGGGAGCCGTTCTCATGGGTCAAGTCGTTGACCGCCTGTAAAAAGCCCGGTTCCGGCTCCACAATGCCGAAGTTGCCGACAATCGGTTCGACGAGAACGCAGGCGATTTCGTCTTTCCAGTGGTCAATGGCCTCTTTAAATGCGTCGAGATTATTGAACGGAACCGTAATGACTTCAGAGGCGATATTCTTTGTGACCCCGGCAGAGTCAGGGCTTCCCAACGTTGCAGGGCCGGATCCGGCAGCGACGAGGACGAGGTCCGAATGGCCGTGATAGCAGCCGGCGAACTTAATGACCTTATCGCGGCCGGTATAGCCTCTTGCAACCCGGATCGTGGTCATGACGGCCTCCGTCCCTGAATTAACAAAGCGGACGCGCTCAAGCGAAGGGATGGCGTCTCTCAGTTTATTTGCGAAGTGATTCTCGTAAACGGTCGGTGTGCCGTAGAGGACACCGTCCTCAGCCGCATCCTGGATCGCCTTTGTCACGTGCGGGTGCGCGTGACCGGTGATGATCGGGCCGTAAGCCTGGAGGTAATCGATGTATTCATTGTTGTCTTCATCGATAAACCGGGAACCTTTCGCCTTTTTCATGAAGACCGGCGTACCTCCTCCAACGCCTTTGTAGGAGCGTGACGGGGAATTGACCCCGCCGAGAATGACGTCTTCGGCTTCTTTAAATAATGCAATGGAACGTTCGTGATTCATTATGTAATCCTCCTGACATGACTGTGATACGTATCCTGTTCATTGTATCACAGGAGCGTACATTTTAAAGAGTGCCTGCACGGCGCTTCTGCGAATCAGTTGCAAGCTGTTCGGGTTTTCGCTATTCTGAAAGTCAACCGTATACACGGCTATGCATAAACGAAGGGAGCGTTTCGAGATGAGTCTGACAAAAGGCGATCAGGTCCCTCAAGTGCCGGTCACGTCAACGACCGGTGAGGCAGTGACTCTCGATCAGTACAAAGGCAAGTATGTGGTCCTTTACTTTTATCCGAAAGACATGACCCCGGGGTGCACGACGGAAGCGTGTGATTTTCGTGATCATCACGAACAGTTTCAGGAGCTTGACGCGGTCATCCTTGGAGTGAGTCCGGATCCGGTAAAGCGCCATGAATCGTTTATCAATAAGCATGAACTTCCGTTTGAACTGTTGGCGGACGAAGAGAATGAGCTTGCGGAAGCCTTTGGAACCTGGAAATTGAAAAAGAACTTCGGCAAGGAATACATGGGCATTGAACGTTCCACATTTCTGATTGATCCTGAAGGGACGATCATTGAAGAGTGGCGCAAGGTGAAAGTGAAAGGGCACGTGGAAGAGGCCCTGCAGCATTTGCGGAGTCTGGTGTCCTGACAGGAAGCAAACAAAGCCGGCACTCCCGTATAAGGAGGCCGGCTTTGTTGCTTAATTGCCTGTATACACGTGATCAAAGATGCGGATGCCCATCTCTTCTGCGAGCGTCCGTTCGACAGCTGCGCGGTCATCGGATTCTGCGACGATTCCTTCTTCATTGACGATGATGAAATAAGGGAGTTCGTCGATGCCCATCAGCCTCGCCGTGTTGCTGTCGGTGTCGCTGATAAAACGATAATTCAAAGTAATCCCCTCATCTAGATAGAGGGAATAGGCATACTGCCGGAGGAACTGCTGGTCATAATCGGAGATGTCATCAAACAGCCAGTACAGATAAGCGTCACCGCCGTCAGGAAGATTGTAATACAGATAGTCTTCCATGCGGTAAGGATGAATGGTAATCGACAGTGCCTTTTCAACTGGCAGGAATTCAGGGGTCCAGCTGACGTGAGCGGGGAGATTGAGCCTCTCTGCTTCGAAGGATTTGCCGAATGTGACCGTCATGGACTGATTCGGATAGTCAAATGCAGCGCGTCCATTGTCCGGATCGAGGGGTTCAAGATCACCTTCTCCGTTTTCTTTGTACCAGTCCGTGTCAGGGCTCAGTTCAAGCCAGTAGGCTTCAGCCTGATAGTCTTCTCGCTCAGAACCGAACGTGTGATCATACCTGAAATGGCTGCCTCCGAGAGAATCATCCACGAAGAACGGCAAGAGTCCGTGAATTTCGACCCCGGCAAAGTGAGCGGGGTACTTCCCGGTTACAGCGACGGTTTCTTCCTCACTGTTCTCTTCCTGCGAACACCCCGCTGTGGCAGTGAGCAGGAGTAACGTAACGAGCCAAGCAATCCGTTTCATCGCCTTCGACCTCTTTTCTCTTCATTTACTGTCTTCTCATTATGCCCAACGGGTGACTCTTTGGTAAACTGATAAGTATCAGAAACGGAAAGCAGGTGCAGCCGTGAAGCAATTTATGCCTTTACTGCTCATTGCCGCGATCATCGGCGGCGCGTTTTGGCTGTTTCAGGATGAGTACGAACCGCCGTTTGATCCGCTTTATGAAGACGCTGCGGTCAACGAGGACTGGCGGGTGGTGTTTTTTCTCGAGCCGGAAGATGACACGCTCACCATTGGTGCATGGCTCGAATGGATCAGTGAGGACAGAGACGCAGAGGATCTTGAGAAACTGGAATTTTTCGTGAATCACGGGACAGGGAGCTTTTTTTATCAGGATCTAAATGTGGAAGAAGCGGAGGAAGAGCTGATTTATCAGAAACGCTGTGATGGATGCCTCTCTCCTTCAGGACGGCTTGAGGCTTCCATGATGATCAACTGGCAGGCCGGGGGAGAAACGGGCTCGGATTTTCATCATTTTGTGCTGCCGGATATTGACGTGGCATTATACGAAGACTACATCGGGGAGTGAACAGAGGTATGTTAATTATCAGTACAATTCATATCAGGCGCGATATCAGAGAGCGGTTAACGGGGGATTACCCCGAGCATGAATTCCGCTTCCACAAATCCATTACGGAAGCGGAGGGCGATCTTTCAAATGCGGAGGTGATCATTACGTACGGCATGGATCTTGAAGCGAAGCATATCGACATAGCAGAGCGGCTCAAATGGCTGAATGTGATCTCTGCCGGTGTGGATCAGCTGCCGTTTGAAGCCATCCGGGGCCGTGATATTCTCGTTACGAACGCGAAGGGGATCCATGCTATTCAAATGGCCGAATATACGATTGCCATGATGCTGCAGGTTGCCAGGGAGACGAAGACGCTGATTCAGAACGAAGCGGGGCGTAAGTGGGAACGCAAGCTGCCGATCCGCGAACTGTACGGCCATACCGCAGCCATTCTCGGCACGGGTGCGATCGGAACAGAGATTGCGCGCCGAACGAAGGCATTCGGGATGAGGACGATTGGCTTTAACCGGAGCGGCAGAGAGGCGGATCAGTTCGACAGGATTTATACCATTGATCACCTTAAGGATCAGATCTGCGGGATTGATTATCTGATCTCTGTTCTTCCGAAGACCGATGAGACAGACGGTATGTTAAACAAAGAGGTGTTCAATAATATAAAGTCTTCGGCGGTGCTCATTAATATAGGGCGTGGCAACGTCATTCAGGAAACGGATCTCCTGACAGCCCTTCAGGACGGAGCCTTTACTCACGCGGTTCTCGATGTCTTTAATGAGGAACCGTTGCCTCAAGACCACCCGTTTTGGCTCGAAGAGCGGATCACCGTGACCCCGCATATGTCGGGGCTGTCTCCTGAGTATCAGCCCCGCGCCATGGATCAGTTCGATATCAATATGAAGAAGTGGGAACAAGGAGAGACGGATTTCCTTAACAGGGTTGACCCGGATAAAGGATACTAACGGGCGGGTGAGTGTGCTATAATCGAGCAAATGAATGGATGACAGGTGAGCGGTTTGCCTGTATAAATGAGGTGACGACGATGAAACTGTTGATGGCGGTTGTGCATAATCACTACCGGGCTCCCATGGAAAAGGGGCTCGGGGAACACGGATACAGAATGACCGAGCTTTCGAGCTCCGGCAGTTTCCGCAGGCGCGGGAACACGACGTTCCTGATTGGTGTGGAAGAAGAGGATATCGAGCGGGTGAAGGCGCGGATGAAGGAAATTTGCCTTCATGTGGAAGAGGGGAAAGGTCCCCCTAAATATGTCAGCAGCCGCTTTGTCGTATTCTCAATGGATGCAGCCAATGCGCATGTATTTGCGAATTTCCCGAAGGCGTAATGGAGATGTGAATACTTCGTGAACCTTTTTGAACAAAAGGCTACAGGGATGGTGTAATCATTGACATCTTCATGCCCCGTTCTGTATACTGATTATAAAAGTTACAATGTGAGAATGTTTCCTTCGAAAGGATACAGTCTGTCTCCGCTCAATAAGGGACGCATTTAAAAGGGGTGAAGAAAATGGGAAGCCATCATGATCATTTACAAGAAGCACTTGATTCCCTGAAAGAAACAAGAATCAGATTAACACCGCAGCGTCATGCGATTTTGGAGTATCTCTTCAGTGCGCCGTCACATCCGACAGCTGATGAAATCTACAAAGCGCTTGAATCAAAGTTTCCGAATATGAGTGTTGCCACGGTGTATAATAACCTGCGCGTATTTAAAGAAGTGGGCCTTGTCCGCGAATTGACGTACGGTGATTCGAGCAGCCGTTTCGACAGCAATATGTCGGATCACTACCATATTATCTGTCAGGACTGCGGCAAGATCGTCGACTTTCACTATCCGGGTCTGAACGAAGTCGAGACCCTTGCGGAGCACGTGACTGGTTTTGACGTAGGCGATCACCGCCTTGAAGTATACGGATCCTGTCCCGACTGTCAAAAGGCAAAGAAACACTGATTTTGATCCAAATAAAGACCGGAGCCATCGCGGCTTCGGTCTTTTTGTCTGCTTTTTTTTGAGAGCTGTCACTGATCTTTGGGGCCACCTTCAAAGTGCTTCACTTTGTTATACTCTTCGTCGAAGTCTTTTCCTTCAAGTGTTTTGTCGAGCGTCAACGGTTCATCGCAGTGCATGCAGGCGTCGACCCGTCCGAGGATTTTGGTCTGCTTTTCGCATGTCGGGCATGTGACGATGACGGCCCGTGATGAAAGCATGCCGATCCAAAAATAGACGACGGAGCTTCCGATGACAGCCAGGAAACCGAGGAGCATAAAGATCGTCATGATGAGCTGGCTGGTTTGAAAGAAGAGTCCGACATACATAATAATGATGCCGCCGAATACCATCATGAGTGCAAATGTGCGGATCCGGTTTATTTTATTTGAATATTTCACTGCCATGTAAATCCCTCCTGTACGTTAAAAAGTATAGCATAAGTGCGGAGGAACTGTCTGAAATTGAATATAAAAAAGGAATTTCGGATTTTTTGTCGAAACAGTAAAACTAGAGAAAGAATATCCTGAAAACGAATCATGCAAAGGCAGGAGTGAAGCATATAATGGAAAGCTTTTTAAGAGAACTGTATCAGGACCAGACTTCCGACGGGAATACACTCGGAATCATAAAAGTGGACAAACGGGAACGCAAAGATGCGAATACGGACTATTTTGATCATGTACTGTTCGTGATCCTCAAGGATCGGGAGCAGGGATGGGAAGTGAAACATTACGAATCGGAGGGAATCAAGGCGGCGATGCATCTCGTGACCGAGCGGCAGCTCAATGACTGGCTGTTAAACATGTCAAACCGCCGCGTGGTGGATTGGCTTTTTAATGGTCGGATTGTGTTTGACCGTAATGGCTATGTGAAATCGTTTCGGGAGAAAATGAATCATTTTCCGGAAGAAGAACGGCTGTTAAAAATCGGCGTGGAGTTTTCGAAGCTGATTCGCCGCTACACGGACGGAAAAACGTTGTTTTATTCCGGGGATTATCTGGACGCCTATAATCATATTATTCACGCCCTTCATCATCTGGCTCGTCTGTCGGTGATTGAACACGGGTTTTATCCTGAGGTAACCGTCTGGCAGCAGGTCAAAGAAATCGAACCTGAAATACATAAGCTTTATTCGGAACTGACGAATGGAAGCGAAGCGATTGAAAAGCGTCTTGAGCTCCTTCTGATTGCCAATGAATTTGAGGTGTCCCGTAAAACGGAACTCGGCAGCCGTCATCTTCTTCAATTGATGGAGAAGCGTGATGAACCGTGGAGCATTCAGGAGCTGAAGGGTGAAGTCGGGATTCGCGAATACTCCCTTGATCTTGGGATCATGATTGAGTTCCTCGTAGATAAGGGTGTCATTGATATTCAAAAGGTTGAAACGAAAGGCAAACAGGTCTATCATCGCCGCTATATGTATCGTGGAAAATCGTAAGCCGTTCAGAACCCGCGAAATTGTTTGCGGGTTTTTTCTTTTTGGTCTTGAAAGAACGAAACAGCCGTGATATATTATAAATCGTCGCTGAACACGAGCGGCGCCTAAGAAAACTTTTTCGAAAAAGTAATTGACTTTGATTTCGAAAGAGTGCTATGATTATGAAGTCGCCAAAAACAGCGACGCAAGATGTTGACCTTTGAAAACTAAACAAAAACCAAGCAAAAAAAGTGGGATATATGAATAAGATATCCCGTCAATTAAAATCCAGTGTTTTCATCGATACTGGTATGATGCTAGCGCATCAAACTCAACTTTATTGGAGAGTTTGATCCTGGCTCAGGACGAACGCTGGCGGCATGCCTAATACATGCAAGTCGAGCGCAGGAAGCTTTCTGAAGCCTTCGGGTGGACGGAAGTGGAATGAGCGGCGGACGGGTGAGTAACACGTGGGCAACCTGCCCTGCAGACCGGGACAACCTCGTGAAAATGAGGCTAATACCGGATGACCATTGGCACCGCATGGTGCCGATGTAAAAGAGGGGATTCGTCCTCTCACTGCAGGATGGGCCCGCGGCGCATTAGCTAGTTGGTGAGGTAAGGGCTCACCAAGGCGACGATGCGTAGCCGACCTGAGAGGGTGATCGGCCACACTGGGACTGAGACACGGCCCAGACTCCTACGGGAGGCAGCAGTAGGGAATCATCCGCAATGGGCGAAAGCCTGACGGTGCAATGCCGCGTGAACGATGAAGGTTCTCGGATCGTAAAGTTCTGTTATGAGGGAAGAACAAGTGCCGTTTGAATAAGGCGGCACCTTGACGGTACCTCACGAGAAAGCCCCGGCTAACTACGTGCCAGCAGCCGCGGTAATACGTAGGGGGCAAGCGTTGTCCGGAATTATTGGGCGTAAAGCGCGCGCAGGCGGTCTCTTAAGTCTGATGTGAAAGCCCACGGCTCAACCGTGGAGGGTCATTGGAAACTGGGAGACTTGAGTGTAAGAGAGGAAAGTGGAATTCCACGTGTAGCGGTGAAATGCGTAGATATGTGGAGGAACACCAGTGGCGAAGGCGACTTTCTGGCTTACAACTGACGCTGAGGCGCGAAAGCGTGGGGAGCAAACAGGATTAGATACCCTGGTAGTCCACGCCGTAAACGATGAGTGCTAGGTGTTAGGGGTTTCGATACCCTTAGTGCCGAAGTTAACACATTAAGCACTCCGCCTGGGGAGTACGGCCGCAAGGCTGAAACTCAAAGGAATTGACGGGGGCCCGCACAAGCAGTGGAGCATGTGGTTTAATTCGAAGCAACGCGAAGAACCTTACCAGGTCTTGACATCCTCTGAACATCCAGGAGACTGGACTTTCCCCTTCGGGGGACAGAGTGACAGGTGGTGCATGGTTGTCGTCAGCTCGTGTCGTGAGATGTTGGGTTAAGTCCCGCAACGAGCGCAACCCCTGATCTTAGTTGCCAGCATTCAGTTGGGCACTCTAAGGTGACTGCCGGTGATAAACCGGAGGAAGGTGGGGATGACGTCAAATCATCATGCCCCTTATGACCTGGGCTACACACGTGCTACAATGGATGGTACAATGGGTTGCGAAGCCGCGAGGTGAAGCCAATCCCATAAAGCCATTCTCAGTTCGGATTGCAGGCTGCAACTCGCCTGCATGAAGCCGGAATTGCTAGTAATCGCGGATCAGCATGCCGCGGTGAATACGTTCCCGGGCCTTGTACACACCGCCCGTCACACCACGAGAGTTTGTAACACCCGAAGTCGGTGAGGTAACCTTTTGGAGCCAGCCGCCGAAGGTGGGACAGATGATTGGGGTGAAGTCGTAACAAGGTATCCGTACCGGAAGGTGCGGATGGATCACCTCCTTTCTAAGGAGACTTGCTGGAAACCTCCGGTTTTCAGATAAGCTCAACCTTTTTACTTTTGCCTCTGGTTTTTTGTTTAGTTTTGAAGGGTTAAACACTCTTCAGGTTTTTGTGACCTTTGAAAACTGAATAACGAAATGACGAAACATCATGAATCACCGGTGAATCAACTATTTGAAACCTATTCAGATAGAGAGGAACCGAGTGTCTTGAATTCAAACGTTAAGGTTAAAACGACGCCAAAAGAAAGTCCGTCGCAAGGCGGAAAATGGTTAAGCAAGAAAGGGCGCACGGTGGATACCTTGGCACTAGGAGCCGATGAAGGACGGGACGAACACCGATATGCTTCGGGGAGCTGTAAGTAAGCGTTGATCCGGAGATTTCCGAATGGGGGAACCCACCATCCGTAATGGGATGGGATCCATACCTGAATCCATAGGGTAATGGAAGGCAGACCCGGGGAACTGAAACATCTTAGTACCCGGAGGAAGAGAAAGCAAATGCGATTTCCTGAGTAGCGGCGAGCGAAACGGAATCAGCCCAAACCGAAAGGCTTGCCTTTCGGGGTTGTAGGACACTCCATTGGAGTTACAAAGAGAGAGCGTAGGTGAAGCGGCCTGGAAAGGCCCGCGGGACAAGGTAACAGCCCTGTAGCCGAAACGCCCTCTCCTCCGGAGTGGATCCTGAGTACGGCGGGACACGTGAAACCCCGTCGGAATCCGGGAGGACCATCTCCCAAGGCTAAATACTTCCTAGTGACCGATAGTGAACCAGTACCGTGAGGGAAAGGTGAAAAGCACCCCGGGAGGGGAGTGAAACAGATCTTGAAACCGTGTGCCTACAAGTAGTTGGAGCCCGTTAATGGGTGACAGCGTGCCTTTTGTAGAATGAACCGGCGAGTTGTGATCACGTGCAAGGTTAAGCTGAAGAGGCGGAGCCGCAGCGAAAGCGAGTCTGAACAGGGCGAATAAGTACGTGGTTGCAGACCCGAAACCAGGTGATCTACCCATGTCCAGGGTGAAGTTCAGGTAACACTGAATGGAGGCCCGAACCCACGCACGTTGAAAAGTGCGGGGATGAGGTGTGGGTAGGGGTGAAATGCCAATCGAACCTGGAGATAGCTGGTTCTCCCCGAAATAGCTTTAGGGCTAGCCTCGAGGGAAGAGTATTGGAGGTAGAGCACTGATTGGACTAGGGGTCCCCACAGGATTACCGAATTCAGTCAAACTCCGAATGCCAAATACTTATCCTCGGGAGTCAGACTGCGAGTGCTAAGATCCGTAGTCAAGAGGGAAACAGCCCAGACCATCAGCTAAGGTCCCCAAGTATACGTTAAGTGGAAAAGGATGTGGAGTTGCTTAGACAACCAGGATGTTGGCTTAGAAGCAGCCATCATTGAAAGAGTGCGTAATAGCTCACTGGTCGAGTGACTCTGCGCCGAAAATGTACCGGGGCTAAACGTATCACCGAAGCTATGGCTGAACACCGCAAGGTGTTCGGGGTAGGGGAGCGTTCCAGAGGCTGCGAAGCATGACCGGAAGGACATGTGGAGCGTCTGGAAGTGAGAATGCCGGTATGAGTAGCGAAAAGAGGGGTGGGAATCCCCTCCGTCGAAAGCCTAAGGTTTCCTGAGGAAGGCTCGTCCGCTCAGGGTTAGTCGGGTCCTAAGCCGAGGTTGAAAAGCGTAGGCGATGGCAAACAGGTTGATATTCCTGTACCACCACGTTTCCATTTGAGCAATGGGGGGACGCAGGAAGATAGGGTAAGCGCACCGCTGGTCGTGTGCGTCGAAGCAGTGAGGCTGGTTACGAGGCAAATCCCGTAACCGTAAGGTTGAGCTGTGATCGCGAGTGAAATTACAGTAGCGAAGTTCCTGATTCTACACTGCCAAGAAAAGCCTCTAGCGAGGAAACAGGTGCCCGTACCGCAAACCGACACAGGTAGGCGGGAAGAGAATTCTAAGACGCGCGGGAGAACTCTCGTTAAGGAACTCGGCAAAATGACTCCGTAACTTCGGGAGAAGGAGTGCTCCCCAGGGTGAACAGCCTGGGGGAGCCGCAGTGAATAGGCCCAAACGACTGTTTATCAAAAACACAGGTCTCTGCGAAGCCGCAAGGCGAAGTATAGGGGCTGACACCTGCCCGGTGCTGGAAGGTTAAGAGGTGGGGTTATCCTTCGGGAGAAGCTCTGAATTGAAGCCCCAGTAAACGGCGGCCGTAACTATAACGGTCCTAAGGTAGCGAAATTCCTTGTCGGGTAAGTTCCGACCCGCACGAAAGGTGCAACGATTTGGGCACTGTCTCAACGAGAGACCCGGTGAAATTATATTACCTGTGAAGATGCAGGTTACCCGCGACAGGACGGAAAGACCCCATGGAGCTTTACTGCAGCTTGATATTGGATTTTGGTACAGCTTGTACAGGATAGGTAGGAGCCTTGGAAACCGGAGCGCCAGCTTCGGTGGAGGCATTGGTGGGATACTACCCTTGCTGTACTGAAATTCTAACCTCGAACCGTGATCCGGTTCAGGGACAGTGTCTGGTGGGCAGTTTGACTGGGGCGGTCGCCTCCTAAAGAGTAACGGAGGCGCCCAAAGGTTCCCTCAGAATGGTTGGAAATCATTCGCAGAGTGCAAAGGCATAAGGGAGCTTGACTGCGAGACATACAGGTCGAGCAGGGACGAAAGTCGGGCTTAGTGATCCGGCGGCACCGTATGGAAGGGCCGTCGCTCAACGGATAAAAGCTACCCTGGGGATAACAGGCTAATCTCTCCCAAGAGTCCACATCGACGGGGAGGTTTGGCACCTCGATGTCGGCTCGTCGCATCCTGGGGCTGAAGTAGGTCCCAAGGGTTGGGCTGTTCGCCCATTAAAGCGGCACGCGAGCTGGGTTCAGAACGTCGTGAGACAGTTCGGTCCCTATCCGTCGCGGGCGTAGGAAATTTGAGAGGAGCTGTCCTTAGTACGAGAGGACCGGGATGGACACACCGCTGGTGTACCAGTTGTTCCGCCAGGAGCATCGCTGGGTAGCTACGTGTGGACGGGATAAGTGCTGAAAGCATCTAAGCATGAAGCCCCCCTCAAGATGAGATTTCCCATCACTTCGGTGAGTAAGATCCCTCAGAGACGATGAGGTAGATAGGTCACGTGTGGAAGCATAGCGATATGTGGAGCTGAGTGATACTAATCGATCGAGGGCTTAACCAAAGGTTAAGCGAAGTTTATTAACACACGAAGGACAGACACGGATTCATGATCCCGTCATATGCGTTATTCAGTTTTGAGTGGTTACACTCAATTTCATAGTCTGGTGGCGACAGCGAAGAGGTCACACCCGTTCCCATGCCGAACACGGAAGTTAAGCTCTTCAGCGCCGATGATAGTTGGGGGCTGTCCCCCTGTGAAAGTAGGACGTCGCCAGGCATCATTATTCCACAGTAGCTCAGTGGTAGAGCTATCGGCTGTTAACCGATCGGTCGTAGGTTCGAATCCTACCTGTGGAGCCATTACGGAGTGCTGTCCGAGCGGCTTAAGGAGCACGATTGGAAATCGTGTATACGGTTTTAACCCGTATCGAGGGTTCGAATCCCTCGCACTCCGCCATTTTTTTGGCCCGTTGGTCAAGTGGTTAAGACACCGCCCTTTCACGGCGGTAACACGGGTTCGAATCCCGTACGGGTCACCAACATATGTGGAGGATTAGCTCAGTTGGGAGAGCATCTGCCTTACAAGCAGGGGGTCGGCGGTTCGAGCCCGTCATCCTCCACCATTTACTCTTAACACAGTTTTATTTCTATTGCCGCGGGGTGGAGCAACGAACGACAGTGAGTTGTTTCGAAGTACCGCAAGAATGAGGAACGGAAGAAACAGTCGTCTCTCATGAAGCAAGATCAATACAAGATTCTTTTTTATTGCCGCGGGGTGGAGCAGTCTGGTAGCTCGTTGGGCTCATAACCCAAAGGTCGGTGGTTCAAATCCGCCCCCCGCAACCAATTTTAATTTCAAACGTTTGTACATACTTTATTTGAACGTTTATCAAGGTCCCGTGGTGTAGCGGTTAACATGCCTGCCTGTCACGCAGGAGATCGCCGGTTCGATCCCGGTCGGGACCGCCATTTTAATAAGGCTCGGTAGCTCAGTCGGTAGAGCAACGGACTGAAAATCCGTGTGTCGGCGGTTCGATTCCGTCCCGAGCCACCATGTGCTGGCCTAGCTCAATTGGTAGAGCAACTGACTTGTAATCAGTAGGTTGGGGGTTCAAGTCCTCTGGCCAGCACCATTTTTTCCGGAGGGGTAGCGAAGTGGCTAAACGCGGCGGACTGTAAATCCGCTCCCTACGGGTTCGGGGGTTCGAATCCCTCCCCCTCCACCATTTTTTATGCTATAATACAGAAGTGATTGTTTGTGGCGGTTGTGGCGAAGTGGTTAACGCACCGGATTGTGATTCCGGCACTCGTGGGTTCAATTCCCATCAGCCGCCCCATGATTAGCTTTTATTCTTGTTATTATAGGGGTATAGCCAAGCGGTAAGGCATCGGGTTTTGATCCCGTGTACCGCAGGTTCGAATCCTGCTACCCCTGCCAATATTTGCGGGAATAGCTCAGTGGTAGAGCACCACCTTGCCAAGGTGGGGGTCGCGGGTTCGAATCCCGTTTCCCGCTCCATTTTTCAGGGCGGCATAGCCAAGTGGTAAGGCAGAGGTCTGCAAAACCTCTATTCACCGGTTCGAATCCGGTTGCCGCCTCCATTTTTTATTTATACGTTTTGCCGGTGTGGCGGAATTGGTAGACGCGCGGGACTCAAAATCCCGTTCCTTCACGGGAGTGTCGGTTCGACCCCGACCACCGGTACCACATAGTTAAGATAAGTTACTTTTAAATAGTTCTAAATCATTCTAAACGTTGATATATCAACGTTTTTTTCTTTTATTCGAAATTATTAATTATGGAAGAAAACGATAGAAATAAATATGATTCTACACATTTTCTACACATAAACTCTTAATGGGCTTTAATTATCTCCTGAAAATATCTTCCTAGCTTGATCCTGATCTTCAATTCTCAATTCTGATAGTACATGGGTATATT
The DNA here is from genome assembly GCF_000093085.1 of [Bacillus] selenitireducens MLS10. Classification (GTDB taxonomy): domain Bacteria; phylum Bacillota; class Bacilli; order Bacillales; family Salisediminibacteriaceae; genus Salisediminibacterium; species Salisediminibacterium selenitireducens. The sequence continues at coordinate 2,935,301 of NC_014219.1, read as the reverse complement.
CTTTCGAAGTTGTCTGTATATCACCATGTCCTAAACGCTCACTAACGTAGTATAGAGAGATTTTTTTATAAAGTAATACGCTAGCATGGGTGTGTCTTAAACCATGCATAGAAACGACTTTTAAACCTAAATTCTGAAGTGTTTTCTTGAGTAGTTTATTAGAAGCTGTGTTACTAATAACATTGTACTTTGATGAAGGACTAAAGAATACTAGCCCATGTTCATTTTCAATAGCTGATACCTTCAATTGATAGAAATGTTCCATAGTGACTTTATCTACGGAGACTTTTCTGAGAGACTGAGGATTCTTTGTTTTACCGAATCCTTTCTCTGATTTTTTCATATAACCCCATGTTTTATTAACTTCTATCATCCCGTTTTCAAAGCTAGGATAATCGAAAGTAAAATCATCCCATGTTAAGCCGACTAATTCGCCATACCTTAAACCAGTAGTTAATGCGAGTAATAAAATTGAATAATTCAAGTTTGATACAGAGAGCTTTCTTAACTCACTTAACAGGATGTCACTCTCATTAAAATCCAAGTATTTATCGTCAGTTTTTTTTGCTAAATCAGCCCATGTTAGTAAGCGTCAAAAATCCGCACCTATCAATGTAGATGCGGATTTTCTATACTTGGGTTATCGATTTTTAATGATACGAATATCATCCGGGGTAAAGAGTCTGACCACGGAAGGAACTGTTCCATCTCAGATTGTTTGCTGGAGGGGAGGTTCTCAAACAGGTAGTTCAAATATGCCTGGGGCTTCAATTGGTTCTCTTTTGCAGTTTCAATCATACTGTAAATGATGCTGCTGCTTTTTGCACCTCGCGGTGTATTGGAGAAAATCCAGTTCTTTCTCCCAATAACGAATGGTTTAATACTGCGCTCTGCGCGATTGTTATCAATCGCTAATCGACCGTCTTTTAAGAATGTTCGTAGATGCTCCATTTGATTGCTGGCATAAATCACGGCTTTACCCAAGAGTGATTTGGATAGAATTTTTGGCTTCATAGACTCAACCCATGCTGAAAAAGCCTCAAGAGGGGGCTCGATTCGCTCTTTTCGAGCTTCGTAGAACTCTTCGGGCGTTTTATACTCATTTTGAATCTCTCTTTCAATGCGGTAGAGCTCGTCGATGGCATTCAGCCCTTTTTTTGCCGCAGATGTCGTTGAATCACGATCGTCAGGCAACGTTTGAACCGCATCGAAAAACTTGCGACGTGCATGGGCCCAACATCCAACGAGTTCCACTTTGGGTTTGAGAGCATGATAACCACCATAGCCATCAACATGCAGATAGCCGGTAAATCCTTCTAGAAAGCGACGTGGATATTTACTTGCTCTTCCAGGCTGGTAATCATAGATGACGATCGGAACATCATGACTACCAGACCGGTATAGCCACATATAGGATTTGGCTGCGGCCTCTTTTCCGTCTTCTTTCAGGACTTGAACGGTCGTTTCATCGGCATGGAGAACATCGAGAGATGTTAATATCCGAATCATGAGGTCCCAGATCGGCTCAAGCATTTGTTCAGATGCTTCAATGATCCAATTGGACATCGTCTGGCGGGATATGGGGACATCCATCCTCTTGAACTCCTGTTCTTGCCGGTAAAGCGGTACGCCTTGAACAAATTTCTGATTGATCATATAAGAGACGATAGACGGCGAAGCCAAACTGCCTGGAAATGGGCGTTCTGGAGAAGGTGCTTTCACGATTGGATTTCTCGTACCCGTTCTTTCACAATGTCGACAGCTGTAAATGGTGGTTTCATACCGTTTGACCTTTACTTCTGCCGGGATGATCTCCAGTTCATCTTTAACCTGTGTCTTCATTATATGAAGTTCACCGTTGCAACACGAACAAACCTGGTCTTCGACCGGGAGTGTATAAGTCACGGTTTCAGTGTACAGGTTCTCTGTCAGGTCCTTACGAGCCTTTCGTTTTTTCTTCCGTTCATATGTAATTGCCTCAACCGTCGGTTCTTCCTCAGCTGCGTCCTGTTCTTTTTCAGACTCGTTAAACAAAGAACCTTGTTCAAAACGCTCATCTGTTTTTTCGCTGGATGTCCCGAATTTTTTCTTTTGCATCAGGCTGAACTGATCCCTGTACCATTTCAGTTGAAGTTCCAGCTCAGCCTTTTCCTTCTCGAGTCTTGAAACTCGGTCATCGACAGATTCAGTTGTGTTGGATGAGTGTTCAGATGTCTTTTTCATAATGTAGCTTATTTTATACGGAAACAATGATTCCTGCAAGACGCTAAACGACTTTTTCAGGATTCATCTTCCGATGAGCCCCTTTTTGATCCAATGGCAGTCCATCTAACAACCATCTTAACTGTCTTTCCGTAATGATCATTGGCTCGTCAGAGCCAGATGTCGGCCATGGAAACCGACCTTTCTCAAGACGACGGTAGTAAAGCCAAAAGCCATTATGATCCCAGTACAAAATTTTGATTTTGTCCCGATACCTGTTACAAAAGACGAACAGCGAAGATGAGAAGGGATCCAGTTCGAATCCCTCCTGAACAATCGCCGCTAAACCATCAATGGATTTGCGTAAATCCGTTGACCCTCTTGCAAGGTAAACGTTCTTTGGGTGAATCTGCCCGATCATAAAGCATTCACTGCTTGAAAGAGGTGTTGGAGTTCCTTTGGAGGTAATCCCGCAGGGATTTCAAGCCGGCTCCCATTAGGTAGATGAAGGATTATTTGTGAGGAATGATGTCGGGTGTGATCAACATGAACGGACAGCCAATCCGAAGACGATGGACTGGTTTCGGATTGCTTCTGGATTTTTCGAAGCCAGTAACGGACCTGGTGAACGGTATATCCCTCATTTTGTTTCACCCACGCGGCTACTGAGAGCCCTGAATCTTTGATTTCCTTCACTTTATGTACCCAGAATTCATGATTTTTCCTTTGATTATTCATCGCGTCACTCCCTCATACTTTGAATATAATCACAGTATGAAGGAGGATCGGGTTAAATCATATGTGCATTTGTTTGACGCTTACATTTTCTGAATATCAAACTGTGCCACTTCAACTGTTATTGTTGTGATCGGCAACAACGCATGGACTTTTTCAACAAAACGGATATGCGAATCCACTTTATGTTGCACGGAAGGGGCAAGCCATCCTTTTTCTTTCTTTCGATTGTCGAATCTCGGTTGTCTGTACCTTGTTTTTCGGCTTCTTCTTGATCGTCGGTACTGCCGTCTTGTTGCCAGTTTATCCTGAATGTCCGTTCTCAGTTGAACGTCACCTTCAAATAACACGTCTTTCTCCGTCGTTGCGCTGAATCCGATGTGCTTGGTTCCGGCATCCACACCCAATGAAACAGGCTGTTTGTAGCCACTTGAACCGTAAAGCAGTTGGATCGTAAAAGGGGTTTGCTTCACAACTTTTGCTTTCTTTTCGTTCAACAATAATCGTGCTTTTCTCGGTTTGCACGGCATTAAAGGTTCGCCGTTTTTGTTTAATACGTACACGAACATAACGTGTACCTCCTTTCAGGAGTCAGGTATTCTTCGCCAATGTTGGAAAGGCTTTTACGCTTGCAACACCGCCCACAACCCGTTCGGACTTTTAATCACAAGCGACAGGGCTTACAGCTAGAATCCGCACCGTAAGGTGTCTTGACCGATCCAACGTAGTCCTCGAAAGACTTAGGCTAGTCAACAGGGGCTTTTACAAGCCCACGACTTTAGTCGTTGGGTTGTTGACGTTCCTGATACACAAGCAACACCTCCAAATATAATGAGGAACGTTTGTTCTAAATACAGTATACCTGAATGGCTGTCACGCATACAAGAGAAAACCCGGATACTATGGTATAAACGACTGCCATCGAAGGATTATTCTTTTTTTCGTACAGATACCATCCATTTTCCTTTCTTGCGTTATCTGATCATCAGTGAGATGTGGTACGCTGGTTATAACGAACAACGTGCTGCACAAGGAGGCTCCTCATGAAAATCGGAACAATCGGAACAGGAAGAATCGTCGGTCTCACGCTCGATGCGTTGCGTCAGATTCCGGATGCGGAATGTACTGCGATGTACACACGAAAGAGAGAACGTGCATCTGCCTATGCAGATAATTATGGCATCGATCAGATCTACACGGAACTGGATGCGTTTTTTGCGAGTGAGAGGTTTGATACGGTCTACATCGCGTCACCGAACAGCCTCCATTCGGATCATATGACAAGGGCCCTTCATGCAGGGAAGCATGTCATCTGCGAGAAACCGTTCACACCGACAGTCAAAGAAGCGAAAGCGGTGAAGGAGCTCGCGGCATCGAAAGGGCTCATGGTGTTTGAAGCGATCTCGATCATTCACATGCCGAACTTCACGGCGCTCACAGAAGCCCTGCCGAAGATCGGGAAGGTGAAGCTGATTCAGTGCAACTACAGCCAGTATTCAAGCCGCTATGATGCCCTCCTTGCAGGAGAGACACCGAATGTGTTCAACCCGGAGTTTGCCGGTGGGGCATTGGCGGATATCAACATTTATAACCTCCACTTTGTCGTACGTCTCTTTGGCTCTCCACAGTCTCTCACGTATACGGCGAATCGCCACAGTAACGGAATTGATACGTCAGGGGTTCTCGTCATGACCTACGACGATCACATTGCGGTCTGTACCGGGGCGAAGGATACGAGAAGCATGAATGTCGCCATGATTCAGGGAGAGAAGGGGTATATCCAGGTCGTAAACGGCGTGAACGGGATGGCTTCTCTCATCGTGGACACCGGCGGAGACCCGGTGACAGTGAATCATCAGACGAAAGAGAACCGGCTGTACGATGAGTTCCGGGCGTTTGCATCCATCATCAACAACCGCGACCATGCTGCGTGTCAGGAGCTTCTTGATCATTCGATGATGGTCATGGAGACGTTTGAAGCGGCGAGGAAGTCCGGCGGGATTATCTATCCGTCAGACTCGGAGTGAGCCTTCAATCAATGATGGTATGTGGAATTTTCGACGCATCTCCCGCTTGTCTGATAAACTTGGACTTAAAAAGGACGAAAAGGATGATCAGCATGAATCTCAAACAGATTGACAGAGACATCGTGGAATTAAAGGATGAATACATGCAGCTACAGCATAATCTTGAGAAGCTTGAGACCGTCGGGGGCAACCTGAATCCCCTGGAGAAACGGCTCGCCGACATCGAAGAAGAGCTGTCCAATCTCAATCAGGAAAAGGACCGGCTATTAAGAGCGGAATGAATCACATCGAGACGGTGACAGAGGAGGTACTCCGATGCCAACGAATGACAGACAACCCAAAAGACAGCGGGAACGGATGACACAGGAAGAACGTAAACACAACCCGGGTGGCACGATGAGAGATGCAGCAAACCGCTCCTCGTCGGGCAGCCTCACGGACCTCGTGAACAGCCTGGGCTGGAAAGGGACCGGTATCCTGATCCTCGTGCTGATTGCCGTCACCGTGATCATCTCAGTCTGGTAAAAACAACTGCATACATGGAAATCAGGCTGCGCAGGAGGTCCTATAAGGATCTTCTGCGTTTTTTTTCGAAAACACTTGCAATTTGTAAACCCAAATCGTATACTTGATGTAAGTTAATTTGGATTTACAAATCGACTTAAATTTATAAATAAAGGTGGTGTTGGTATGCCGGAAGAAAACAAACCGGATTCGTCGGTGATGACGATCAACTGGGCCCAGCAAAAGGCGATTTCGAGTCCTTTTCGATCCAGACTGATCGGGATGCTTTACGAGAATCCGATGACGCCGAAGCAGGCTGCGGATGCCCTCGATAAAAATCCGGGCACGACGTATTACCACATCCAGCAGCTCGTCAAACACGGCATTCTCGAGATCGACCGTGAAGAGACGAACAAAGGGATTGTGGAGAAATACTACCGAGCCAAAGCGATCTCCTTTCATAATCCGGAATACAAGAAGAGCGAAGAAGAAGTGGAGAAGCTGTCTGCGAATCTGTATTTATCCGAGGCGATGCTGAAGGAGTTAAACGAAGAAGTTCATGAGCTCCTCATCCGCTACGGGAAGCGGTCATACGAAGAAGCAAACAGACAGGATCAACAGGCGTATGCAGTGACGTTCACGGTGAACAGGAGCGAGGAGGAGGACTGACAATGGCGACAGAACGGGCTTTTTTACGGGACCGGAATTTTCAAATCATCATGGCAGGGGTCTTTATTCAGGCAGCAGCGGGCGGTATCTATCTCATAACGGGGATGCTTCTCGTCATTCAACTGACAGGCAGTGTGCTCTACTCCGGTTTTGCGTTCTTTGCGATTTCCTCAGCGAATGTCCTGGCCTTTCTCATCGCGCCCCTTGCAAATTACACGGGCTATAAGCGGGGATTAATGATGAGCAACCTCATAAAGGCCCTGCTTCTTCTCGTGATTCCGATCGCCTACGCGACGACGGGGCTGAACGTCTGGGTCGTCATTGGGATCCTCTTTCTCACGAGCCTCATCAATCAGTTTGCCTACCCGATCGTTTCCACACTCGTTCCGAAAGTCGTGGGTGACGAACAGATCGTGGAGGCCAATGCGTATTTGCAGACGGTGAGAGAAGCGATGGATATCGTCTTTATCGCTGCGGCGGGGATCCTTGCCGCGCTCATCGGCAGCGTCACCGCCATTGGCATCACCGCGGTACTCGTCCTTCTTACCGTAATCTGTTATCTCTTTTTGGACATTGCCGACTTGGAAGAATCCGCAGGGACAGATCACCGTTTTTACCGCCACCTGAAGAACTATGCGACGGATCTCACGGGCGGGGTGACGTATATCAGGCAGTCACTCATTCCGAAGATGATGATGTCCATCGTCTTTGTCAACGTAACGATGGCCGTTATGCTGACGAATGTACCGGCGTTCTCTCTGATGAAGGCAAACGGCCTTGAAGCCGCTTACGGATTCTATATGGCGGCCCTTTCTCTTGGCATTCTCCTGGGTACCATTCTGAGTCCAAAGGTGAAAACCGTGCCCTTTGGCCGGCTGATCATTGTGACCTTCGCCATGACGGGCCTGCTCTGGATCGGGACGGCCCTCGCCCCATGGGTGCTCTCCATGATTCTCTTCAGCATCGGAGCCATTTCCATCGGGTTTTTGAATATCCTGATCTTCTCATCCGTTCAGCGCCAGGTGGAAAGTGTGTACATCGGACGGGTCGTGACCCTGTTGACGAGCTCCGCCTCCCTTGGTGTACCGGTCGGGGCACTGATTGGCGGGGTGATCGGAGAGGCGTATTCACCGGTCGTGCCGATTCTGATTGCCGGCATTGGCATGGTCGTCTTCAGCCTCCTCTGGATGAAGCAGGCCATCCTCCGGACCCTCCCTGCGATTGAGAACGTCAGGCTGTTTCCGGAGCAGAAACAGGAAGCGGGGTCCGATGCCGCGCAGGTTTGAAAACCGTCATTTCCGGTAATGAGCTACAGTGTAGACATACAGCTTAGAGGAGGCCTGGTTTGATTATGACAACACTGACAGGAAAAACAGCCGTCATCACCGGTGGCGGAACAGGTATAGGAGCGGGCATCGCGAGGGCGCTGGCAAAGGAAGGCGTCAACGTCGTCCTTGCCGGGCGTCGCGTGGAGAAGCTCGCAGCCATCGAGAGTGAGATCAATAAAGCCGATCAGGGGAAAGCGCTGGTCGTGAAGACAGATGTCACGAGCCGTGACGACGTCGAGGAGCTCGCAAAACGGGCGGAAGATACCTTCGGTCAAGTGGACATCTTCGTCAATAACGCCGGTCATATGCTGTCGTCCACCGTGACAGCCGGTCAGGTGGACGACTGGGAAACGATGATTGACGTCAACATCAAAGGTGTGCTCTTTGGCATCAATGCGGTCCTGCCGGCTATGGTGGAACGCTCAAGCGGGCATATCGTCAATGTCGGTTCTGTTGCCGGCCTTGAAGTGTCGAAGAAGAGCACCGTTTACAGCGCGACGAAATACGCCGTAAGGGCGATCACGTCGGGCCTCGAAAAAGAGCTGGCCCAGACAGGCGTGAGGGTGACGAACATTGCACCCGGCATGGTGGATACCGACCTGACGAGCTCCAACGACTTCGGAGGCAGGAAGAAGCTCGAGACGAAGGACATTGCGGCCGCGGTCGTCTATGCCCTCAGTCAGCCTGACTATGTCAATGTGAATGAAATCAATGTCCGGCCTGTCTGACAGGCGCGGTGACCCTCTGCCACATCAGGCAGGGGGTTTCTTTATTAGACCGCTTGCCTATGACGTAACGTCATGGTTTACACTGAAACAGAGAGGAGGGCTTGGATGTGACGTATACGGTAAAGGCGCTCGCTGAACTCGCCGGTGTCAGCACGCGCACATTGCGCTACTATGATCAAATTGGTCTGTTGAAGCCGGCATTACGGAACCCGTCAGGCTACCGGATCTATAGGGATACGGAAGTGGACCGCCTGCAGGATATTCTGTTCCTGAAGGCCCTCGATGTCGGTCTCGATGAGATCCAGGTGCTTCTATCTGCGCCGGACGATGACCGGCGCAAGCGTCTCGAACAGCACAGGGAGGCTTTGGTGAAACAGCGGTCGGATCTTGATAGGCTGATTGCCAATGTTGATCAGACGATCGACACGATGAAAGGGATGAGGACGATGACCAATGAAGAGAAGTTCGAAGGGTTGAAAACAAACATGATTCGCCGCAATGAGGAAACGTACGGCAAAGAGATTCGGGAGAAATACGGGGATCAGACCGTCGATGACGCCAACGAGACGTTTCAGGGGCTGAGTAAAGATGCCTATGAAGAAGCACAAGCCCTGTCAGAAGAGATCTTGCGCCAGCTTGAAGCGGCTTTTTTGACGGGGGGTCCGGCAGGGAAAGAGGCGATGGAACTCGCTGCCATGCATAAACGCTGGCTCATGCACTATTGGACATCGTATGATCCGAATGCGCACGCCGGACTCGCTCAGATGTATACAGCGGATGAGCGTTTTACGGCGTACTATGAGAAAAAGGAAGGCATGACAGCCTTTTTGCGGGACGCCATCGTGCACTATACCGATCAAGGGTACGTATAAAGCAGGAAGTAAGCAGACATTCACCAGTGAGGTGGGTGTCTTTTTTTGACATGTACCTCTGAAAAAAAGATTTCAGACTTCTTGGGATTACAGGTTGTTTTTTTTAACCTGATACGCTATGATGATAAAACAAAGTAAACACATTGGAATTATTAATTAACTTGGAAATGAGGGAGCGCATGTGGAGAAACGGGATGTGGTGGAAGTGAAAGATACATATAAAGCCTTCCTTTCGAACGGTGCATCTCATGATGTTCTTGCAGGCATTGACCTGACCGTCAAGGAGGGGGAGTTTATCTCCATTCTTGGGGAGAGCGGCTGTGGCAAAAGCACGCTTTTGAACGTGATTGGCGGCTTTGAGCAGCCGACGAAGGGAACGGTCGTCTTTAACGGGGAGGCGGTGACAGCCCCCTCGAGAAGAGCGATCATGCTCTTTCAGTTTTATGCGCTGCTGCCGTGGCGGAGCGTCTTGCAAAATATCGAGCTCGCCCTTGAGCCGGAGGGTCTCTCGAAAGAAGAGCAAAGAACGAGAGCCGAACGCTATCTGAAGCTTGTCGGACTTCTTGACAGTAAGAACCGGTTTCCGTCCGAGTTGTCCGGCGGGATGCAACAGCGTGTGGCCATCGCGAGGGCACTGGCCATTCGTCCGGAGCTGATCCTGATGGATGAACCCTTCGCCGCCCTGGATACGTTCAACCGCTACCATCTGCAAAATGAGCTGTTGAACATCCGTGATCAGGAAGGGACGACGATGATCCTCGTGACCCATGACATTGATGAGGCGCTCTATCTGTCGGACCGGATCTTTCTCATGGACAGTGCACCCGGTCGGATTCGCAAGGAGCTCACGATTCAGCTGCCGAAGCCGAGGGACCGGGCTCACAGGGATTTTCAGCATTACCGAAAGCAGATTATGGATGAATTCAGCTTTCGCCAGACGTATGATGAGCCGGAATACAATATCTGAACGTGTGACGTGGAGGGATGAATCAGTGAAACGATCGAATCGGACTGTCGGTGTCATGATGATCGGTACGATGATCATGAGCGCATGCGGGGCACCTGCCCCAGGGGAGGATGATGTCATCCGGATCGGCCATTTGCCTATCACCCATGCAGCACCCCTGTATTTTGTGAAGGAATTTGAAGACGAGCTGTTGAGTCATGGAAACATTGAACTCGTCCGCTTCTCGAGCTGGATTGAACTGATGGATGCATTGAATGCAGGACGGATTGACGGCGCTTCGGTGCTGTTTGAACTGGCCATGAAGGCGAAGGAGCGGGGCATTGACCTTTCCGCTGTCGCACTTGGCCACAGGGAGGGCAATGCCATCGTTGCCGCTCACGATATCACGGACCCTGCAGACCTGCGTGGCGAGACTGTGGCGATCCCGCATACTCTGTCCGCGCACCATCTGCTTCTTGATGAGATGCTCAGGGAAGCAGGTGTCGACTATGAAGAGGTGAATATTGTGGAGATGCCACCGCCGGAGATGCCCGCGGCCCTCTCAGAAGGACGGATTGCGAGCTACATTGTCGCCGAGCCATTCGGCGCCCTTGGCGTTACTCTTGATGCCGGGCATGTTCTGTATCAGTCGGATCAGTTCTGCCCGGGTAGCTGCCTGTGCTGCGCCCTTGTACTTCGGGACGACTTCATGGAAGAAGCCCCTGAGCTGAGTGATGCGTTTTTAACGGCGTATCTTGAAGCGGGCGTGATGGCGGATGCGATGACAGAGGAGGCGATGCGAGCACATCAGAATCATTTGAACGTCGATGAAGAGACGCTTTCGCTGTCGCTTGCCTGGATCGATTACGGGGATCTGTCGATCGGAGAAGCCGAGTACGAACATCTGCGATCGCGGCTCATCGACATGGATTTATCGGATGAACCGCCTGCCTTTTCGGATTTTGTGGACCAATCAGCTTTTGAGGAATCGAGGTGAACCGGATGAAATGGCTTGAAACACTCCTGTATCTGCTCGTTTCTATCGGATTCGTGCTCGGCATTTGGCAGCTTGTCATCTGGATCGGCGATTATCCGGAAGCGTTGCTGCCATCCCCACTAGTTGTCGGGGAAGGGCTCGTCAGCCTGATCCGATCAGGGGCCATGGCTGATCACGTCAGCATCAGCCTGTTCCGTTTTTTTGCGGGATACCTCAGTGCCGTACTGATCGCGATCCCTCTCGGGCTGTTGCTAGGGCGATCAAACGTGATGTGGCGGATCGTCGACCCGGTCGTTCAGGTGCTCCGGCCGGTCGCACCGGTGGCCTGGTCACCGTTTATCGTCCTCTGGTTTGGCATCGGCAATATGCCGGCGATCGTGATCATATTTATCGCGGCCTTCTTTCCGGTCTTACTCTCAACGGTGTCTGCCGTTAAAAAAGTGGACCGGACCTATTTGAAGCTCGCAGAGAATCTAGAGATCGGGAAGGTGTCCCTGCTTGTGAAAATCATCTTTCCGGCAGCCTTTCCGTATATAGCGAACGGGCTTCATATCGCCGTTGGTACGGCCTGGATATTCCTCGTGGCCGGAGAAATGATCGGCGCGCAGTCCGGGCTCGGTTATCTGATCGTTGATGCGAGGAATGCCCTCGATCTCGATCTGGTCCTCGCCGGGATTATCACAATCGGGGTGCTCGGACTGCTTCTTGATAAAGCCGTCGGTCTCTTTGAGACATGGGTCGGCAAACAGTGGGGGATGCAGCGGGCCTGAACGAAAAGAGCCCCGGTGCAAGTGGCACAGGGGCAAAAGGATCTACGGAGTTACCTGATCGGAAAGCGTGACGATGGTCGTGTCGTCTTTAGTGAGCGACTCCTCGCAGTGCGGGCAGTAATAGCTCACTTCAATTTCCTGATCGCAGGACGTGTGAATCATTTTTTTATAACAGTGCTCGAGGTGGTTCTGTCCCCAAATCAAGAGGGCATCAAACACCGGTTCGAGGGCTTTGCCGCTTTCCGTGAGCGTATAGGCATAGCGGGGCGGGTGATCGGAGTATAGACTCGATGACGTAAGGCCCGCTTCCTCAAGCTGCTTCAGCCGGTCTGAAAGAATGTTCGCCGAGATCCCTTCCAGGCTTCGTTTGATTTCGTTAAAGGTGGTGTGACCGATGAGGATCTCATGTAGGATCAGGAGTGTCCAGCGATCACCTACGATGTTCAGGGTCTGGGCAATATTACAGGGGAGGTTATAGCGTGCTTTCATATGACAAAACTCCTTCTGGTGACGGGTCAAGGTTAAGTATACCCCAACATCCATCATGAAACCAATAAGGTTGAATTAATTAATATAATAAAATTACTCAAGTGTGACAATTATGAAAAAAAGGAGCGATACACATGGGATTGTATTTGTTTGAATCAGCACTGCAGGACAGTATCAGAGATGAAGCGGCAGTTTCACAGGCCGTTGAGCGGTTTGAAACGGCAAAAGGAAGTCACGAACTGATTGAGGTGCAGGTCGCTCAGAATTTCCAACGGGCGTTTCTGATTGTGGAGACAGATCAGGAATCCGATGCCAAAGAGGCACTCGAAGCTTCCGGGTTTCCGGTCAGTCTGGCCAAAGAAGTCCGCATCGTCGGTCAGGATCTCGAACATGTCAAGGCGCAAAAAGAGAAAATCAACTACCTCGTCGAATGGAACCTCCCGGAGAATCTGACGATGGATCAGTATCTTGAACGAAAGAAGAAGAACTCGGTTCACTATCAGGAAGTGCCGGAAGTGTCCTTCTCACGGACGTATGTCTGTGAGGATATGACAAAATGCCTCTGCTTCTATGATGCGCCGGATGACGAAGCGGTGGTCCGGGCAAGAGAGGCAGTCAAAGCACCGATTGACGCCATCACTGAGCTGAACCCGAATAAAAAGTAACGTATGACGGAAGGGGAGACCAAGATGATCATGGATTACGAAACAGCCGTCGATGATATCCTTGAAACGAAGCTGAAGCCGCTCGTCAAACCGATTGACAGAGAGGCGTACTATCCGCGGGAAGTCATCGGGGAATTGGCCGAGGCCGGTGCATTCATTCAGGGAACAAACAGATTACATGAACAGATCACGCGGGAAATCAGGCTCGTGGAACAGGTATCCGCCTATTGCATGACGACAGGATTCAACCTCTGGTGTCATCTGGCCGCTCTCACCTATGTCCGGCATACGAGAAACCGCAGGTTGAAGGAGCGCTTTTTACCCCTTCTTGAAAGCGGAGCCGTCATTGGCGGGACGGGTCTCTCCAATCCGATGAAGTACTATGCGGGACTTGAGTCCCTGCACCTGAAAGCCGAGGAGCAGCCTGGCGGCTATGTCATTCATGGCGTGCTGCCGTCGGTATCGAATCTCGGAGACGGCCACCGGTTCGGTGTCATTGCCGAGACTTTTGATAACCGCAGGATTATGGCCTTTGTCAGCTGTGATCATCCGAATCTTCACATGCAGGAGAAGGCCGATTATCTTGGGTTGAACGGGAGTGCCACCTATGCCTGCCGGTTTGAAGGCGTCGTGATCAGCGATGAAGAGGTCCTCTCTGACGATGCCGATCTGTTTATCAAAGACATCCGCCCTTCCTTTGTGGCGTATCAAGTTCCCATCGGACTCGGAGTCGCAGCGGCGTCGGTCAGGGGCATGGAGAAGCACGTGAACAGACAAAGCGGCTGCAATGCTTATTTACCGGTACAACCGGCTGACATTAAGGAAAGAGCTGCCGCAATGTCCGACAGCCTTGCACGTCTGAGTAAAGACGGTCGTGTTCTGTCTGCCTGGGAGGAACTCCTTGAGATCCGCAGAGCGACAGCTGAACTCGTCCTTGACGCTGTGCAGGCAGGGATGCTGCATGCGGGAGGCAGCGGTTACAAACAGACGAGCCACGAAGCGAGAAGGCTCAGGGAAGCCTACTTCTTCGTCAATCTGACGCCGACTGTGAAGCAGCTGGGCAAGATGCTCGATTCAAACGGAGCGTGAATCTTCATACCGGTTCGAACAGGATCCGCGTCACTGGCGCAGGGTCCTGTTTTTGCGGTGAGTCCCTTTAAACAGATCAACGAAACCGCCCCTTTAAGAAAATGAGCAATGAACTACACATTCTCCTGAATCTTCAGTAGAATAGACGAAGCACCAGAATCGAACGACACCAGCAATCAAGCAAAAGGGAGTTTTGATGATGAATGTATTTGTAACCGGGGCCACCGGTTTTCTCGGCACGGTACTCATAAAACGTCTTGCCGGAAAGGGCCATACCGTGTATACGCTGATCCGTAACAGGGAACGGGCCGAAGACTGGCTTGACGGCCTTCCCAAAAAGACGCAGGAAGCCGTCCGATTTGTCGAAGGGGATGTCATGAAGCCGTTGGCAGGGCTTCAGGAATCACAGATCGATGCGCTCAAAGGCACGATCGATACGGTGATTCACTCTGCCGCCTATCTGTCTTTTGATGCGTCGGAACGTGAACGGGTTTTAGAGAGCAATTTCGAAGGGACAAAGGGGCTGTTGGACGCAGCGGAGCGGCTCGGTGTCCGGCAATTTCTGCATGTGAGCACCGCGTACACCCTCGGGATGGATGATGTCGGGGTCGAAACGCTGTATGAAACAAAGGGACGTGAATTCGTCAACGCCTATGAGGAGAGTAAATGTCACGCCGAGCATGAAGTGCTTTCAAGGCAAGACCGCTTCTGTGTTGCCATTTTGCGTCCGGCGATTATCGTCGGGGACAGCGAGACAGGTGAAGCGGATTCCACCTTTGGACTGTACGGCGTGATGCGTGCCGTTGAGCTGATGAAGCGCCACAGCGAGAAGGACCGGACAAAAGCCGCCGATGCGAGCACCATTGTCGTGAGCGATGAGGATGAAACCCACCTCGTACCGGTGGATTACGTGGCCGATCTGATTGTAGGTGCCGTAACGGAGAGTGAGAACGGTTTGATCTATCATGTGACGAATCCGAATCCTCCGACGAACGGGATGATCATGAAGGCTATTCAGAAGGGCTTCGAGTTTCCCGAGCTGACCTGGGTGCCGTTTGAAGCGGCGGATCGCCTGTCGAGGCTTGAACAGAAGATGAATGAGCCGCTGGCTGTCTTTGAACCATATTTAAACCGGACGATCGCTTTCAGTCACGACAATACGGATCGGCTGTTAAAGCGGATGAATCATCCGCCGCTCAATATGGACAGTGCCATGCTCGAGCGGATTGTCAGAGGCTATCGCAAACGCCATGTCAATGCAGAAGAAGTGTGACGGCATCACCAAAATGATGGAAAGCGGGGACGGAACATGGACGTATTCAGCGACTATCTGAAAGGCATGGATGATCCCATGCAACGAGAACGGATGGAGACGCTTCTCCGGTGGATTGGAGACACGTATCCAGGGCTCGAGGGGCATATCAAGTGGAACACCCCGATGTTTACGGATCGCGGGTCCTTTATCATCGGAATCTCCACCGCCAAGCAGCACTTGAGCATTGCTCCGGAAGAGGACGTGATGGCAGCCTTTGCCGAACGGATTCAGGCGTCAGGCTACACGCAGACAAAAGGATTGTTCAGAATCCGCTGGAAAGATGAGGTGGACTATCCGCTCATCGGGGCAATCATCGACGCAAGCATCGAAAGTAAGAAAGACGAGACCTCATTTTGGAAAAGCTGAACATCAGCACCGTTCCCGTTGACAGAACAAAACCTATTTAGTACCATTAGCATCAACAAAATAGTTTTCACTGGAGGTGCCCTTTACAAGGGCTGAGATCGAAGTGTACTTCGGGACTCCCTGAACCTGATCCAGTTCATACTGGCGTAGGGAAGTGAGCAGACGCGCTTTATTTGGTGAACCACAGCCGGATCGTGAGCCCTTTCCTATAAACAGGAGAGGGCTTTTTTGTATGGTTTTATCATCACAGTTGACGATCATAAGGAGGTCATGAAGCATGGAGCTGCATACCCTGTCAACAGGAACCCTGACAAAAGCATCTTTTTTACAGATGTCGGAGCGGATTGCCCCATACGCCGATGCCATTCATGTCCGTGAACCGGCGTGGATGGCGGAGGATACCCGACGCATCGGAAATGACTGGACGTTCCAGGCATCCCTCATCATCAATGACAAGACACCCGGAGCCCGGGAAAGCGGAGGCGCGCTCCATCTGCCGGAACAGGCCACAGCTCATTCGCGGGCCGTCGGTCGGTCTGTGCATTCCCTCGAAGCAGCGCTCCGGTGTGAGGAGGAAGGCCTGTCCTATCTGTTTGCCGGGCCTGTCTATCCGCCGTTATCGAAGGAAACAAAAGCCACACTCGGGATCCGGCAATTCGAGCTCATCTGCCGGTCGGTCCGCACGCCGGTGATCGCCATCGGCGGTGTTGAACCGCACCGGATCAAGGCGTTGAAAGAAGCGGGTGCTTCAGGGGTTGCGGTGATCGGTGCCGTCTTTTTGAGCGAAGATCCCGCCAGGGCGGCTTGCGAATTAAGAAGGGAGTTGGACGCATGAGAAGACTGATTGTCATAGGCGGAGGCATCATGGGAATGGCGACGGCCATTCACGCTCTCGAGGCAGGTCTGTCTGTCAAGGTCATCGAGCGTGAACGGGTCGGGCGAGGGGCAACCTGGGCCGCAGCGGGCATGCTCGGTGCCCAGACGGAGCTGCATACCGGAGCTGAAGTCCTGTCGTTTTCTCTTCAAGCCCGTGCTTATTGGCGGGATTTCGCCCATCAGCTCGAGACATGGAGCGGGATGCAGACAGGCTACCGGCAGGAAGGGGCGTACCGGGCAGCGATGACCGAAGCGTCACTGACGGCTCTTCAGAAGCTGGCGGATCAGCACGGTGCTGTTCGCGGCCGATACCGCTGGGTCGAGGACGGTTTCCCGCTTTTACCGGAGGCTAAAGGCGTGCTGTACTTCCCTGATGAAGGACAGGTGGATGCGCGCCTGACGATTGACGCGATGCGTCAGGCATTCATCCATCGCGGGGGCGAGCTCTTTGAGGGAGAGAACGTCACAGGGTACGGGCGATCGGACGGCGGCTGGCAAGTTCACACGGAAAGCGGGAACACCTTTACCGGTGATCAGCTTCTCGCAGCACCGGGCGTTGCCGGCTTTCCCGGCGGCAAAGAGGCGGATGTGCATCCGGTGAAGGGGGAGTGCCTTGCCCTTCGACCTGATGAGCTGCCGTTTCAGGAAACGCTCGTCACTGACGACGTTTACCTCGTGCCAAAAGCAGACGGGCGGATCATCATCGGTGCAACGGAACAGCCGTGGGACACGTCGCGGCACGTGCGGGCATCGGCGGTGTCTCATCTCCTTGATCAGGCTCTGATGCTCGTACCGGCTTTGGCGGATGCCGTCGTTGAAGTGTTGTGGAGCGGCGTCAGGCCGAGGCATAACAGGGGTATACCGGAAGTGGACGAATGGGAGGAAGGCTTCTTTGTCAGTATCGGGCATTACCGAAACGGTATTCTCCTGTCTGCACTGACGGGAAAGCTCTTGGCAGAATGGATGGCGACGGGCAGGAAGCCGCCGCTTATGAACGGATTTAAAAAGGAGGAGATCACATCATGAAGCTCGCTATTAACGGGCAGGAAGAGAATCTTGAAGAGGTGACGACCATCGAGGATGTGCTTGATCATTTCGGCATCACCGGTGGAAGGATCGCCATTGAACAGAACGGCACAATCGTCAAGCGCGATGACTGGTCCACCTCGGCAGTGACCGACGGTGACCGGCTCGAAATCGTGCATTTTAAAGGAGGCGGATAATGATGTTACAGATTGGATCAAAAACACTCCCGTCAAGGCTCATGCTCGGCACCGGAAAGTATGACAGCCCGGAGATTCAACAAGAGGCTGTCGCTGCTTCCGGCACTGGTGTCCTGACGTTTGCTGTCAGGCGGATGAAGCTGGATGAAGCGCCTGATCATGACTTTAAGGGGCTCGATCTCGACCGCTTCGAGCTGTTGCCGAATACCGCCGGAGCGTATACGGCAGAGGAAGCCGTCAGGACGGCGAAGCTTGCGAGAGAGGCGGGACTTTGTGACATGGTGAAAGTGGAAGTCATCGGCTGCAAGAAGACCCTGCTTCCGGATCCTGTGGAGACTTTGAAGGCATCAGAGGCGCTCCTCGAAGACGGATTCACCGTACTGACCTATACGTCGGATGATGTCGTCCTCGCAAGGCGTCTCGGGGAGATGGGGGTGCATGCCGTCATGCCCGCTGCATCGCCGATCGGTTCGGGGCTCGGCATCTTGAACCCAGTCAATCTCATGCATATTCTCGATCAGGCGGACGTGCCGGTGATCGTGGACGCCGGCCTTGGGAGCCCGTCAGACGCGGCGTATGCGATGGAGCTCGGTGCTGACGGTGTGCTGTTGAACTCCGCAGTTGCCCGGGCCGGGGATCCGGTGAAGATGGCCGAGGCGATGAAACAGGCGGTGTATGCAGGCAGGCTGAGTTTTGAAGCAGGACGCATTCCGAAAGCTCTGAGAGCGACGGCGAGCAGCCCTCAAGAAGGGATCAGTCCGGTCCGATGACAGCGCGATATTCCAGACAGGAGCGATTCGAAGGCATCGGGCATGACGGTCAGGCCAAGATTCGCGACGGATCGGTCATGATAGCAGGGGCCGGAGCCCTCGGAAGTGCCGCGGCGGAGATGTTCGTGAGAGCGGGTGTCGGCCGGGTGCTTATCGTCGATCGGGATTATGTGGAACATTCGAATCTTCAGCGCCAACAGCTCTATACGGAACAGGACGCTCACGGGCGCCTTCCGAAGGCTGTTGCCGCAGAACGCCGGCTCAGGTCGATTAACGGCGATGTCACGATCACCGGTTTGACCGAAGAGATCACGCCGGTTTTCCTCGCTCAGATGGCAGATGTGGACGCGGTCGTTGACGGACTCGACAATTTCGAGACACGCATGGCAATCAACGATGCCTGCATGAAGCGGGGCATCCCGTTCATTTACGGGGCATGTGTTGCTTCGGGAGGTCTCTCTTATACCGTCCTCCCCGAAGAAAAACCGTGCCTGCAGTGTATCCTCGGGGATGCCGGGCCTGGTGGAGAAACCTGTGACACAGCGGGTATTATCAGTCCCGCGGTTCAGATGACTGCGTCCTTTCAGACAGCTGAAGCCCTGAAGCTTCTTTCAGGGAACCGCGAAGCGCTTCGTGAAGAGCTCGTGGAGTTCGATGTCTGGTCGAATGAGACAAGAAAGGTGAATGTCACCGGGCTGAAAGATCCGGGCTGCCCGAGCTGTGGCCCGGACCCAAAATACCCGAACCTCGACCGCTCGGCGCAGACAAAGACGGCTGTCCTTTGCGGACGTGATACGGTTCAGATCCGCCCGCATAAGGCAGTCTCCTTTGAACGGGTCCGACACGACCTGCCTGATGTGCCGGTGAGTGAGAATCCGTTTCTCATGCAGCTTGAACTTGAAGGGCGCCGCGTAGTTCTGTTTCGTGACGGCCGTGCCCTCGTGCACAACACGTCCGATCCGGTGGAGGCCCTGTCCCTGTATCAGCGCTATATCGGCAGTTAGACGCCCGCAGATGCAAAGAAACAGGCAGCCGGGTTCAGGGGAAATCCTGTACCGGCTGCCTGTTCGTGTGGAGGTTACGGTGATGCGGTGATCATCTCCTGCTTTTTGAAGACCAAAAGAGAAGCGGTGAGAAGGGCTGCGATGAGAATCAGCGTGATCACCACGGTACCGGTGAATCCGTCGCCCGCTTCACCGGTATAGAACCAGTGCGAGGCGAGTCCTGAGAGCGCTCCTGGTGACCACGAAAGAAGATCCGGAGCATAGAGCGACACGATGCCCATGACGAGGAGGATCCCGAGACTGAGAAATGCAACGGCGCCCTGGCGGTTGAACGTCACACTGAGAAACAGAAGCAGACTCACGGCAAAGACGAGCCAAAGAAGATAGGTCAAGCCTCCGTAAAAGGCGTTCAGCATCGTCACCTCACCGATCAGAAGATGGGTGTAATAGACGCTGATACCGAATCCGAAGAACAGGGCGATGGCTGTCAAGAGCACCATATGCAGCCACTTGGCAAGAAGGTAGGCGGCTTCGGAAACCGGCTTGACCATGACCATGGCAAGCTGACCGGCGGTGCGTTCCTGACTGACGGTGCCCATATAGGCAAGGACCACGACGAGGATACCGATCTGACTGAACTGACTGAGGGTTCCGGCGAGGACCTCCGCCGCTTCAGGAGGCGGCATCTCAAAGACAGCCCCTTCCGGCAAACCGCCGAAATTCTCCAGAATATCGGCAAAATAATAGCTCGTCAAAGGCTGGGTGAGGCCGAGAATCATAAAGACGACAGGCAGCCAGAGCCATTTAAAATTCCGCGCAGATTCGAGGCCTTCTTTTTTGAAAAGAATAAGAAACTGCTTCATGCCTGCATCACCTCCACGAAGACGTCTTCGAGGGATTTGCGCCCGACTTCAAAGCGGGTGATGCCAAGAGCCCGGAGTGCGTTGTCGTTCAGGAGTGCGTCGCGGGCTTCGGCGATATCCGTCACCCCGAGCGTGGCGCCAAGCTCAGATGCTTCCACCGAGGTGATCCACGTGGCAGAGCTTTTACCGTCAAGCCATTCTCCGATTGGCAGTGCCGTGGCGAGATGGATCACCGGCCGCTCAAAGGAGGCCTGTACCTCAGTCAGAGAGCCGGACATGACGAGTGAGCCGCCTTTCATCATATACACGTCATCACTGACCTGCTCGGCGTCGTTTAAGACGTGGGTGGAGAAGAGAATGGACGTTTCTTTTTTCAGTTCTTGCATCAAATCAAGCACTTCCCTCCGGCCGAAGGGATCGAGTGCCGAAACCGGCTCATCGAGGATGACGAGGGCGGGTTTGTGAATGAGGGCCTGGGCGATGCCGAGGCGCTGTTTCATCCCGCCGGAGAAGCCCGCAATCCGTTTTCGGGCCGCATCGTCGAGCCCGACTTTACCGAGGAGGACCCGGGCCCGTTCATTTGCCTCCTGACGTGTGAGGCCAGCGAGTTCGCCGGAGAACCGTAAGTATTCCTCCGCGCTCATCCAGTTAAAGAAGGACGGGTGCTGCGGGAGGTAGCCGAGATGGTGACGCCGGTCGAGCGTGTAGCCGTCACCGAGTGCGATGGTGCCGGATGTCGGGGTACTGAGGCCGGTAATCATGTTCAGTGTCGTCGTTTTCCCGGCGCCGTTCGGACCGAGAAGCGTGGCACAGACGCCTTCTTGCACGGTGAAACTCACATCGCGGACCGCCGAGAAAGAGCCGAATTGTTTGGTGAGGTGTTCCACAGTCAAAAGAGCCATGTTATCCTTTGTCCTTTCCGAAGATGAAGTAGATAATCGGGCCTAAAATATTGATAAAGATAATGACGAGATACCAGACCCATTTCGGCTGTTTTACCTCATCGCTCCTTACGCAGTCAAACAGTGCCACGACCATCAGTACAAGCTGAAGAAGCAGGATCGGTGCGATCAGTGCCCAGTCGATAGTTGCAAATAATTCATCCAACATTTCCATCACGTCCCTTTTTTTTATTTCCTATTATACGGTATTTCTCCGGAGAAAGATTCGAAATCCGGGAGAAATACATCGCAGGGCGGAGAACAAAAAGACGAACATACACGAATTGACGTTCCCTGACAGTCCCTGTCACCGGTATGAATACAATGAAGACATCCGTTAGACGAAAGGGGACGATCAAAATGAATCTTTGGACCACACAATCACTCGGAGGCAAGTTGATCATCGGAAGCGGGGTGCTCGCCGTCCTGTCACTATTTTTGCCCTGGGCCGACCTCGGCTTCGTATCTGCCTCAGGCTTCCAGCAGGATGGCTATCTGTTTATTCTGCCGCTCATCTATCCGGTATATAAGGCAGTGAAGCTTGCACCACTGAACCGGATCGCAGGTCTCGTGCTTTCAGGGCTGACCTTTGTCGCTGCCATTGCTTTTGCCGTAAGCAAGCAGGTGGAGATGATGGGCGCGTCGGTCAATGGTGCCGGCTCCGGGCTGTATCTGTTCATCATCACGGCAGCGGTGATGGGGGCGGGTGTCTATCTGTACAAGCCGGGAAACACCGGTGACGAAGCCAGCGATATCCGGTATACTGATGAGGAAACGAACACGAAATGAAGCAGGAGGGATCATCATGGCTGAGATTAAGTACGAGATTGCCGAACACGTCGGTGTCTTGTCTGAGAACGCG
This sequence comes from [Bacillus] selenitireducens MLS10, assembly GCF_000093085.1. Lineage (GTDB taxonomy): Bacteria > Bacillota > Bacilli > Bacillales > Salisediminibacteriaceae > Salisediminibacterium > Salisediminibacterium selenitireducens. The sequence continues at coordinate 2,913,060 of NC_014219.1, read as the reverse complement.
AAAGGCTGGCGCAAGGAACTGAACAAAGTCAGCTGGAACGGAAGGGCCCCGAAGTACGATATCCGGGACTGGGCGCCGGAGTATGAGAAGATGGGAAAGGGCATCACCCTGACCGAAGAGGAAGCGGAAAAACTGAAGGAGCTTCTGTAAAATAAAGCGGCCTTGAGACATGACAAAGAGGACCTTGCCACAACCGGCAAGGTCCTCTTTGTTTTCGACTGTGCGTGTCAGTTGGCCTGACGGGCTCCGTTTCGGATCTGGCACAGGACGCTTTGCAGGGAGCGCCGCTCGAGGAGGAGTGCCGTCACGAGCTGAAGCGTGTTCGCTGCCGCGTTGACGTCAAGGGTCTCCCGATCGGTATGTTCATGCTGATACCCTGCAGAGAGGTTGACGCTCTCGATCCCGTGCTCCGCCCAGATCCTCGTGTCGCTGCTTCCCCCTGGCGTCGTCTGCCAGCCCTTGAGTCCGGTTTTTGCCGCGATGTCCATCACCCAGGCGCCGAACAGTTCGTGACAGAAGCGGGTCTCATGTCGGACGCCGGTTCCCGTGACGATATCCGTTTGCCCCCTTCTGTCAACGACGATGGCCGCATCGACACCCCACAGGAAGGACGGATCCACCTGCCTTGCCCCGACGAGGCCGATTTCTTCTTCCACGGTGAAGGCGATCTTCACACTGCCGGTAAAATGACGGCTCTCTTTGACGGTGCGGAGGGCTTCGAGGAGAATCGCGACGCCGGCCCGGTCGTCGGCACCGAGTATGCCTTCGCTGCTCGTCCAGATGCTGCCTTCCTCGATGATGGTCCGTCCTTCTGCAAGATCTTCCACCGAATCCAGATGGGCATTGACCATGATTGTCGGTCCGTGATGTGAGCCCTTGCTGTCCAGCTTCGCAAGGATGTTGCCGTAGTGATCGACGCTGACGTAAGGCGTGATTGTCAGGAGAGCGTCAATGACATAATTCCGGATGGCATCTTCATTGCCGCTTCGGCCACTGATGGAAAGCGTGTCTCTCAGCCGTCGCTTGAAGCGGCATGTCCGGATCACCGCAGCGGCATGGCTGAGGTTGTCAGGAGTCAGGTACGAAAGCCAAAGACTGCCGTCCATGAACGATTCAAAAGATGGCTGATGAAAGACGATCTTATTCGGCTGGCGCATTGGCTGCCGTACCTTAAAGGAGAGTGCTTCTAGGAGGGCCGTCACTGCCGGCACCTGCTGATCGTCTGCCAGCATGATATACGCCGGGCGCCGAACGCGCTCTTCTTCATGGCCGCCGCAGCTTCCGGTGGTGTGGAACCCAAGTCTGTTCAGATGACGGACGATCCCCGCGATGTTCAGATCCAATATCGCCAACACGACATCGTCCTCCGAACGCCACTCATACAGCCCCTCGTGGAATCCGCGCCCCCACACATTCATCGCCTCAAACAGCGCTGTTTGATTCACACTGTGATTCGCTGCCTGAAACCGAAAGCCGGTCTCATCGACAGGTGTCAGAAGCCCGTTTCTCACTGCGGCCTCATGAAGGAAATCGAGATTCTCCCTTGATTCTCCCGACAGGTCAATGACCCCATCCTTTACCTCCGCCAAAAATCCGCATGCCCGTAATGTTTCTTCGATGTGTCTCATCATGTCATCACCCTTTCGCTTTGATAAATCAAGTATAGGATAAAGGCGATGACACCCCTGTCATCAGGGGGAGGAGGCTTGCTTCAGGCGTCGCTTCTTGTCAGGACAATGCCCTTATCATTCGGATTGAGGGCATAGGTGACAGAATGACGGTCATGTGTACCGCCAGGGACAGAATCGGTACTCACAATCAGATCATCCTTCATGAAATGACGCAGCACGAATTGCCGGATCCGGCTGATTTTCTGGGTATACGTATTGTTTCTTGCGCCTTCCGGATAGACATCGGCGATATCAGAAGCCTTGACCGGCTTCCCTCCGGCATCAAACAGCGAACGGAGAACCCGTGCGGTGTCGACATGCATCGTCTGAATCATGCCCCGGTGCTTCAGATAGGTGTCCTGATAGTCAAAGAACAACAGCCAGTCGTCACGATCACCGCCGGTTTCGAAAAACGTCTGACATGCTTCGTACGAACAGGTCTGTACGTCATCCGTTGAGCGGATTTCAAATTCCATGTCACGGATAAGACCGTCAATCGCAGGCGCGAGAGGGTAGCCGTCAGCCCCTTGTATGACATCCTCTTCTCCTTCTGAGATGCTGTTCTGAATATGGAGGGCGCTGTTCGTCAGGTAGAGGGAAGCGAGCTGCTTTTGCCGGCTGTTCAGTTTCCATTTGATTACGGAATCGGCCGAATGAAAGTCCAGGCTGCGGTTGAAGTAGTGAATCGCCTCATGATAGGCGTGTTTTCGGTAATGAAGGAAGCCGAGTCGGTAATGAGCCAGCGGATTTCGCCTGTCATACCGCAGCACCTGTTTCAGGGGCGTGATCGCAGGACCCGGGCTTGCCTGTTCCGTTGTCTTCAAGTACGTCCCGAATTCAATCAGGTAGTGAACGAGTTTCATCGTGACAGCCTCCCGCTCGGCTTCAAAGTCAGGATGACGGTCGTACAGTTTGAGGAAATCTTTGTATAACTGAATATAAGGAGAGTAGCCGGCAGAGCCCTGTTCTCCGGGGTCATAGGAGAGGAGTGCTTCTTCCCGGGCATATAACGCCTCTTCCTGTTCATACAAGTCGTTTTCGGTCATGGCACTTCCTGCCTTTCTTCGGGTTATAAGTTGTGAGCGAGAAAACCCCCGAATTTATTCGGAGGATGACAGCGAACGGTCTTAGGCTTTCAAGCCTTTTCGCACCAATTCGTAGACGGCACTGGCAAACGTTGGAATCATATTCTCCTTTCGATATTCCTCTATCGCTTCGTACAATTCTTTTGGGAAATTCAAGTGCTTTTGCACCCTAGACATTGACATCAACCTCCTTTAAAGATATATTTAGAGTATATTTAATATACCATAAAGAAGGAGGTGAACGCAATGACAAATCATAAAGCCTATCGCTTTCGCATCTATCCCAATCGAGAACAGCGAATCTTGATTGCGAAAACCATCGGTTCGACTCGTTTTGTCTATAACCACTTTCTTGCGAAGTGGAACGACAGGTATAAAGAGACAGGCAAAGGGATGTCCTACAATGCCTGTTCTGCGGAACTCCCGCAATTAAAACGAGATTACGAATGGTTAAAAGAAGTGGACAGCACCGCCTTGCAACAAGGGTTAAAACACTTAGCTGACGGATTCAACCGTTTCTTTAAGAAACAAAACAAATACCCTCGATTAAAGTCAAAGAAGAACGATGTTCAGTCTTTTAAAACCGTCGGCAAAATGCGAATCGAAGGCAATCGCCTTTTCCTTCCGAAACTGGGCTACGTCAAATTCGCAAAAAGCCGTCATGTTGAGGGACGTATTCTGTCTGCCACGATCCGACGAACGCCAATGGGTAAGCATTTTATATCCGTTCTTGCTGAAACGGAGATTAAACCATTCGATGCAACAGGATCAGCCGTAGGCATTGATCTTGGCATTGACCATTTCGCCATCCTTTCAGACAGGCAAAAGATCGACAACGAACGCTTTACACGAAAGATGGAACAGAAGCTAAAGCGTGAGCAACGCAAGCTGTCAAGACGCTATGAACAGGCGAAGAAAGACGGAAAACCGTTGCGTGAAGGCAAAAACTATCAAAAGCAAAAGGTCAAAGTTGCCAAAATCCATGAGAAGATCGCCAATCAACGAACGAATTTCCTTCAAAAACTCAGTACAACGATCATCAAAAACCACGATGTCGTTTGTATCGAAGATTTAAACGCCAAAGGAATGTTGAAAAATAAGAAGCTGTCAAAAGCCATTTCAGACGTATCTTGGTCGGCTTTTAAGGATATGTTGATGTACAAGGCGGAGTGGCATGATCGCACGATCATCAAAATTGACCGATGGTTCCCATCCAGTCAGCTTTGTTCATCCTGTGGTCATCATGACGGCAAAAAGGATTTGCGTGTTCGATCATGGACGTGCCCCTCTTGTGGTACGCACCATGATCGTGACATCAACGCCAGTCGAAACATCTTACAAGAAGGGTTACATGTCCTTTCATAAACGGAAACAAAAACCGTCGGTCAGACGGGGTTCGCTTGGTCAATAGGAGAAACCGCTGTTTTGCGTGTATGCCACGCTTTAACAAGTACGCTCTGTTCCCAAGAATCCCCCGACTTTAGTCGTGGGGAGTGTCAATTTGATGGATACGGTTTTCCGATGTTATAATCATGGCAATCAGGGAAAGGGATACCATACCTTCAAAAAGGAGCGATGTAACGATGATGAGTAAGGAACTGTCAAAAGGGTTGAATGAACAGATGAATTATGAGTTTTTTGCAGCACATGTGTATCTGGCCACTGCGGCATACTGCTCGAACCGCAGTCATGACGGGTTTGCGCAGTTTTATCTTGCACAGGCAGAGGAAGAACGTGAACACGGGATGAAGTTCTATCAGTTCCTTGTCGATATGGGGGAAGAAGCTTCGATCACCGCTCTTCCGGAACCGAATAATGACTTTCAGTCGATCCTCGATACGTTCGAAAAGTCATTGGACCACGAGAAAGAAGTGACAAGACGGATCTATGAGCTTGCGGATAAAGCACTCGATGAGCGGGAGCATGCGACGATGACTTTCCTCAACTGGTTCATTGAAGAACAGGTGGAAGAAGAAGCAAGCTTTGATGATATCATTCAAAAGCTTAAGCGCATTGAACCTGACAGCAATGCCTTCTATATGCTTGAGAAGGAACTCGGTGAACGCCCGGCATCAGGCGAGTAAAACACTGTATTTACCGGGATACCCGTGGTATAATGAAGAAAGCAATTATCAAGAGTGGACGAGAGAACTGGCTCCATGACTCCACGGCAACCTGGCCATATACCGGCAAAGGTGCCCCGACCAGCAGACGGACTCGTCCGTCTGGGTGATGAGCGATGAGAATACGGGCAAGAATCAGCCCCTGTTCACCGTTCACACGGTGAGCAGGGGCTTTTTGACGTCCCAATACGACAGGAGAGGAGCGACTCATAACCAATAACGGCCTTGATGGTTGCCAAACCAACCATGGGGAGTGGAGACACATGAGTTATGCAAACATGATGTGGACCAAGATGGCAACGGACGGACAGATTGTGGAGAGTGCGACCAGAAGAATGGAACAGCGGTTAAACAGCAACTATGGGCATTGGGTGTTAACCTATCAGTTTATTGACGGTCAGCTTCCGCTCTATCACTTCAGGCTCTCAAACGGCACAGACTTTGTCTTTGAGTTCCAGGTGACAAAGGAAGTCGTGCTGTACGTTAAATCGGCCGGACCGTTTAAGTTTGATACGTATCTGTGGCGAACGATTGTCAATCAGGGCTTCTTCAATCACCTCGACGATCCGGAACTGCCGGAGATGGGGAAGTGGGACAGCCCGAAATTTTGACGTCCAGGTGTGGAGGACTGCATGTGAATGACCCATCAAACAGGGAAGTTCCGGCATTTTCAAGAGCTTCCCAGGATTTTTTGCGAATGCGTGTTCGATATGAGATAATATAAAGGACCTGAAGAGCCGAAGTCAATCCCGTCATCTCAGAAGCAAATCTCCATTCGGCATGCTTTTCCCATTCCCCGTTCAAGGGAATGTGCAGGTTAAAAAAACTGCGATTGAGGTGATGCAAAACAGGCTTTTGTATCATGCAAAGAACGGGGTTTTCGATTACAATTAAAGCGAATGGAGTGATCGGTATGGAAGAGCAAATCTTATCAATGCTTATAAAGATGGATAAGCGGCTCGATCAGATGGACGAGCGGTTTAATCGGATTGAAGTGCGTCTCGATCAGATGGACGAGCGATTTGATCGGATTGAAGTGCGTCTCGATCAGATGGACAAGCGGTTTGATCAGATAGAAGAGCGTCTCGATCAGATAGAAGAGCGTCTGGATGGTATCGATGACCGCCTGGATGGCATGGATGAACGATTCGATCAGATGGACGGACGTCTGGATCAAATGGACGGGCGTCTGGATCAAATGGATGACCGCCTGGATCAGATGGATTCAAAATTGTCTCATGTTGAGCATGATCTCGGGGAACTGAAGCACCGTGTTGAGGACATGGATAAGACGATGCAGCGAATCGAGCTGACGCAGTCTGAGGACATTCTGATGCTGCTTCAAACGAATAAGCGAAACGTCGAAGTCGAAACCCGCTACATCAATAACAAACTCTCCGATCTTGATAAACGTGTCTTTCAGCTCGAGCAGGCTTCAGGAGATTGATCCCATCACTCATACCGAATACAAACAAGGACCCGGAGCATATCCGGGTCCTTTGATTTTGTTACCGTTCTTTCAGTTTTTCAAGCAGTGCATCGAGCTTCGGATCTCCGATATAGTTCTCAATGGTGATGATTTCATTATCGGCGAACGTCAGTCTCGCGCGGTCCAGGAGATTCTTGTGTACGACGATGATATCTGAATCTCAATGAAAACGAATGGATTGGTCCAGGGGTTATCAGTTTATCAATCACTAGATCATTCCTTGATCCAGACCGCTTTGTGATCAAGAACAAACTGATCAAATGCGATGGGCTCACGCTGCAAAATATCCTGGACGGTCCGAGTCGTCTTTTTGGCAGTTCCTGCCCAAGTCATGAGATACAACAGGGTCATAACGTTAGCAAATGCTTTCGGAGTCCCATCAAAGATGAGGCGCTTTCTGAACTTTGCAGGTGATTTTGGCTGGTACTCGATCGGTATTTCAAGAACATGGCTGAGTGTATTGGCCATTTCGTCATAGCCGATCGCCCTGTTGCCGGTGAGTGTATAGGATTTGTTTTGATGAAGGTCACTGGTGAGACAAACTGCAGCCACACTGGCAATATCCCTCGTATCAATAAAACTGGTCAAAGCTTTACCGACAGGGACATCGAGGAGTTTGTGAATGGCAATATCCGAGCGATGCGTCGTTGTAAGATTTTGCATAAAAAAAGAAGGGCGTAAGAAGGTGTAGTTAATCCCTGATGAACGAATGAACTGTTCAATCTTCCGGTGCGGAACGAACGGATTGCGTTCTACACCAAGAAGTGAAACGAATACGATCCGGCTGATACCGGCTTCCTTTGCAGCATTGATAAACGGCAGCATGTCCTGTTCCGGATTCGCAAGCTGTGGTGGTCGGATCAGCAATACACCATCTGTATCATTAAGTGCGGAATGAAAGGAATCGGGCTTTAGGAAATTAAAAGAAACAGCTTCGATATGTTCATGCATGAGTTGATCGCCGGTATGCTCCGGTTGCCGAATCCCCGCTTTGACGTGATGACCAACCTCCGCGAGTTCCTGTGCAACATACGATCCGATATTTCCTGTGGCTCCTGTGATGAAAAACGTTTGTTTCATTGGCATGGTTCCCCCCCTATTTAAATAGACTGGTCGTTATAATTTGTTGGCAAAACGATGATTCAACCGTTTTGTTTGTGCACGAGCAGGGGTATCATGGAAGCAACCTGTCTGAGAGGCTCTGTATGCCCTTTGATCCTGACAGAAATAAATGCGCCCTCAATCAGAGCATTGCACATTTCAGCCAGCATGGCTGGATCCTGATGGCGAACACCGGATTCAACCAGCTTCTCTTTAAGCACCTGAAACCAGCTCTCATAAGCCTGCTCACAGGCTTGACGGATCGATTCATGCTGAGTAGCCATTTCGAGTGCGATGGCTGCGACAGGGAGGCCGTTTTCTTTATGACCGTGATCGTAGGCATCGGCGATCGCAGTTACGAAGTCTGAGAGCATCGTACCAGGATCCTTTTCGGCATCGAGTCCGGCTCTGAGGCGTTCCCTGACTTCATGAGATGTCCGTTCAATGGCTGCGACAGCCAGTTCCTCTTTTCCTTTGGGAAAGTAATGATACAGAGAGCCTTTGGGAGACCCGCTTTCAGCGATGATCTGATTCAAGCCGGTTCCGTGATACCCTTGCTCTTGAAACAGATGCGCGGCAGCTTTGATAATATTCGTTTTGGCATTTGGTTGTTGCGGCATACGGATCTCTCCTTTCAAGTAATTATAACAACTGGTCTATATAATACCATCAGATACCGGATTTGTCCAGTAAACGAGGGATTAAAACATCTGTTTCCACCCGGAGCGGTTTCTAAAATAGTTAGATGGGGAATGAACAAAACATGAACATAAAAACAGGAGGACGAACATATGAATGATTTCAAAGCCAAGATCGTTGTGGTTAATGGAGGAACGTCCGGGATCGGCAAAGAAGCCGTCCGTCAGTTTGCCGAGCGCGGGGCCAGGGTCCATTTCACCGGCAGAAGAAAAAGCGAGGGGGAAGCCATCGTCGAGTCCCTGACCGGACAGGCTGTTTTTCACCAGGTGGACAACACGGACCGGAATCAGATCGCTTCCACGATGGAAGCGATTATTGAAGAAGAAGGCCGGGTGGATATTCTCTTTAATAATGCCGGCGTTCTCTCCGTCGGAGCCGGTCCGTTGAACCGGATCAAAGAAGACGATTGGGATACGCTCCTTGCGACGAATCAGACGGCCTATTATCTGTATATGAAGCACGCACTGAATGCCATGCAAAAGGCAAAGAGCGGGGTGATTATCAATAATGCCGCGATCCTTGGCAATGATAAAGTTAATCCGATGCTTCCGGCATACAGCGGCACGAAAGCTGCGATTGTCGCCATGACACAGAGCTCGGCTTTGCGGTTTGCGAAATCGGGAATCCGGGTGAATGCGATATCCCCCGGCCCGGCTGCGACAGATCTTTCCATCAAAGCTTACGGCAGCCAGGAGGCCTTTGACAAAGCGGCGAAAGACGCTCCCCGCGGCTCTTACGCGGATCCGGCCGAGATCGTCAACACGGTCCGATTCCTTGCTTCTGACGAAGCTTCCTATGTAAACGGGACGGAACTCGTCGTCGATGGCGGATACTCGCTTAAATAATCAGTCAGATGAAACACTGCTTATCAACTTCAGCAGTGTTTTATTGTTTTGGCGTAAAATATATGGTGCAATTGTGAAAAAACAGGTAAAATAGACAAGGGTGATGCAAATGAGAAAACGAAAGTTAAAATCCGTGAACTTAACTTGGTTTGGTATTTCGTTTTTTACCGTGACTATTCTCTATTTGGTTGTTGCATTACTTGTGATTCAATACCGTTTTAATGAGATGCAGGATCAGTATGAAACCCGAGCTGTGCAGACGGCGGAAGGGTACGCAAATGTGCTCTCAACCGGTGATCGTGCGAGAAACTACATAGGAGAACTTCTTGAAGAGCAGATCGCAACAGCAAGCGGTGCGGTTTTTTTACGGGATCAGCCGTTTAACGAAGCATTGCTCAGTGATTACGCTGAACAATTCGATGTTGATGAGATTTATATATATGATGAAGATGGAATGGTGACGCACTCGAGTAATGGAGAGTTTATCGGCTGGGAGGCGCCTGAGGGTCACCCGATCCGGGATTTTATTCAGTCCGGTGAAGAGACGTATGTTGAAAGCGTCAGAGAAGATTCAGAACGTGGATTCCTCATGAAGTTCGGTTATACGAGGCTTGATGATGGCAGATTTTCTCAGATCGGCATCAGAGCGGAACGGCTTCAGTCTTTTACGGACAGCTTTGAGGCGAGGCGGATGTTTGAAGGAATCGAGGAGACACAGGCTGTCGAGGGCGCAGCAATTATCCGGGGCGGTGAGCTGACCTATGTCTCTGACGACGAAACCCGGGATGTGATCCTCTCGTTTGATCTCTTTGAAGGGAGACAAATAGGGGAAGGGAACTGGACGGCCGCAGAGGACATGTTACTGGTTGCTGCTGTCCCGATTCCTGACGCCCGATATGGTCATGAGGGTCACGTGGCTGTTGTAAAGACGATGGACGCCTTCTATTTTGAGATGCAGTTTATGGTCTTCTCAGTGTCACTGATCTACGCGAGCTTTCTCTTCGTCATCAGCACCATCTTTGTCAGCCTGTACAGAAAGACGAAAAGCCATTTCGATCTCGCGTATTTTGATCCCCTGACGGGCTTGCCGAATGCGACCTACTTAAAGGAGTACGTCAAAGAATTAAAGGAAGACCCCGGCGCTTCTCCGTCCGCATTCTTAATGATCAATATCCGGAATTTCAGAGCGATTAATCTCTCGAAGGGATACACCGTCGGCGATGAGACACTCAAGCTCATCAGTCATGCACTTAACCGGCGCGTCGGTGATGCAGAGATGCTGTTTCGGTTCAACTCAGACCGCTTTATTGTGATTCGCGAAGACGGTTCTGATGATCAGAGGCTCCTTGACGATGCAAGGCAGCTGATCGAAGAAGTGTCCGCGCATCTCGAACCGATCGTTGAATCCTTTCCGGTGAAACTGCAGGCTGCCATTCTCGCCGGGAATCACCGACTGGCAGACGCGGAAGACATTTACCGGCGTCTCGCACTCACGCTCGATAAGATCGCAACAGATGCCAATCAGTCGATCCTCTTTTTTGACGCCGATCTTGAAGCGGACTATCAGAGAATCGAGCTTTTGAAACAGGAGCTGCGCGGCGTGGTTGATGGTACAAACCGCGAATCTCTGTACTATCACTTTCAGCCTCAGGTCCGTCTTGATACAGGTAAGCTCAGTGGATTCGAAGTCCTTGCACGGTTTCATTCTGAAACGTATGGGGAGATCAGGCCGGATGAATTCATCCGGTTGGCTGAGGAGAATCAGCTGATTACCGACCTCGGTGACAGGATTCTCATCGATGCCGTATCGATGGCGAGGGATATAATGGACGCTTCCAAAGCCGTATATCCGCTTGCCGTCAATCTGTCGGTGATCCAGCTCTACAGACCGGACTTCACCGCATTCGCAGTGGCGCTCTGTGAGGATTACGGGATTCCGAGGTCGATGATTGAATTTGAAGTGACGGAATCCGTCTTTACAGATTTGTTTGATGAGAAGCCTATTCTGCAGCTTCAGGAACTGAAGGATGCAGGATTCAGTATATCCATGGACGACTTCGGGAAAGGATATTCATCGTTTTCAAGGCTCCGGGATCTCCCGGTGAACCGTCTGAAGATCGACAAGGCCTTCATCTGGGAACTTGATGCAACGAATACTGAAGAGAGTCTCCTTGAAGACATTATCTCGATGTGCCATAAGATGGGACTCGATGTCGTCGGGGAAGGAATCGAGACCGACTATCAGCAGAACTACCTGAAACAGCTCGGATGTGATCTCGGACAGGGCTTTTACTTCAGCCGGCCGGTGGATCGTGAGAAGGCGCTCGGGATGGTCAAAGAAGGATATAGCCGATAAATATACAAGTCGTATAAATCGACAGGATAGGGCGGTTTTCATTCCATTTTGAGAATCGCTCTGCATATTTTCTGATTGAAAGACCTTTCTGATTCCATAACGTATTGATAAAATAAATGTCGGACATTGTTAGCATCCTTTTCTACCACACTCAGTTGTTGTTGGAACTATAACTGAAGTAAAAGTGGGCTTGGATGACTAGCAAGTCCTTTTTTTATCATCACTAGGCAAGAAGACTCCATCTGATTCGCGATACGGGCGTCAGCCCAGCGATTCAGGTGGAGATGAATTGCCATCAGTCTTACGACTGATAGTTGTTTCAAAGCAAGAACAAATGTTCGCAAATATATCTAGCTTCTATTTTTGACGCTTACGTTCTTTGAGGCTCATTATGTATATGAAGTTCCAGTGTCTCAAATGAAGATACAAAAAACGACAACAAAAACTTTGGGTTGCGATTTAGGTGTAGATTATCTTCTCAGTTGTGCAACAAATCAAGGAGACACCTTTTTGGTTAACGGAAAGAGGTTAAAATCCATCAACCAGTACTTCAACAAAAAGATAAGTCGATTAAAACAATAAAACATCGAAAACGGCTTGTCGAAACGCATCGTGACGAATCAAATGGCCTCTCTGTGGCGTAAACGAAATCTCCAAATTGATGGCTACCTTTCACAAACCGTAGGTTTGTTGTTCAAACAGATACAACAACTGAACATCGATACTGTGGTAATCGGTTATAATGCCGGTTGGAAGCAAGAATCAGGCTTGGGGAAGAAAAACAATCAAGAGTTCGTACAAATTCCTTTCCACAGATTGATTTCGGCTATCGAGAATAAGTGTCTCAAGGAAGGCATCCGTTTCGTTAAACAGGAAGAGAGTTACACGTCTGAATCCAGTTTTCTGGATAATGACGATATTCCGGTTTGGATAAAAGGCGACGACACAAGATATTCCTTTAGCGGGAAACGTCTATACCGCGGCTTCTATCGCTCTGAAAACGGACAATGCATCCACGCCGACATTAATGCAGCATTAAATATCCTTCGGAAATCTCAAATAATAGAATGGGATGAAAAAACACAAATAAAAACGCCTATGATAATGGACGTTCAAAAACGTAAAGCTGTTGCTTAGCGCATAGCCTAGTGGGTGCGTCAATCATCCATGTGTACTCAACTTTTGTTGGGGCTTGTAGCACACGCCAGCTATATGCTGAGTGGTGGTTTCTTCCGTAAGGAGGAACTGCTCTTCTTCGGAAGGGTGGTGCAAGTGGAAAAGCGATAGTAAGTCGCCAGTACCAACCAAAAACAGTGATTTGAGAAGAACCATGCAGAGCGTCAACCTTTGTAAGAAAAGACCTGCTTGGCTATCTCAAGCCCCCACTGAAACGCTGTACCTCAGTGGGGGTCCATTGACGAATAGATCAAGTCCTGAAAATCACTGCATACCCGATTACGTCCAGTTTCTTTTGCTTGATACAACAACTTGTCAGCCCGATTAACTAATGAATCAACTGTATCATCTTGTTGCATCTCATCAACACCTGAACTGATCGTGATTGGATGATCTTCGATAAATGAATATGACTCCACTTGTTCTCGAAGTGTTTCTGCCAGTTTTTTAGCTTGATCTTTCGTCTGATAAGATAAAATAATAAACTCCTCGCCTCCCCACCTTCCAAGGTAAGATTGATCAGATAACTCGTTCTCGATTAATTGTGTCAGTTCAATTAATACCTTATCGCCAATTAAGTGCCCATGAATATCGTTCACCTTTTTAAAATAATCGATGTCGAGCATGATAACTGAGACTGGTTTCACTTTGTTTTTGTATGAAAGATGCAGCCATTCGTAGATCTGTCTCCGGTTTGCAACACCTGTCAATTCATCTTTATAAGCCAATTCACTTAACAATTCATTTTTAGCATTATTATGTATAATTTTCCTGGAGAAATATAGAAATATAATGTAAACAAAAATTGATAAATTGTAATGAAGTGCTTGTTCTCGAATTGGGATTGGGAAATCGCTCCAATAAACAAAAAACAGACTGAAATTAAATATCCAAATCATAAGGGAATATACAAATGCCTTTACGTCCTGAAGAATAATAAAAATAAAAATAAATAACAGTGGTGTCCAAAACGGTGCGGCACCAATAGAGAGTTCTTGATTTTGAATAATTCGTTCAACAACTACCTCTTGAAATTTGAGAATGTGAAAGACACCAATTAAAATTAAATTCATAATCTCCACAAACTTGAATCCCCTGTTTAGAACAAGTAAGATCCATCCTGCCGAATATGCAATAATAAAAACAGGTAGTAAAATCGGGTCATACGTTTTTGTGGGATCCAGGAAAAAAATATAGCTGAACGCTGATGAAAAAATAATAACTGGAAAAATTAAGATGTAAAATTTTCGTTTTAATTTTTCAAACTGATTCAAATCTATTTTTCCCATATACACCCTCCTGTTTTGCAAAAAAAACCAGCAATATACGCAAAGTTCCGCGTGTCTATTATCTTATTTATTCGTCTGAATTTCAATTAAATCATTCATCCGTTTCATAAATACGTCAAAGTGCCTTCCCCTTTTTTAGAGAGAAGGCACTTTGTTATGAGCTTTTAATTTATATTTCGAATAGTCCCTGGTCCGGAGACCCCTTTTTTTCGCATGAATTCAGAGACCGTAATCATCTCATACCCTTGCTCAGTTAGACTCTCAAGGATCATGGGTAGTGCTTCAGCCGTTGCTTCGTGAATATCATGTAACAAAATAATGGATCCTGACTCTGTGTTTGACATGACCTTGTCATAAATTGCTTGGGAGTCACGGCTTTTCCAGTCAAGAGAATCTACGGACCACAATACAGAAGTATAGCCTTCTTCAGCAATAATCTGATCGACCGAGTCATTTCTTGCTCCGTATGGAGGACGGAACAGGCGAATTGGTTGATCCGTCGCTTCTTTGATTATTTCCTCGGCTTGTGTTATTTCGGAACGTATTTGCTCAGGGGATGAATTGCTTAAATCAATGTGATTCATTGTATGATTAGAGATTTCATGTCCGGCAGCGGCTGTATGCCTTACTAAATCCGGATAGTATGCTGCCTGACTTCCCAGCACAAAAAAGGTTGCTTTCGCATCAAAATTATCTAAATGATTCAAAACCTTTGATGTAACAGATGGATGAGGACCATCATCAAATGTAAGGGCTACATATTTGTCACTCGAAGACGATGCCTCACTCGTTGAATCATCTTCACCTTCTGTCTCAGGATCAATCTCCTCGGTCGGCTCGTTTTCTTTTTCCTGCTGATTTGATAAACCGTCAGCTTCTGATTCAACACTTAATCGCTCAGCAAAAGTCTCTTGCAAATAGGGTTCGAGCTTATCAAAGGGGACTTCTATTTGGATGGGTCCCGCTGATCCGGGTGCCACTTCATATTGATCAAAAAGAACTGCAAATTTCTTTTCCGTTATGGACCAAGTCCATTCAGACCAGTTTGTAATTGCACCTTTTGACATCTCCTCAAAATAGCTATCCCCTGATTCTGAGAAATCTTGTGCCAATTGATCAGACATCAAGCTTTGCAAACCTTCAAGATTAGCTTGATCCGTGACGATAACATCTTCGAGTGCGATTATTTTTGTTTCCGTCAAATCGACAACAAATGATTCTAACTCAATCATCCCGTTCGCTTGACCGGAAACAATTGAATAGGAATGATAATTTAATGCATATATATCATCTGTAACCCTAACAGTATCAACCTTTATATTTAAGTGCCCCCGTTGTGTTGATTCAGCGTATACTTCATCCTCCATTTGTTCTTTGAATTGCGTTTTTTTGTGCAATACTCCATTCGTTCAAATCCTCCGTCAATTCGTCTGAATCCGTCAAAATCCGGTTCATCGAGAGCGTATACTGATCAGATTCCTCAGTAATGGTTTCTAAATCCAATCCGGGAAAAATAGATGAAATCTCTGTTTGAAGGGGTGAGTGTTCCAATTCGAACCTATTAAGATCCCACATTGCTTCTCTTTGTTCGACCTCTTTTTCAAGAGCTTCTTTTGGCATGACAGCCTGATCCTCTAAAAAAACGTTATCAAAGTTATAAGTCAGTGCCAATCCTGTGCCAGTGATTATGATCAGAAAGATCAAGATCGATACTTTACTATTTGCTTTAATCATTTTCTTGCACCTCTTATTTCATCAAGAAATTATTATCCTAATATAAGACGAGACGTAAATGAAATAAGTTTCAAAAATAATTCTGTTTGAAGATCATGTTGATTCCTGGTTTGTCTCAGTGGAGGTCAAAATCCGCGCCAATTGAGCAGATGTTTGAGGATCTGTCTGATCTGTTGTCCATCATTAGTTTGGACGGCTACTCGTATAATCAGTCATACCGCCATCGAAAGGCACAGAAGAATAAAAACGGATCTGAACGGGTACATCCCGTCAGATCCGTTTTTGTCGTGTGGGTGGCGTAACCGGACACCCATCAGGAATGCTCAATGTGGTGTTTCCCAGCGAACGTTTCGAGCTTCTCAGCGACGTCGTTCGGAGTGAAGCGGATCACCCTGACGGGGAGGCCCTTCACAGGCTTCACAATCGCGGCTTTCTCCCCCCAGTTGACGCGCTTAAAGGCGATGAATTCAATCTCTTTAGGCAAGAGATCCCTGGTGTAGATGGGCATACCCATGAGAAAGACCTGATAGGTCAGCTTATGGCTCTTGATCTCAAATTGGTACGTCACAAAGAGCGCAGCGAAAAAGACGACCAGGGCCACCGTCTGAAGGTGGATGAACAGTCCTTCGTATGGTGTGGTGATCCTCGTGATGAGCATGACGACAAACATGATGGTCAGAATCACACGGGGGGATTTGGCAGTATAGATCATCGGTTCATTCTCCTTTATCGGTTCGTACAGTCATACGGTCAACTTTAGCAGGGTTTGCGGAAAAGAACAAGATTCTTCAGGGGGACTGTCAGATACAGTGCTGTGCACTTTTTAAAAAAACAATGTCCTAACTGCCAGCGTGGGTTATCTGTCTATAGTGCACGAAAAATAAAAACAGGAGTTGATCAGAATGGCGACTTTGAATGACGTGAACACCGTAAAGACAGTCTTTTTGAACGGTGAGGCCTTGATCAGAGGCGATTATATCGCGAGTGGCGAATTGGAATCGTATGGAGTCCGATTCAGGCTGTTTGGCAGGGGAAAGATCGAAGCGATAGAGCTGTTGTATGCGAGTCCCGAACCACCGTCGGCGGATCTGAAGGACGCCGTTACGATCATCGCCAGGCATGTGTGCGATCCGTTTGCGAACCACCTTAATGTGTATTTTGATTTGGATGAGGAGCGGTTTCTTCTGAATCTGATCCTGAAGGACAATCAACGATCCGAAGAAACGTGCACTTTGACCGAATCGGCATCTGTTTTTGGTGTGGAGGAATATGGTATGATTGGAAATGAAGAGAATCATGTGGATGAGGAGGAACCGTCATGGAAAAACAAGCATATTACTACGAATTTCTGAGCTATGCGGATACGGACCTTGCGAAACTCGCCGAGGAGCTTGAGAAAAGTGTGTTCACGAGTCCGAGGGTGATGCTGACAAATGCCCGGACGATGGTCGAAGGCATTGTGAAGCGGGCTCTTCGGAAAGAAGGGATCTCAGACATTGCCTGTGAGAATCTGTTGGACCGGATCCGGCTGTTAAAAAGTCATGGGAAGTGTTCGGAAGATGTGCTGAATGCCATCCACGAAATCCGGAAAGCGGGAAACAGTGCCGCTCATGAGACGAAGGAATTCCGCTACTCCCAGGCGCTCCGGACATGGGAAGAGCTCTATGTCCTCGTCGCCTGGTACATGAAAAAGTACGGCCCGTTGAAGTTTGAGATGCCGGCTTACAGAGAGCCGGAGATCCCGAACGAAAATGCCTATGATCCGATGGAGCTTGAGGTGAAGTTCCAGCAGCTCGAAGCGTCGCTGTTGGCAAAGTTCGATAACCTGAACGGCCTGAAAGAAACGGAAGCAAAGAATGTTGAAGAACCGCAGCGGGATCAGGAGACACGTCCTCAAGTGTCCGAACATCCCCCGGCTTCTGTGCCGGGGGAGACGCCGATCCGCATGATCCGCTATGGCGATGAGGAAGTGGCGATTCCGTATTTCCTTCGGGACGCCTTTCTCTTGCCGCAACGATTCCCGAAATCAACATCGTTTCTTGTGAAACTCGGCGCCGTAGAGGAGGCGCGGATCATGAGCGAGCTGCCGTCGGATCTCGCGGGGCTTGCCGATCGCGTCAGCCGCTATAATGCCAAGAATGAGAAACAGTTCTTCGATGAACTGAAGCTCTTTATCGGGGAAGAGAAGGTCCGGCGCGCCGTCAGACTCGACAAATCCGGCGAGACGATCCTCTTCTTTAAGACAGACTACCTGATCATGACAAAGAACCTCTCCGAGATTCTTTTGACTGAAGAGTATTTCAAGGGCATCCCGCATTTTCTGAAGAAGATGAACGAAGACGGGATCCTGAGTGTCGGACAGCTGCCTTCGGAGCTTCTGATTTTGGCGAAGTATAAAGGTGTTGGGATCGGGATGGTCGAGAAGCTCTTTGATCAGATAAAGAAGCTGCAGGAAGAACTGAAACAATCCTATAATAAGGAAGAAGAGGAGGAAGATCGCCATGTCACGTAATCGCATCATCATTTCTGTCATTTCAATGATCATGATCCTTGTCATTCTTCTTACGGATTTTCCACTGTTCCTCACGTATTATATCCTGGCATCACTTTCCATTTGGTCCCTCCTCGACCTCGAGCGGGATCCGGCCATACAGGTATCGAAGGCGCACAAAATCTTTTTCTATGTCCTGATAGCCTCATTTGTGGCACTTGGGACGCTGTTTTTATTCTGATGAATATAACGGGCGATCATTGACCGGAAGGAAAGCGCAGAAAATCTCTGCGCTTTTTTTCGTAGTGTGCCGGGCATGCACTGTATCTTGGGAGTGAAAGTCTCCTGTGGGCTTGGCAGTAGGAACCACTAGTCAATGGCAAGGGTATCCACCGTGAGGTGGAATCTGAAGGAAGCCGGCGACAAACTCCTGTACCGAGGAACACGAACCATATCAGGCACAAATGGGGCGGATGAGTCTGCTATACAAGATAAAGTCCAATACTGCCCGAACCCCACAGTGTAAATATGGCGGCGATAGGACGAAGGAGACAGTGCTTACCCCGCGAGGTCTTACGAGGGTTCCCGACAAGAAGGATGGAAGATCCTACAGGAACAAGGAATTCAGAGATGGATTCCTGAATCGTAAGAAGTCAGCCGAGGTCATAGTAATCCCATGGGGATGAAGGACCGAACAATAAGCGTCTTTGAGACAAATGAAATTGACAGGATTGCTTTAATCACAGAAAACGTCTCCGGACGGCTATCTGCAGAGGGATACGCTGGAAGCGGAAGAGTATGCAGAAGCGTGTAGCAATCTGGCAACGAAAGGAGTCGAAAAGCGGTATGCAATTAATTGACAGAGTGGTCTGTCCGGATAACCTGAATTTGGCGATGAACCGGGTGATTTCCAATAAAGGAAACCCCGGGGTCGACGGGATGACCGTTGACCAACTTGAAGCACATGTTCGCCAATATGCGAAACCATTGATAGCCAAAATCCAAAAAGGGACATATCAACCTTTGCCCGTAAAACGGGTAGAGATTCCGAAAGAGAATGGAAAGAAACGCAAATTGGGGATACCGGCAGTCCGGGACCGTATGGTCCAGCAAGCGATTTTTCAAGTTATTGAACCGATAATAGATCCGCACTTCTCTCCAAACAGTTATGGGTTCAGACCGGGTAAAAATGCCAAACAAGCGATTAAACAAGCCGCAAAATATTATGATGAAGGATTCAAAATGGTCGTGGATATCGATCTGAAAAGTTATTTTGATACGATTCCCCATCAAAAGCTGATGAACTATCTTGAACAATATATTCAGGATCCGATCATCTTGAAACTGATCTGGAAGTTTCTTAAAAGCGGGATTATGATAGGGGACAACTGGGAATCTTCAAGAAACGGTGCACCGCAAGGTGGCAACTTATCACCGATTCTCAGCAATGTTTACCTACATGAACTGGATAAGGAATTGGAAAGAAGAGGCCACCGTTTCGTCAGATATGCAGATGACTTTTGCATCTACGTTAAAAGTCGCAGAGCTGCGGAGCGTGTGCTCCTTAACACAACAACTTTCCTCGAGGGAACACTTAAACTGAGTGTGAACCAAGAGAAAAGTGCTATAGGATCACCAACGAAACGAAAGTTTCTGGGGTTTTGCATTCACAAAAGTAATAACGAAACCAGGTGCAGACCTCACCACGCCTTCAAGGCGAAGTTCAAAGCCAAACTGAAATATCTGACGAGAAGAAACCAGGCGAACTCCTTCGATTACATTATTCTTAAGATTAACCAGGTGACAACCGGCTGGATCAACTACTATGGCATCAGTTACATGAAATCCTTTATCAACAGCATTAAGCAATGGTTACACCATCGGCTGAGGCAACTGATCTGGAAACAGTGGAAGAAAATTAAAACGAGATACAAGAATTTGATGAAGTATGGCATTGAAACCGAAGAAGCTTGGAAAATGGCAAACACTCGCAAAGGCTATTGGCGTGCCTCCAAGAACGAGACACTGCACAAAGCCATCAAAATAGAAAAGCTCGCAGGGTGGGGACTCAAAGACATGAGTCAACTCTACGAGCGTGCATACTCAACTTATTGAACCGCCGTATACGGGTCCGTACGTACGGTGGTGTGAGAGGTCGGGGCTGTGAAGCCCCTCCTACTCGATCGATCAATGGATCGAACTGATGGTCGGTGACAACCCCTGACACTGATCCTGCTACACTGGAAAAACAGCAATTCTGACGAATAAATCCTCATGAAATAGTCAGAAAGTTTAGGGCATAGGACGGCTTTGTTGTGGTAAAATAACCCTATGTACCCATGATCTTAAAACAGGAACGAATACTGGGGATCATGAAGGCCGAATCTCAGTGAGTCATCCTCCCTGGATCTCAACGGAGTCTGACAATCCGCTTTGGAAATGAGGCAGATGCAATGATTATTTATAACGAAACGGCAGAATCCTTTATTAGCCATGTGCTCGAGCAGCGGATTGAGGATGTGCTGCTTACAAAAGTGAAAGAAAAGATCAGCCATTCCGTATCCGAGTCCGAGATCCGCTCCTGGACCAACTCCCTGCCTGAGATGGCGAGGGTCATTCGTGATGCGGAGTTAGAGAACAATACGCATGTCTTGCTTGAATACAAGCTGCCGTCTTCAGAGAAGCGGATTGATTTTCTCGTGACCGGTCAAAATCAGGCCGGTGAGGATCATGCCGTGATTATTGAGCTGAAGCAGTGGCAGAAGTCCGAGGTGGCGGACGGTGACGGGATCGTCAAAACCTTCCTTGGGAGACGTGTCAGAGAAACGGTGCACCCGGCTTATCAGTCTCTATCTTACCAGCGCTATCTTGAGAACTTCAACGAAGCCCTGTACGATGATACGTCGATTCAGCTGAGCTCCTGTTCATTTTTGCATAACTACATACCGAATAAAGAGGCGGAACCGCTCCTTGATGAGCGGTACAGCTCCTACCTCGAGCAGTCCCCTGTGTATTTTAAGTTTGACGACAAGGTGCTGCAAAAGGCGATCAAAGAAAAAGTGGCCATCGGCAACGGAGCGGACATCGCCAGACGGATTGAAGATGGCCGCATCGGTCCGTCAAAGAAGCTCGTGGAGTCCGTCCAGTCGCTGATGAAAGGAAATGAGGCATTCATCCTGCTTGATGAACAGAAGGTGGCTTATGAAAAAGCCTTGAGTATTTATCAACAGGCGGATCTAGAAACGGCGCAAAAAGAAGTGGTGTTGATTAAGGGTGGTCCAGGCACCGGGAAGTCCGTGATCGGGCTCAATCTGATGAATGCCTTTTTGAACGATAAGGCCAATGTTGAATACATTACCCCGAATCAGTCCTTTCGGGAGATCTTAAAGAAAAAGCTCGTCGGCAGAAGCGGATTCACGGAAGTGAGGAACCTGTTTAAAGGTTCCGGCTCCTATGTTCAGGCACCGGAAGACTATTATGACGTGCTCATCTGTGATGAAGCCCACCGCTTAAAGAATCAGGGACATATGCAGCGGAAGATTGAAGGAGAGAATCAGGCGACACAGATCATTCGCGCATCGAAGATCGCCGTCTTCTTCATCGATGATGAACAGATGATCTCCAAAAAAGATATTGGAAGCGTTACCTTATTGAAAGAAGAAGCCGAAAAACAGGGGGCGATCCTCCACGAGCTCGAGCTTGACTCGCAGTTTCGCTGCGGCGGTTCGGGGAACTTCCTCGAGTGGGTCGATGACGTTCTGTACGAAGAGAATCAAGAGATCCAGCTTGAAGGGGACTATGACTTCAGGATCGTCGACAGCCCCAATGAGCTGTATGAAGAAATAGTAATGAAGCGTGACGGCAGACTCGTCGCAGGCTATGCCTGGGAATGGAACAAGGAACTCGTGAACGGCGAACTGCCGAAAGACGTCGAGATCGAATCCGAACAATTCGCCATGCCGTGGAACGACCCGAACCGGATCGACTGGGCCATTCACCCGGAAGGGAAAGAACAGGTCGGCTGCATTCACACCGTCCAGGGTCTCGAAATGGGCTATGTCGGGGTGATTATCGGTGATGACCTGACCTACAACAATGACACGCAGCAGCTTGAAGTTATCAGAGAGAATTTCAAAGATAAAGGCGCGAGACCCGCCAAGCCGAAAGGCAAGTACAAGACCGATGACTTGGACCGGCTTGTCAGGAATACGTATAAGACACTGATGACAAGAGGAATGAAGGGCTGTTATGTGTACTGTGTGGATGAAGGGTTGAGGGAGTATTTAAGATCTTGAGAAATCATCTATTTTAGATTAATCTCCAGATTTCCAGTGATTATAAGTATTGCATCAATAGAAGAATTGTTAAGGAGTGATTGCGATGTCCATAGAATGTCCATTTTGCAGTATACACAAATACATCATCGAAAATAATCTTGCTTTTGTGATATACGATAAATACCCGGTTACTGAGGGGCATGCTCTGATCATTCCCAAACGGCACGTTTCAGATTATTTTGATACAACGGATGCAGAGAAAAAAGCGATGCTCGATCTTGCCGAAGAAATCCGGACCATACAGCTGAAAGAGTTCTCACCTGATGGTTTTAATGTCGGGATCAACTGTGGACAGGCCGCAGGACAGACGATATATCACGTTCACATGCATGTCATTCCACGTTATGATGGGGATATGAAAGATCCTGCCGGAGGAGTTCGTGGTGTAATCCCTGAAAAACAGAAATATTAAACGGTTCTGTTAACGTTTTGAGAATGATTAACACCGGGAAGGGAGGCTATGATGAATCATAAACTTAGAGTTGGCGAAATTAGAGAAGCATACTTAACAGATGAAGATATATGGCGAATCTTTACACAGTTCCTGTCCCCGAAATCAAAAAAGTCTGCCACGTATAAGTTTGTATTCATGAAAGCCCTTATCGAAAACTTATACCAGACCAATGATCATGATGAATTAAGCTATGATCAAATGGCATATACGTTTGCTAAGATTTACTGGAACCTGGTGGTCAATCACAAAATTACGAAACATAATAACGGGAAGAATGCCAGAGTGGTGACAGATATATCGAAGCTTCAGCAAAAGCATGGAATCCCGGATGATTTGCCATTTGATAAATTGAATGACACAGTGCAATTGGATATAACGAATGCGGTTAAAGCGACAATGAAAGTCAATGTATTCGGCGCTCTGTATGGCGATACAAAAGGGTATTTTTATGCGTTTGATCATAAGAAAGATGTCTTAAGATACAATCATCCAGTTAAGCTCTTTATGCTGAAATATCAGAAGCTGATCACATATTTAACAAACTACCATATGGCCCGGATGATAGAGGCATTAAACGAAGATCTTACAATTAAAGACCTGCTTACAAAAGTGGAGTGTATCGCGAAGCGCTCATCATTAAAACCATTCGCTACGATCATTGGTCACTATTTCAATCAGGAGTGCTTCTATTGCCATAAGCCGCTTGATTCCGGTAAACGAAAGACCGCGGTGGATCATTTTATCCCCTGGTCCTTTGTTCAGTCAGATAATCTCTGGAATCTTGTCCTGTCATGTGGCACATGTAATTCGTCCAAGAGTGACAAAATCCCGGAAGAAACTTATTTGAACAATGTTCTTGAACGCAATGATCAGTTAATCCAACAGGCAAATATGAATGAAGTTGAAAGACACATGCACAATTATAAACAGGAAAAAATGGTGCTGCTTTATGAGTACTCAATAAAAAATGGATATGATACGATTTGGCAGCCGAAGTAACTGGTCTTCATCAGTAATTTGTTTAGTGTAAATACTAAATAGAACTAAACGGTTTTCACCAAATAAGATTCAACAGTACTTACGGGCTTCAAGGATTTTATATTCACATCACAATTCAGTGTTTATGGATCGGTTACACTTAGTTGGACAGATTCGTTAAGGTCCCGTACACTTGGTTCAAATACAAACCAAGGAGAGCTGTTTTATGACAACTCGCAAACGGAGAAGTTTCACAAAGGAATTCAAAGAACAGATCGTGCAACTGCATCAAGCTGGCAAGCCCCGATCCGAACTCATCAAAGAATACGAGCTGACGCCTTCTGCCTTTGATAAATGGGTTAGGCAATACCAGGGTAGTGGATCTTTCAAGGAAAAGGATAACCGTACGTCTGTTGAAGAAGAGCTGTTACAGCTCAAGAAAGAAAATAAACAGCTGACCATGGAAAATGATATTTTAAAGCAAGCCGCGCTGATCATAGGACGAAAGTAAATGTAATCAAGGCTAATCGTTACAAATACTCGGTATCAGCAATGTGCGACGTCCTACAAATTGCAAGAAGCTCATTCTATTACGAATCCAAACGGCAAAATGAATCAGAGCAAGAAGAACTGACAGAATTGATCGTAAGCATTTTCATGAAGAGTCGTAAGATCTATGGTCAACGGAAGATCAAAGCTGAATTGAAAAGAGCTGGATGGACGGTGTCGAGACGCCGTATCAAGCGGATCATGGCTGAACAGGGTTTGGTATCAAAGTATACCGTAGCTCAATTTAAACCTTCAAAATCTAGCTGCAATGAATCCGAAACAGGCAACACACTGGACCGGAAGTTTGATCAGGACGACGAATTAAGCGTTGTTGTCAGCGATTTAACGTATGTCCGCGTGAACAAAGCATGGCATTATATTTGTGTATTAGTCGATTTATATAATCGTGAGATTATTGGGTTCAGCGCCGGGCCTCATAAAACCGCTGAATTAGTTCAAACTGCCTTTGCATCCGTCCCCTACAATCTAAATCGGATCGAGATCTTTCATACAGACAGAGGCACTGAGTTTAAAAATCACCTGATCGACCAGGCACTCGATACCTTCGGTATTACCAGATCATTGAGTGACAAAGGAACGCCCTATGACAATGCCGTAGCTGAAGCCACATTCAAGACCATCAAGATCGAATTCGTTCGTGGTGCGGTTTTTTCTAGCCAACAAGAACTTGATCTTGAACTTTTTGATTATGTGAACTGGTTCAACAATATTCGAATTCACGGATCATTGGATTATTTATCACCAGCTGAATACAAGTCAACGGGACCTTAATTTTTTTGTCCGATTTAGTGTTGACATACCATTACACATTAAAGCGAGAGAGAAGGGAACATCCGTGGAATTAAGATTTGAGATAACAAAAGATGATTATATAAATTTCAACCTGTATCATATCGAAAATTCACCATCGCAAAGAAAGGTATACAATTTCCTGAGATATGGCATTCCGTTGTTGTTTTCTGTACCTGTGTATGCCATTGGGACAATTATATTTCAGCAACCCGCGTCTTATTGGGTTGTTATTGCACTACTATTTATATTGGTATGGATCATCACATATCCAAAGCAACATAAAAGAGTTATAAGGCGGCAAACTGAGAAATTGCTGCAAGAGGGAGAAAATTCATCGATATTCGGGAAAAAGATAATGACACTGGATGATCAAACGATAAAAGTTGTCGGTGGGAATTCCTCCGAGACAACATCAAAGCAAAGTATACAGGAAGTCAAAGTATATGAAGACATGATTCTTATTTATTTGAGCAGTATTACCGCTCATATCATACCTACCAGATTTTTGAGTGAGGAACTCAAAAGTGAACTTTTGGAAGAACTTAAGGTTCCCCCAGTGTTATAACTCAGATTAAAGAACAAGGAAGGCAGCTGTTATGTGACTTTTTGTTGTATCATTGAGCCATAGCAAAGCTGTTTTACTGAATACAGTGCCTGTTTTTTGCATGCATTGACAGAAGCAGGTGCTGACTTAAGGATGATTAGAATCAGTTTATCTGTATTACTATTTTGACAGGTAAGCTCTTAGCTCTCATGTACGATTTTGTAGGCTCGTTGTGTTGCAAAGATGACTCTTCCTTATCTCTAACATTTCATACGGCTTCTGTCTGATAAATAGCTATTTTTATTTGAAACAGCCTCAGGCTATGGAATGATCCCAATAGTCTGAGGCTGTATTCAGGTATGTCCTGTTTGTTATAGGCGGGAGACTGATATTTATTCTTGCATGAGCGTTTCGAGCGCCTGTGCAGGAACGTCCTCTGTTTGCACTTCATCATAGGAAGTGACATCGGTATGGTTCATATAAAGTCTCAGATAAGCACCATGTCTCAGGTTCTTATGTGAAGAGAAGGAAACGGTGATTTCCTCTCCTTCATCTGTAAAGGCAGATTGACTGTAGTGATATCGGGTGAAGACTTCTCCTGATCCTGTGACCGTTTCCTCTGTGTCGCCATTTTCTGTGATCAAGGTATAGGCATGATCTTTGCCGACTCGGTTAAAGTCGATGGTAGCGATGATAACAACAGCGATAACGGCAAGTGAAACGAGTGTACTGATGAGTATAATTATCGTTTTTTTCATTTAACTATCTCCCTTTTCGACTCGGGGCATGATCAGTTTCATGCAATACCGGCCGGTGATGATGAAATACAGTAAGTTAATCAATGCACAGATAAGAATCCAGATCGTGACAGGAATGAGCAGATCCATGTTAAGAAGACGTGAGAATGCGGTCAGTGCAACAGCTGTATGTGCCGTGCCGATCAGGAAGGGGATGAAAAACATGATCCCGACTTGTTGGTACACACTTTTTCGGATGTCGCTGTAGGAGGCACCGACCTGATACAGCAACTGATAGGCTCGTTTATCGTTCTCCGCTTCTGTGATGAGCTTGAAAAAGATAACGCTGCCGGTTGCAATCAAAAAGACCAGCCCAAGGAAGGAGCCTGTAAACAGCATTGCTCCAAAGGTTGTGATTAATGCACTGTAGGTTGCAGGTGCACTCGAGAACTGTTGATCCTCTGACAGCTGTGATTCGAGCTCGCCAGAGAGTGACTGTTGCTGTCGGTAGTGATCTGTTCCTGCGTAGTGATAGGTGGTTTCCTTCTGGTTGAGCTGTTCATATACTGAGTCAGCCAAAATCAGAACAGGTCCGAACACGGTTCCTGTATTGAAAAGAGCTTGCTCGTTAAAGGAGCTGACATCGTATAAGTGGTTGTTCAATTCCACGGTTGAAGGCCGATCAGACCAACGTTCGTCAAATAACCCGTCGTAGATAATGACTTCTGAATCGGAGATTGCCCGAATGGGTTCTTTGTTCAGATGGTTGGCTACGTTGTTGAAGTCAGCCGGTGTAATAATTGTATATTCGAGGATCGTATCGCTATGATGAATGCGAGCCTGCTTTGCATCAAACTCCTCTTGATAGATGAAATCCGCCGAATTAAGTGCAGGGGATTCTCCTTGCCACATAAACGTATGAGGATGTTGTGAGGTTGTCATTTCATCGACAGTATAGTAAAGTCCGTAAACGGCGCCGCCGGCCGTCATTGTGACTGCGCTTAAGACAGCAATTAACGTCAGAGACTTCGCATTACCGCGAATTCGGTAGAGCAACTGTGAAGCAGTAAATACGTTTAATTTTTTCCAACTCCAGCGAATACGCGTTCTGAGATAAGTCAGCAGATAGAAGAGACTGCTCGTAATCAGTAACCCGGTTCCGATCACAGTTAGGGAAATGATGACAAGTGGGGTAGACAGCTTAAAGAACTGCCATGCAGCGGAATCTGTTAAATCTTGCAAGGCGATCATGTAGCCGGAGCTGATGAAGATGATCCCCAACAGAGCAGAAGTCAGGCGAGCCTTAGGTAACGATTCCGACGTCTGACTGCCTTTGAATAATTCGATCAAAGAATACCGATAGATCATTCTTGATGCAACAGTGGATGTAAAGAGAAAAATCAAACCGAATACTGCAACTGTTTGAATAACAGCTTCAGGAGAAATACCGATATGTGTTACTACTTCGAGATTCATTAACCTCATCAAAACCAACGCGAAGAGCCTTGAAGACAGAATTCCAAGAATGAGACCGATAAGTAATGAGAAGAATCCGAGCAATACGTTTTCTGTAAACATCATAAGTGCGATTGTTCGTTTTCGCATACCAATCAATGCGTACAAGCCGATCTCGTTCATTCTTTTTCTCATGAAAAATGTATTGGAATAAGTGATAAATAATCCTGCGAAGATCATTAAGACAAACGAACCGGCTGTCATCATTCCGCTGATTTGATCAGAAGACGCGGTGATGGATGCAAATTCATTGGTGTAACGCAGCATCATAAATGAGACGTATACTGTGATCGAAAAAATCGTCGTCCCGATGTACAAACCGTAGCTTCTAAGGTTTCGGATGACATTCTTTCGTGCGATATCAGTGAACCTCATCCGTTTCACCACCTGTCGTTGCAATCTCTTCAAGGATTTTTTTGAAGAAATCATTCTGAGAACGATCACGCCTGTACAACTCCTTGAACAGACAACCGTCTTTAATGAACATCACTCTGCGACAGAAACTCGCCGCGTACGCGTCGTGTGTAACCATAAGGATTGTTGTTTCCTGATCACTGTTTATTCTGTTCAACCGTTCGAGAAGATCTGTCGCTGATTTGGAATCCAAAGCACCGGTTGGTTCGTCGGCGAATATGAATGCCGGATCAGCAACAAGTGCTCTGCAGGCTGCAGTGCGCTGTTTTTGTCCGCCAGACAGTTGATGCGGAAAGTGCTTGAGCAGCCGATCAATACCGAAAATTGTCGTCAGGATCTGAACGCGCTGTTTCATAGTCTGAGGAGCTGCTTTCGAAATTGCCAGAGGAAGCATGATATTCTCTTCCACGGTAAGGGAATCGAGCAGGTTGTATTCTTGAAAAATAAAGCCAAGTTTTTTTTGGCGAAAGTCAGCCAGGTCTTTTTCTGTCATCGCAGATAAATTAGCGCCCTCAACTATAATATCCCCCTCCGTGGGACGGTCGATGGTTGATAACAAGTTCAAAAGGGTTGACTTACCTGAACCTGACGGGCCCATTACAGCGATGAATTCTCCTTGTTCGAGTTCGAAGGAAATACCGTCAACTGCATGAAAGGCTTTTTCTCCTTTTCCGTACGTTTTTCTTAATTGATTGACTTTAATTAATGTAGACATAAATGCTATACACCTCTTTCGTATAGCTGTATCATAGCTTTAGAAACTTACGTCAGATTGACATCAACCTTACATAATCCTTAAGAAATCGGTACAAAGGAGCTGCGATGCGATGAATGAACGAATACTTGTGGTGGACGACGAAATGGACTTAAGAGTGTTACTGAAAGAAGCATTGAAGCAAGAGGGGTACACGGAAGTCGTTACTGCAGCTAATTTGTCAGAGGCTTGGGATCAGTTTATACTTATCGAGCCGGATTTGATCATTTTGGACATCATGCTTCCTGATGGGAATGGTCTTGATTTCTGTGCAAAAATCAGGGGGCACTCAACGGTTCCGATTCTCTTTCTCTCAGCGAAATCAGACGAAGTGGATAAACTGCTTGCCCTGTCACTCGGAGGAGATGATTACGTAACAAAACCGTTCAGTCCGAAGGAAGTGGTGTATCGTGTAAAGTCGCAACTGCGAAGAGCCGGAACTTATGCGAAACAGGATACGGCTCGTTCCGGGGAATCCCGAATTCTTAAAGCAGGACCGTTTACGATGAACGAGGATGAGACTGAGATGTATTTACATGATCAGCCATTGGATTTGACCGCAAAAGAAGCGGGTTTATTGGCATGTTTTATCAGGCGCCAAGGTCAGATTATCAGCCAGGAGACGCTTTATGAAACGGTTTGGAATGAGTCATATTTCGGAGCGGCAAATACGTTAATGGTTCATATCAGGCGTCTGCGGGAGAAGGTTGAGGAGAATCCATCTTCACCGGTCTTGATCAAGACGGTCAAAGGACTGGGATATCGCTTGAATGTGAAAAAGTAAAAAGGAGTGTTTTAAAAATGAGATGGCGATTAACTTCAAGATACTTCATTTCATTACTGTTGCTTGTGGTTGTCGTACTGCTTGTCAATACGACACTCTTTTTTGCGTTGCTTTTCTATCAGAATGCAGATCCGGAACGGTCCGTTTCTGGCGAATCCATGGAGACGTTTGTCCGTTCTTTTGATCAGTATTTGTCGCTTGATCACGGTGAAGTGAAGGTGAGTAGTGAGGGGTTGACTGAACTCGAGCAAAGGGGGGCCTGGCTGCAAGTCCTTGATGATACCGGCTCTGAAGTGATGAGTGTCAGAAAGCCTGATCATGTTCTTGAGCATTATTCACCGATGGAGCTGATCCATCGGTATAAATATATGGACGATCACTTGCATCAGTATTTCGTGGGCGATTACGAGGCTTTCAGCTACCTGATTGGAGCGCCGGAGCTAAATGAAAGTCGCTGGGTGATGATGATTCATCCACAGTCTGTGATTGACTTCACCGGACGTGCGCTAATCATAATGCTGACGTTGAATGTCTTGATTGCCATTGGATTTGGACTTCTGTTCAGTTCGGGAATCATAAAGCCAGTTTATCAGCTGATTGATGAGATTCGGCGTATCAAATATCGTGACTACCGAGATGACGGTCAGATAGCAAAAGGGATATTCGAGCCTGTATTTGCTAATTTGCAGGATGTATCGAGAACCTATGAGTATCACGAACAAGAGAGGGAGAAACTTGAGGTCATGCGTACTGAATGGATTAACAATGTCTCTCATGATTTGAAAACACCTCTTGCTTCAGTTCAGGGCTATGCGGAGCTCTTGAAAGACAATCAGCTGTCTCAGGCTGATCAGCACCGTTACGCAGAAGTCATTGAACGGCAGTCCCGATATATGAAAGAACTGATTGACGACTTTCATTTGACAATGAAGCTTCGTCATCAGGAGTTGCCTTTATCATTCGAGTCGGTTGCAATCGAGGGTTTCGTTCGTGAACTCGTCATCCAGGTGTTGAACGAACCCCGTTTTGAAGAGGCGGATATCACCTTTCACAGCGATGCATCGGATATATGTTGGCAGATCGATCGTCATCTTTACTTTCGCGCAGTGATGAATCTCTTAAGAAACGCGCTTGTTCATAATGATGACGATGTCTCAATTAAGGTGAACGTTCATTCAGATCGGATTGAAATTTCAGATACAGGTAAGGGCATAACCAGGGAAAATCAAGAACAGATTTTTGAACGCTATTATAAAGGAACGAATACGGAGGATGGTGAAGGAAGCGGCCTCGGCATGGCAATTGCCAGAGATATCATTGAATCCCATGGGGGCAGCGTCGACCTTGACAGTGAAGAAGGCATGGGTACAACGATCACGATTTTCAAAGGAAGCCAGGAAACCCTAAAGAAAAGAGGTATCTGGAATGACCCGTCAGTTAAATGAAAGAAGATAGTGTTAGCGCGGATCTATCAATGATTTGATGGATCTGAGGGCTGTTGGATCTTCTATCAAAGATCTTAACATCAGGTGAGTATTGCATCAGGACCGATTGGGTGCATTTTGAAGGCCCATTCAAGGTGCAGGAGAAGTGGGCCATATTGACTCAGCAGGATCAAGATCATCGAGCTGAATCGGATATCGCACTCTGAATGTGATCAATACTGGCAGTTCAGGGGGCATTCACTGAAAACGAGCAGATAAATACATAACAATATTCGTACATTGTTTTTATGGACAATGCCCACATGAGTGCATAAATGTAAATAAAATATATTTAAAAGCGACTATTTCATGAGTGTGTTTAAGAAAGAACAATATATATAACTAGGCTATTGCTTCACAGTTAGAAACGAGTTACTATATATTTAATTTATAATAAATCTAAAGTAGGAGGGAGGAGGCTAAGTGTCGAGTTACTTTAAATTTGGTCTGACACGTAAAATAATCGTGCTGATTGTCAGTGCTTTGATCCTAAATACTCTTATTGTTGCTTTGTTTGTTGGGCTTCAGGTTCATCGTATTTCGACCAATTTTTTATTGGACGCGCTTGAGCAAGAAACGGAATACGTAGTTGAACGAGTTGATCAGTTTTTTGCCAAACACGGATTAATCGCAGAGCAACAAGCCTCCAACCGGTTCTTTATTAACGCCCTCAAAGAACTGGAAACAAGTGAAAGAGTGATTCACGATCCTCTCTACCCGGATATTGTCCGCGATCTCATCGCCATTAAATCCCCTCAGTCATTCACGAATCTCATTTACCTAGCCGTTGACTCACAGAATACGCTTATTACGAATCGAATGGGCTATGAACCCCGTTCATCATTTGTTTTGTCAGAGAGAGCGTGGTATCAAGATGCCGTTGCTTCTTCTGAGTATGTCATATCGGATCCTTATATCGATTTGAGCACGGGAAAACCTGCGATCACCATCTCAAAAGCCATTCGTGATTCTAATCATGAACTCCTTGGTGCGATAGGACTCGATATCCTGCTCGATGACCTTTACGAAGAGCTGAACGCGTATGGCGTTGGCGAAACCGGTTATATTTCTATCGTAAACAGAGACGGGCTTCCTGTTTATCATCCGGAAGAGTCGGTTATTTTTGATGATGAAGCTCCTGCCACTTATCTGCAGTCACTTATAAATGGTGAAGCGATCGACGGAACTGATGAAAATGGACGCTACTTCTCATACCATCAGATGAGCGAAACGGACTGGTATGCAGTTGCTGTTATTGATGAAGAGGAAATAAGCGGCCCCGTGCAAAGCCTGATGCAGTTACTTGGAACCATTCTGTTTCTTACAACGGGTTTGTTTGTCGGTATAGCATATGTGACAACAAAAAAACTGACGGATCCCTTGCATCATTTAACAGCAAAGATTAAACAAGAAACAGAGGAATGGGAAAAGATCGAGATTCCGGATCCATTTAAAACACGAGAGGATGAAATTGGTGAGCTGTCTCGAACGCTTTCCTCCATGGGGAAACGAATCCGCCAGGATTTAATTGAGGCGAATGAACAAAACGAACGGTTGCTGGATGAAGTGGAAAGTCATAAACTTACACAGAATCAGTTAAAACTCATGTTGTCGGTACTTGCCAGAACGGATCAGGCATTTTTTATTATGGATGTTAAATATACTGTCATCTATCACAATGAGACCATGGATCAGATAATGATTAAACATACCATTGATATTCCTGCTCTGGTAGAGAAGTTAGATGTTTCATCTGATTCACTTGCATCCATGTACGATGAGGAATCAATCAACCATGAACTGGTTTTGGATGATCATCATTACGATATCGGTTTGCAGGCCTTCTATTACGAGGGTACGTTGTACATTTTGGGGACGGTAGAAGATAAATCTCAAATTATTGAAGCCTATTCCATGATTGCGCATTTGCGAACCTATGACGCCTTTACCGGGCTGATGAACAAGCAGGCTTTTTTGGATCATGTTGAGAAAGAAATCACCAGGGTGCCTTTAAAGGGAGCCTGCATGGTGCTTTGTAATATCAACGGATTTCGAACGATACAAGAAGCAAAGGGGCTTGAATTCGCCAATAACCTAATTTTCTCCTTACGTGACAGACTTCAGGAATCGCTGCAAGAAGGAGAGGCAATTGGCCGGACCAATGTGGAATTTGCAATGTTTCTCCTGATTGAGGAAGGAGAATCGATTGAAGAAAGACTTGAAACGATTACGGCAAGAGCAATGGAGAGTTACGAAATAGACGGTGAAGACACATTCCTGAACCTTGCGTTTGGTGCGAGTGTTTATTCGGATAAACAAGATACCTCGAGTCAACTCCTCGATCAGGCTAACGCAGCTTTAAATCATAATAAAGATCCGAATGAGCAGGCCGTGTTTACTTTTTATGATGAGCGGATCAATCAAATGACTGCCTATCAGTTCATGATTTTCAACCGCCTTCAAACTGCAGTTGAACGCGAAGAATTTGAACTGCACATGCAGCCTCAGATAAACGCCGAGTCCGGACGTATCGTGGGAATGGAAGCCTTGCTTCGTTGGCATCATGAGGATTCATACGTCCGTCCTGATGTGTTTATTCCAATTGCCGAGAAATACGGGATTATGATCAAGATCGGGGACTGGGTGCTTGAGGAATCGATGCGCATTGCAGCCTCGTTTGCAAAAAGGGGTCATACAGTACCGATCTCTGTTAATATATCCGGCTCACAGTTCCGTGATCCTGCCATCCTGTCCAAACTCGATACGTATCTTCATCAAACGAAGTTTGATCCTGCTCTACTGAAGCTTGAGCTGACGGAGAGTATAC
Organism: [Bacillus] selenitireducens MLS10; assembly: GCF_000093085.1. GTDB lineage: Bacteria > Bacillota > Bacilli > Bacillales > Salisediminibacteriaceae > Salisediminibacterium > Salisediminibacterium selenitireducens. The sequence continues at coordinate 2,878,812 of NC_014219.1, read as the reverse complement.
TGATTGATGACGAAGAACGCTGCATGGATGTACTCGATAAAATCCGCAACAGGGGAATCCGCGTATCCATCGACGACTTTGGAACGGGCTATTCTTCCCTGTCCTACTTGAAGCGGTTGAATGTAAATGAATTAAAGATTGACCGCTCCTTTATTAAAGGAATTCCAAAAGAGGATAATGGTGATATTACGGAGCTCATTATTTCATTAGCTAATAAACTGAAGCTCTCACTAGTCGCAGAAGGAGTCGAGGAGAAAGAACAGATTGATTTTCTGGTATCACACGGTTGTAAGACGATTCAGGGTTATTACTATTACAAACCGATGCCGGTCTCTGACATCGAAGATTTACTGATGAAAAATGCATAAAACGAGGAGGAGTTTATATGAAAAAATGGTCATTAAAGGCACAAATTATCCTGTCGATCATTGTTCTGTTTTTACTTACAACTTTAGGAAGTGGGATTTCGACGTACACAATGGTGCGGGATCAGGCTGTTGAAAACAGTGTCGAACAGGCTGTGAAGCTGTCAGAGGCTTTCGCGAATCATGTAGGTGATCTATATGAACTGAATGAGGGCGATTTAAGTATGATTCAGGCATATCTTGAACAGGTGGCTGAAGATCCGGACATTGCCTACGCTGTTCTGATCGATGCAGAAAACGTCGAAGCCATTGCTCACAACAATCCGGAACGAATAGGAGTTACGTATGACGATGAACCGTTAACGGTAGCTGCGGCAACGGAAGGCGAACAGAGTTCTGAACGTTATTTTGCCGAGACGACAAATGAATGGACATACGACATCATGACACCGGTTTATTCGTCAGGAACACTGGTCGGCACGTTAGCGATTGGTGAAACAGAGAGTCATATTCTGTCGTTAACACAAACATTCCTCGCCAGTCAGTCAATTTCATCGGTTGTTAGTGTCATCGTTTTTATCGCCATTATTTTCTTTATTCTTCAAAAGATGTTTGCGCCGATGAATCAAATGGTGAACAGCTTCAGAAGACTCGGGGAGGGTGATCTGTCCGAACAGAAACTAGACAACGGTAAATCGAGAGAATTGAATGACATGATCGCAGAGATTGACAAAATGAGGCGATCACTGATTGACATTTTAAGTGGCACTCAAAAGAAAGCCCAGACACTGAATGAATCCGCTGATCGGCTTGAAGAGTCGAGCCAGACTGCGGGGACGACATTTCGGGATGTCGATTCTACTGTATCAGAGATGGCTAAAGGGGCCGTCGAGCAGGCTGAGAATACCGAAGAAGGCATGATGAAAAACACCGAACTCGGGTCTCTTCTTGACGAGAACAAGAAACAGAGTGATGATCTTCGCACCGTCACAAGAGAACTTCAGGAGCTTCGGGACAAAGGAAACACGACGATGCAGACTCTCCTTGAACGAAACAAGGAAATGAACCAGTCAATGGGAACGATCCGTGATGTTATCTTTACGACGAAAGACAGTGCGCAAAAGATCCAAACGTCCAGCGCACAGATTACCGGCATTGCTGAACAGACGAATCTCCTGGCACTGAACGCTTCGATCGAAGCTGCAAGGGCCGGTGAAGCAGGAAAAGGCTTCTCTGTTGTTGCCGAAGAGATCCGAAAGCTTGCCGAACAGTCAAATCGGTTCACTGAAGAGATTGCAGGTGTTATGAATGAGCTTTCAGATAAAACCGATGGCGCCGTCAAAACCATTGAAGATGTCGTTACAATTTCAGACAGTCAAAACGACAGTGTACAGCAGACCGAGGAAGTTTTTAGAAATATGTCGTCATCGATCGCTTCGATTGATGAAATGAATCAGGTTATTACAAAGACTGTTGCATCTCTTGAAGTAAAGAAAAATGATCTTATTGGTCTCATGGAGAGCCTCTCGGCAATTGCTGAAGAGAACGCGGCCGGAAGTGAAGAAGTTTCAGCATCGGTTAATGAGAGTGTCAACGCTGTGGAAACCATGGCTGAAGAAATTCATCAGCTGAACAATTTAGCATCAGAAATGGAAGATCAAATCAAACAATTTAAGTGGTAATCAAAAGTTCAATAATCAATCAAAAGGAGCGCTTTTATTCTATGCGACAACCATCTATGAAGAAGCGAATTGTCATTTCGATTATTTCGCTGTTTACAATCGTCATGCTCACAGGTACGTATTTGCTCTATCAATTTCTAGAACGGGATATTATTGATTCCGGGATCGATCAAGCAACACTCACGGTAGAAGAAATTGCCGGGCAGGCGGAAATGATTATAGCGGAAAATCCGGATAACTTTGAACCTCTTCTGCAGGATTTCGTGGAATCAAAGGCAGCCAATGATGCATTCGCTTATGCGATTGTCATCGACCGGGAACAGATTGAAGCGATCGCTCACAGCGATGAGGAACGCATTGGCAACACCTACGAGGATGATCCTTATACTGTCAGTGGTGCTGCTGAAGGGAACGTAATGACATCCCGCTTTTTTGCCGATTTACAGGATACCTGGACATACGATATCATGGTCCCGATTACCGTGGAGGGTGAATTGTTTGGTGCGATGGACGTAGGAGTCGAGGAACAGCATCTGACATCTACCATGCAGACCCTATTGTGGGTTCAGGCAGCCGTTATCAGTGGCAGTATTCTTCTTTTCGCCATTATCACATGGTTCATGTTACAAAAGATGTTTCAGCCGATGAACAGGCTGATCACACATTGCCGGCAAATCGGACAAGGTGATTTTACAAATTCGATTCGCAGAGAAGGCGGTTCGAAAAGTTATCAGGAAATCGATGATGTCGAAAAAGCATTGGATCAAATGCAGGAATCGTTCGTCTCACTCATTTCCAAGACCATTAAACAATCTGAGTCAATTGCAGAAATGTCCGGTGAACTGCATGAAAATACGTCGGACATTGAACGGATGTTCGATGAACTTGAACATACGATGAATGAAATTGCAACCTCTGCAGAGCACGGGGCTGAATCGACGGAAGAAGGTACTCAGGCGAATCTTCAGATTGCAGGTAATCTTGAAGAAAATAGCGGTGAACTTGATGCATTGAAGGAGTCAATGCAAGAGGTATCCTCTCTCAGTGAGGAGGGGAAGTATTCGATTGAACGTGTTTTTGCATCAAATGAGCTTACCTCGAACGCGGTTAGTGATATTTCCGAAGTGATCCAGACTACGAAAGAAAGCACGGATCAGATAGAAGAAGCCAGTAAGCAGATCAGTTCGATTGCTGAACAGACAAATTTGCTTGCACTAAACGCATCCATTGAAGCTGCACGTGCAGGTGAAGCAGGAAAGGGATTTGCTGTTGTCGCTGATGAAATCCGCAAGTTGGCGGAGCAGTCCAATCGTTTTTCTCAGGACATCGATACCGTCATCGACGATTTATCAGACAAAACAGATCAAAGTGTTGCGATTATGAAGAAGCTATCTGATAGTTCGGATGAACAAACAAAAGATATTCAGTCAGCAAGTTCCTCATTCGAAAAAATTAAATCAGGACTTGATGACAATCATCGTGATATGAACAGGATTAGTAAACGATCTGAAGAACTTCTCAAACAGAAAGATAAATTAATTGAGGTTATGGAGAGTCTGTCTGCTTTGTCCGAAGAAAATGCGGCAGGTGCTCAGGAAGTGACCTCTTCCATCGCGGAATCTGTTTCCCGTTTGAAGATGACTACAGGCAGGATAGAAGAGTTATCGAAATTGGCACAGGATATGCAGGGGCAGACATCCGCATTTCGATTGTAACTTTCACTTGATTGTCGTGATAAACAGTAAACAGCAGGTGATCACATGAATCTGACCGAATTGACCAATGCCTTTGAACAAGTCAAAGATCCGCACAAAGCTGAAAAAATGGCCGCGTACATGAAGAATCAGTTTCCCTTCTTTGGTGTTCAGGCGACAGAGAGAAGGCAGATTACGGGGCCTCTCTTCACTTCCTGGCAGGTGACGAAGAAGCCGGTGGACTGGGGATTTATTCATGAACTCTGGATGATGCCGGAGCGGGAGTATCAGTACGTGGCGATGGATCTGTTAAAGCGGATGGAAAAGAAGCTCGGGCCCGGGGATTTAGAAGAACTGAAGACGCTCATTGGTACGAAGTCCTGGTGGGATACGGTGGACGGGCTTGCATCAGGCCCGGTGGGACGTATTGTCAAGGCGTATCCGGAAGCCGTGGACGTGATGGATGCCTGGGTCACTGATGAGGATCTCTGGGTCAGGCGTACGGCGATTTTGCATCAGTTGTCCTATAAGGCGGATACCGATGAAGATCGCCTCCTTACGTATTGCAGGCGACACGCCGAAGACCCGGCATTCTTCATTGCCAAAGCGATCGGCTGGGCGCTTCGGGAGTACGGGAAGACAAACCCCGAAGCCGTCCGGGATTTTGTGCATGCCACACCCCTCAGGCCATTGAGTCGACGAGAGGCATTGAAACATATCGGTTCAGAGTCAGAAGCGTGAAGCAATCATCTTGTTTGTTTATATCGAAATACCCAACATCAGGAGGAGAAACCACCATGACGATTCAACTGACTGCATTACGCAAGGACGATGCCCGGGACCTGTTGGCGTTTGAAACAGAAAACCGAGCGTATTTTGAACGGTCTGTGCCCGGGCGCGGAGAAGCCTACTATAACCCGGAGACCTTTGCCGTTCGTCATCAGGCACTCCTGGATGAACAGGACAGAGGCGAGGGTTATTTTTATCTGATCCGGGACGGGGAAGGCGCGATCATCGGGCGCATCAATGCGTTTGATCTTGACGGCGATTCCTGCAGTGTCGGCTACCGCGTTGCGGAGGCACATACCGGGAAAGGTGTTGCGAAAGAAGCGATGAGGCAGTTTCTTATTTCTCTCTGTGAACACGGGTTCAGGCAGGTCCTCGCGAAGACGTTGGCGGACAACATCCCTTCGCAGCGAATCCTTCAGAAGAACGGCTTCAAGAAGACCGGCACCGGGGACGAGGGAGGCCTGTTAAACGGAGAGTATATCGTGTTTATGTACTTTAAGAGGCAACTCGCACCTGGAATAGACGCGTAAGGTCACCGGACGCGTCGTCAAGAGAAAGACAAAACGCCATCACGGACGGCTTCCTGTTAATCAGGGGGCGTTCATGATGGCGTTTGTTGATGGATGGGGATTTACGTTTGTTTGCAGAAACCCTACATCGGTGAACACGCATGCTATCTTGAAAGGCTGATCGATTTTGAGTGGTCAAAGCGAATTGGAATCGATTCGCCCGGAGCAAGGGACAGCCCGGGATGGTCCCGTGTGAAGAGATCCATCTTCACAGGCTTGTCTTTCCAGGTCAGTTTGATCCGCTTCAGGCTTCCTTTGTATTCGACCCATTCGACGCGGGCGAATTCGGGGCTTTTCGGGTCATAAAGAACATCTTCCGGCCTGCCGATCGTGATCGTCTCATCCGTTTCATGTAAGATGTTGCATTCCCCGACAAACTCGGCCGTGAACAGATTGGCCGGATTTCGGTAAATGTCTTCAGGTGTTCCGATTTGCTGGATCATGCCATCGTTCATCACAACGATTCTGTCTGCGATCGCCATCGCCTCATCCTGATCATGTGTGACGTAGAGGCTGGTGATCCCCTCTTCCTTTTGAATGTGCCTGATTTCCTGCCGCATGTCGATGCGGAGCTGCTCATCAAGATTGCTGAGCGGTTCATCGAATAACAGCACATCCGGAGAGACAACGAGCGCTCTTGCAAGGGCAATCCGTTGCTGCTGGCCACCGCTCAGTTCATCGATCTGCCGCTCTTTGTAGGCTGTCATCCTGACCCGTTCAAGGGCACGATCGGTGAGGTGCTGATGCGTGGATTTGGACTGACTTCGGACTTTGAGCCCGTAATTAACATTGTCTCTGACATTGATGTGCGGGAAGAGCGCGTAGTTTTGAAAGACCATAACGGCGTTTCTCTTCCTCGGGGGCAGTGTGTCCACACGCCGGTTGTCAAAATGAATGGATCCTTCAGAGATCGTCTCAAGGCCTGAGAGAGCTTTTAACAAGGTTGTTTTCCCGCACCCGGAAGGCCCGAGCACGGCAACGAACTCGCCACTTTCGATACTCAGATTGACTGCATGGACGGCACGGAACCCGTCATAGTCACAGCTCAGATTGCGGATATCAATCTGCATGGTCATTCCTCCTGCCCGGACAGTGCTGAACATTTGCTCACATACACGGCGGTGGCATCATCGTGTGTTTTCAATCGTTTTACGGTTTCTTTTTTTTGATCGTTTAATTCCAGATGACGTACGGCTTTAATGAGCACATCGGGTCCGTCCGTTCGTGCCATTGTGATGAGAGTTTCTTTTGTTAACTCGGAATAGAGTGGATACAGCCCGTCTGTCAGAAGAAGGACGTCCTCCAAGGAAGCAAGCGGTACCTGGATTTCCTGAGCCCGGTATGCAGCGCTTGGATCATCAGACAGGATCGGATAGCCGCTTTCTGTATTCATCGTCAGCCGGTTCTTCCTCAGAAGACGGAGTTCTTCTGCTGTGAACCCTTTGTAGATGATTTCGTTTTCCCGATTTGGATTTTGAGCCATGAGGGAGACGACTTCGGCATCATTCTTTTGAATGGCCGGATCCGTCACACTGACGATTTCACCGTTTTTCTTTGCCATAATCACTTCAGCGTCACCAAGCACATAAGCATGGAGGACGTCCTGTTCCTGGCGCACAATCGCCAATGTGGATGAGACGGCTTCGAGTGGCGTATGCTTCTGTGACTCAGGGAAAGCGGCGCGGTATGCGTGGATACCTGCTTCAATAATTGCGTCGATCGAACGGCTCTTGTCATCGAGTGTCTGAGTCAGGTAATCGATCCACCACGTGACGAAATGATGGACCGGATGTTGCAAGTGAGGATCCGCAGGTTCAATCAGGGCGGACGCACCGTCCATGACGAATGCGGCACTCTTTGTCGTCCCGTAACTGTCTTCATTACGGGTTTTGATCGTATCGGTACAGCCGGTTTTGATCATGGTGAATACTCCTTATCCGTGGATTTTTCGCTGAAGCATGGATAACATCAGGATCCCTGCCAAAGCACCGAGGAGAATGAGAGATCCATAGGCCATGGACATCCCGATTTCAAAGTGATACATATGGCTGATCATGGCGATCGAAACCGGTCGGTTGCCGGCATTATACAGAAAAGCCGACAGCGTATACTCACCAAGACTCGCGATGAATATAAGCAGGAATCCGGCCCAAACGCCTGGAGCGATCAGTGGCAGTGTGACTCTCATGAACGTCTGAGAGGCTTTTGCACCGAGGTTGTCCGATGCCTGGGCATATGTCTCGCTCAGCCTCCCGAACGAAACGGCAATACTTCTGACGGCGATGGGCAGCATACTGATGGTGTAGGCAAGGGGAAGAATCACCCATGTGCCGATCAGTGCACTGTTGTAGGCATTGATCAGGTTGATGGCCACGGCACTCGCAGGGAGGGCGAATGGCAGGAGAATGAGAAACTCTAGGAATGATCGCCCCTTTATTTTGCTTCTTGTCATCAGATAGGCAGCAGGCAGCGCAATGAGAGTTGCCATCACGGCCGCGGAGAGCGCCATCTGCAGGCTGTTGAAAAAGGGAATAAAGCTGCGGCGGTCTGTAAAGATCCGCTCATAGTTATCGAAACTGAACGCGGAAGGGAAGATGTCAATCATCCACGTGCCCGGCTTGACAAAGGAGAGGATGATGATCGTCAGAATCGGCAGGCTGATCATGATGGCTGTCAGTATACCGGTAAAGGACAAGATCAGTTTGAGCGGTATGCTCCTGATGTGAACCGGTTTGATCGGCACCGCCTTGACGGCTCCTTGAAACTGGCTTTTCTGTTCGTAGTGCCTTGCCAAGAAATAAAACGTGACGGCAAAGAGAGCAAGGACCATGACCTGTGCCGCGGCAAGATTCATAAACAGATTGGCTTTTGACATGAGTACCTGGGTCGTTAAGACACGATACCCGCCGATGATATTCGGGGCTGCAAAAGATCCGATGCCGGTCATGAATGTCAACATCGCTGAGGCGATCAACGCCGGTCTGATATAGGGAAAGATCACGGTTCGAAACGTTCGGAACACAGAGGCACCGAGATTCACACTCGCTTCAATGGTCGATCGGTCGAGCTGCTTAATGGCAACCGAAACGTTCATATAGAAATAAATATACTGGGTATAGGCATGAACCATCAGGATCCCGCTCAAGCCTGAAAACGACCAGGGAATACCGTCGAGCTGAAACACGCCTTCAACGGTCTTGGTGATCATCCCGCTCTCGCCATAAAGCTGAATAAAGGCAAACACGATGATTACTCCGGGTATCACGAGTGGCAAAAGCAGAAGCTTATCAAGCAAATGTTTGAATGGGAAATCAAAAAAATGCACGAAAAAAGCAAGAAAAGTGCCGATTGTCCCGCAAATCAGAACGGTCAACAGACCGAGCGAGAGGGTATTCAACATGGCTTCAAGGGAGCCCTCACTCGAGAAGAGATACAGATAATGATGAAAAGAGAGCTCCTGATCATCGGTGAGGCTGACCAGGAGCGTGTTTAGGGTTGGATACAGAACAAGGCCGATCAGAATCCCCGTGAGGAGAATCATCATAAACCGTTTCATTTATTCAACATCTTTTTCACTGTCTTTCACATCTGTATCCCAGGTTTGCATCCAGTCCGCCTGGTGTTCGGCGAGGTGATCCCAGTCCACGTCCATGACGTTGAACGTGATGTCCTGCATCCAGTCGGGTGAAAGGGAGAGAGCCTCTTCGTTTGTCGGCATACGGTTAAATTCTTGTGCAAGCATCCCCTGAATCTCTGCACTGCCGGCGAATTCGAGAAAGGCCTCTGCGGCATTCGGGTTCGGCGCGCCGTCAATCATTGCGATGGCATCGGTGATAACCGGGAACCCGCTCTCAAGATCAATGATTTCAATCGGCAAATCATGATTGATCTGATTGTCAAGGACATGGTTCATCGTTGAGAAGCTGATCGCAGCTTCCTGTCTGCCGATGGCCTGCATCTGCAGCGTTCCGCTGTCGAAATAGGCCTTAGTGTTTGCGTCGAGATCATTCAGGAAGGCCCATCCTTCTTCAAGGTTGCCCTGCTGATCGTATTGTTGCAAAAGCGATGCATACATCACTCTCGCGGAAGAAGAGAGGGCATTTCGGAAAATAAGCAGATCCTCGTATTGATCATCGGCGAGATCCGACCAGTCTGAAGGAAGCTCGTCCTCACTGAGCATGTCGGTATTGTAAAACAGCGAAACGGGCGTCTGAATCGTCCCGTACCAGTAGCCGTCTTCGTCTTTAAACATTGGGTCCATCGATTCACCCCATACAGGCTCCGTAGGTGTAAACGCGCCTTTTTCTTTTAGGTCCATAAACAGATTGGACGCTCCACCGAACATGATATCGGCCTGCGGGTTATCCATTTCCGCTTCGACACGTTCTGCGAGTTCCCCCATCAGGTTGATGTATGTGACTTCGACTCCGGTCTCTTCTTCAAAGGCATTCGCGACCATCTCAATCATATCCTCCGCGTGGGTGGAATAGATGACGAGCTCATCCTCCATGCTGTTTTCGTTTGCCCCTTCTGTCTGATCGTTGCCGCACGCTGACAAAACAGCCAGGCATGCAGGAACAGCCAAACCTGCTTTCCACATTTTGTTCCCCATTTGATTACCCCCATGATATCTTTTTTTAACATTCAATAAATAGCGTAGCACAACAGGTATACCGTACGAAGTATCCAAAGTCATTGAAAGTGTGAACTGTTTGTTATAGGTCGATAAATAAATGGAATAGTATACTGGGGATAATTGTTTAATGATTAAGGGTGGATGCCTGAACAGTCAGGCTGCAGACGTCGGGAAGTCAGACATCACTCTTCAATCTCTTCTTGATCTGTGGTACAGTAAGATGAGCTTGAGACAAGTGCATAGAAGAGGTTCTAGCTTATAAGTTGTGAGCGAGAAAACCCCCGAATTTATTCGGGGGATGATAGCGAACGGTCTTAGACTTTTAAGCCTTTTCGCACCAATTCGTAGACGGCACTCGCAAACGTTGGAATCATATTCTCCTTTCGATATTCCTCTATCGCTTCGTACAATTCTTTTGGGAAATTCAAGTGCTTTTGCACCCTGGAAATTGACATCAACCTCCTTTTAAAGTATATTTAGAGTATATTTAATATACGATAGAGAAGGAGGTGAACGCCATGCCAAATCATAAAGCCTATCGGTTTCGCATCTACCCCAATCGAGAACAGGAAGTCTTGATTGCGAAAACCATCGGATCGACTCGTTTTGTGTACAACCACTTTCTTGCGAAGTGGAACGACAGATACAAGGAAACAGGAAAAGGGTTGTCCTACAATGCCTGTTCTGCGGAACTCCCGCAATTAAAACGGGAATACGAATGGTTAAAAGAAGTAGACAGCACGGCCTTGCAACAGGGGTTGAAACACTTAGCTGACGGATTGAACCGTTTCTTTAAGAAGCAAAATAAATACCCTCGATTTAAGTCAAAGAAGAACGATGTTCAGTCTTTCAAAACCGTCGGTAAAATGCGAATCGGAGGCAATCGCCTTTTCCTTCCGAAACTGGGCTACGTCAAATTTGCAAAAAGCCGTGACGTTGAAGGACGTATTCTGTCTGCCACGATCCGACGAACGCCAACAGGGAAGCATTTCATAGCCATACTTGCAGAAACGGAGATCAAATCATTCGATCAGACAGGATCAGCCGTAGGTATTGATCTTGGCATTGACCATTTCGCTATCCTTTCAGACGGGCAAAAGATCGACAACGAACGATTCACAAAAAAGATGGAACAGAAGCTAAAGCGTGAGCAACGCAAGCTGTCAAGACGCTATGAACAGGCGAAGAAAGACGGTAAACCGTTGCATGAAGCCAAAAACTATCAAAAGCAAAAAGTCGAAGTCGCCAAAATCCATGAGAAGATCGCTAATCAACGAACGGACTTCCTGCAAAAACTCAGTACGACGATCATCAAAAACCACGATGTCGTTTGTATCGAAGATTTAAACGCCAAAGGAATGTTGAAAAATAAGAAGCTGTCAAAAGCCATTTCAGACGTATCTTGGTCGGCGTTTAAGGCTATGTTGCTGTACAAGGCGGAGTGGCATGATCGCACGATCATCAAAATTGACCGATGGTTTCCATCCAGTCAGCTTTGCTCGTCCTGCGGGCATCATGACGGCAAGAAGGATTTGAGCGTCCGATCATGGACGTGTTCATCTTGTGGTACGCACCATAATCGTGACATCAACGCCAGTCGAAACATCCTACAAGAAGGGCTACGTGTCCTTTCATAAACGGAAACAAAAACCGTCGGACTGACGGGGTTCGCTTGGTCAATAAGAGAAACCGCTGTTTTACGTGTATGCCACGTCTTAACAAGTATGCTCTGTTCCCAAGAATCCTCCGACTTTAGTCGTGGGGAGTGTCAAACCCTCTATAAAAAACTAAGGAACGACTGATCAGCCATGTCCTTAGGGATGTGGCTTTTTTTCGTTCCTGAAAGGATGACACGTATGTTAAATGAAGAGAAAGCGCTCGTCGTATTCAGTGGCGGTCAAGACAGTACGACCTGCCTGTTTTGGGCGTTGGAGCGGTTCAAAGAAGTGGAGACGGTGACGTTTGACTATCACCAGCGTCACAGCCAGGAGATTGAGGTGGCAGAAGGGATCGCAAAGGAACTCGGTGTGAAGAACACCGTCCTTGATCTGTCGCTATTGAATCAGCTGTCTGCGAATGCCCTGACCCGATCGGATATCGCCATTGAACAGAAAGACAGGGAGCTGCCGTCGACGTTTGTGCCGGGGCGCAATCATCTGTTTCTCTCATTCGCCGGCGTCATGGCCAAATCGATGGGGGCGAAGCATATCGTCACCGGGGTCTGTGAGACGGACTTCAGCGGCTATCCGGACTGCCGGGATGTGTTTATCAAGTCCCTGAATGTGACGTTGAACCTGGCGATGGATGATACGTTTGTGATCGATACGCCGCTTATGTGGCTGAATAAGAAAGAAACCTGGGCGCTTGCTGATGAGCTCGGGGCCCTTGATTTTGTCAGGGAGAAGACGTTGACATGTTATAACGGGATCCTCGCAGACGGCTGCGGTGAGTGCCCGGCGTGTGAGCTCAGGAAGAACGGACTCGATGACTATTTGAATGAGAAGGTGAATGGCTGAATGTACGGATTTGAGATTGTGCAGAACCTTGAGAAGATTGGCGAAGACATTCAGAAAGACGAATTAAAATACCACTCAAAGCGGGTGATGGTCAGTAAAGAGTTCAGCTTTGACGCGGCTCATCACCTGCACTGTTATGACGGGAAGTGCAAGAATCTTCACGGGCACACGTACCGGGTCGTCTTCGGTATCAGTGGCTATGTGGACGAGATCGGACTGATGATGGACTTTGGGGACATTAAAGAGATCTGGAAAGAGGACATCGAAGTGCACCTCGATCACCGCTACGTCAATCAGACACTGCCGAAGATGAATACGACGGCGGAGAATATGGTCGTCTGGATCTTTGAACAGATGGCCGGGGCGATTGAGGAGCGTCCGAAGCTGAGTAAAGATCAGGGCGCGCGCGTGGAGTTTGTCCGTCTCTTTGAGACACAAACGAGCTATGCGGAAGCGAGACGGGAGTGGATGGACCTTGACTGAGACGATCCCTGTACTCGAGATATTCGGACCGACGATTCAGGGAGAGGGGATGGTTGCCGGACGGAAGACGATGTTTGTCAGAACCGCGGGCTGCGACTACGCCTGCAGCTGGTGTGATTCCGCCTTTACCTGGGACGGGAGTGCGAAAGACGAGATCGTGCAGATGAACAAAGACGCCATCTGGCAAGCGCTCAACGAGGAAGCGGAAGGACTGTTTTCCCATGTGACGATCTCCGGCGGCAATCCGGCGCTATTAAAGAACCTCGGTTCGTTCATCACACTTCTGAAAGAGAAAGCCATCGACGTCGCCCTCGAAACCCAGGGCAGCGTCTGGCAGGACTGGTTCACGACCATCGATGACCTGACGATTTCACCGAAGCCGCCGAGCTCCAGGATGGAGACGGATTTCGGTGTGCTTGATGACATCATGACCAGGCTCCGTGAAGCAGGACGCTCGTCACAGGTCAGTCTGAAGGTCGTGATCTTCGACGAAGAGGACCTCGCCTACGCCAGACGAGTGAAGACACGCTACCCGGACGTGCCGTTCTACCTCCAGGTCGGCAACGATGACACCGTGACAGACGAGGACAAGACGCTTCGCGATCATCTGATGGACCGCTATGAATGGCTCATCAACGAAACGATGGGCGACGCCGCGTTTAACGACGCCTATGTCCTGCCTCAGATTCATGCGCTGCTTTGGGGGAACAGACGGGGCGTGTAACGAAGAACCTTAGAGACAGACAGTCGACGAGCCTGCCGGAGACGGTGGGCTTGTTCTTTACAATTGTAGGGTCCGTTTTAATCCCAGCAGTGAGGTTTTTTGTTTAAGTAATGAATGTATGTATCTTCTCCAAACATTCTTGTACGGTTTCAGCAGGTGCTTCATCAACCACATTGAGCTTTCTTGCTTTCCAATCCAGACTTTTTATCTGATCGGTTAAGATAACCCCGTGGATAGCCAAACCATCCGGTAAGGCTACCTCAAAGGGATAATCCTTAGAAACACTGGTAATCGGACATACTACGGCAAAACCTGTGATTCTATTGAAAGATTCGGGTGAAATAACTATAGCAGATCTTGAACCCGTTTGTTCGTGTCCTGCTTGTGGGTTGAAATTCAAATAAACAAGATTTCCACGGTCAGCAACTTCCGACATTTAAAGTAACTCCCTTCCCGTTGAATGACAGTCAATTTCAGTGTGCTTATTATCTTCAGTTACTTGGGATAATAATTCGTCCAATGTCGGTTTCTTAGTCACTGGTTTTATCACAATGGAATTATTAATGAGAGTGATTTCAATTTCACTACCATCTGAAACGTTAAGTTGTTGGACATGAGACTTAGGGATTCTTACACCGAGACTGTTACCCCATTTTTGAAGCTTAGTCGTCATTTTTTTCACCTTCTTTCGATGAATTATTCTTTGTCACAATTATATCACCTTACTGGTTTATTGTATACACAAAGTATAAACATGTAGGGTGGATATTATGCGTGATACACGCTCTCTATGATTGAACAACAAACTAACATCAAAGGCGGAAAACCGACGCAATTCCTCCCCGTCAATGAAATGAGGGGCTTACTTGCTTCTCAATCGTGACAGCAAATGGGTACCATCTTGAACCGGCCGGACTGACTTCGGATGTGAAGGCTTTTGAGTATCCGGCGATGACGATGAATTATCGCGAGGACGCTCTGTAACCGGAGTTGAAGATCCGAGGGGAATCGATGTCGGTGATACGGTGGAGGAAGTGGACGGACAATTTCCACTCGGAAACCGGATCGAGGATGCTGCCGAATATGAGGAACTGGGTGAAGCCGTGAACAGCTATGCGGATGTAGAGATGGAGAATGATCGAATCGAGTCGGTGTTTTTCAGAAGTTCTTTAGATTCGGAGTCGGGAGCGTATCTGCAGAACTTTGATTTGCAGCTGACGATTGAAGATGGCGTGGTAGCGGAAATGATCTTCGATTATAAGTTGTGAGCGAGAAAACCCCCGAATTTATTCGGGGGATGACAGCGAACGGTCTTAGGCTTTCAAGCCTTTTCTCACCAATTCGTAGACGGCACTGGCAAACGTTGGAATCATATTCTCCTTTCGATATTCCTCTATCGCTTCGTACAATTCTTTTGGGAAATTCAAGTGCTTTTGCACCCTGGACATTGACATCAACCTCCTTTATAGATATATTTAGAGTATACTTAATATACCATAAAGAAGGAGGTGAACGCAATGACAAATCATAAAGCCTATCGCTTTCGCATCTATCCCAATCGAGAACAGCGAATCTTGATTGCGAAAACCATCGGTTCGACTCGTTTTGTCTATAACCACTTTCTTGCGAAGTGGAACGACAGGTATAAAGAGACAGGCAAAGGGATGTCCTACAATGCCAGTTCTGCGGAACTCCCGCAATTAAAACGAGATTACGAATGGTTAAAAGAAGTGGACAGCACCGCCTTGCAACAAGGGTTAAAACACTTAGCTGACGGATTCAACCGTTTCATTAAGAAACAAAACAAATACCCTCGATTTAAGTCAAAGAAGAACGATGTTCAGTCTTTTAAAACCGTCGGCCAAATGCGAATCGAAGGCAATCGCCTTTTCCTTCCGAAACTGGGCTACGTCAAATTCGCAAAAAGCCGTCATGTTGAGGGACGTATTCTGTCTGCCACGATCCGACGAACGCCAATGGGTAAGCATTTTATATCCGTTCTTGCTGAAACGGAGGTTAAACCATTCGATGCAACAGGATCAGCCGTAGGCATTGATCTTGGCATTGACCATTTCGCCATCCTTTCAGACGGGCAAAAGATCGACAACGAACGCTTTACACGAAAGATGGAACAGAAGCTAAAGCGTGAGCAACGCAAGCTGTCAAGACGCTATGAACAGGCGAAGAAAGACGGAAAACCGTTGCGTGAAGCCAAAAACTATCAAAAGCAAAAGGTCAAAGTTGCCAAAATCCATGAGAAGATCGCCAATCAACGAACGGATTTCCTTCAAAAACTCAGTACAACGATCATCAAAAACCACGATGTCGTTTGTATCGAAGATTTAAACGCCAAAGGAATGTTGAAAAATAAGAAGCTGTCAAAAGCCATTTCAGACGTATCTTGGTCGTCTTTTAAGGATATGTTGATGTACAAGGCGGAGTGGCATGATCGCACGATCATCAAAATTGACCGATGG
The DNA here is from genome assembly GCF_000093085.1 of [Bacillus] selenitireducens MLS10. GTDB lineage: Bacteria > Bacillota > Bacilli > Bacillales > Salisediminibacteriaceae > Salisediminibacterium > Salisediminibacterium selenitireducens. The sequence continues at coordinate 2,862,877 of NC_014219.1, read as the reverse complement.
TTCCCATCCAGTCAGCTTTGTTCATCCTGTGGTCATCATGACGGCAAAAAGGATTTGCGTGTTCGATCATGGACGTGCCCCTCTTGTGGTACGCACCATGATCGTGACATCAACGCCAGTCGAAACATCTTACAAGAAGGGTTACGTGTCCTTTCATAAACGGAAACAAAAAACCGTCGGTCAGACGGGGTTCGCTTGGTTAATAAGAGAAACCGCTGTTTTGCGTGTATGCCACGCTTTAACAAGTACGCTCTGTTCCCAAGAATCCCCCGACTTTAGTCGTGGGGAGTGTCAAATGCCTTATTGGTTATATGGCGAACCCTTTCGCGTTATTAAGAAGCAAGGCAATATGCCTTGCTTCTTAATTAACAAACAGATCCAAAATGTTCCGGTGATTATGGTGGGCACTTACTTTTTCTCAAGAATCCCGTTCAGGTAAATGTCGAAGAACTGTTCGCTGAAGTCCTTCAGATCGTATTGTTCCATCACCTCGGGCTGATGCCTGAACAGATCCTTCATCGCTTGCCTGACTGCGAAGGTGTAGTGAATGAGGACATCGGGGTCTATGTCGATGCGGATAATGCCGTCGATCTTGGCCATGCGCATCAGTTCCCGAAATAACGGCAGGCGCTTTGTCATGACCCAGTCGTTGTACTGATCGACAAGATCCGGGTACTGGCTGTTCAGTTCCTTCAGGAAGTCGGACTGAAACAGGGCTTCATAGTCTTTTACATCAAAGACGGCGAGAAAGCTCTCCTGGGTCAGCTTCTGGTCTTTGGCTTCCTTAAGGACCTGTTCAATCCTGTTTAAGGAGAGATGGAAGACACGTTCGACGACGTGGGCGACGATGGCCTTCTTATCGTTGAAATGTTTATAGTACGTAGCTTTACTGGCATCCGCCTCACGGACGATTTCTTCGACCGTGACGGCCTGGATGCCTTTTTGAATGAGCAGCTGTTCTGCCGCATCCAACAGCTGTTCACGTTTTGGTGATTTGCGGGCCCGGTTTGGTTTCGTCATGCGAGCTCATCCTTTCCGTGGATTAGCGGCGCTTCCTCATCAGCTGATCCGGCTTTCTTGACGATCACGATCTGTCCGGTGTTGCCGTCGATTCGAACCTGGTCACCTGTGGCAAGTTTCTCACTGATTCGTTCAATGCCGGCGACAGCGGGAATGCCGTATTCTCTTGCGACGATGCCGCCGTGGGAGCCGGTACCGCCGGTTTCCATGATCAGGCCGCCGGCACTGAGGAACAGCGGCGTCCAACTCGGATCCGTACTGTGGGTGACAAGGATCTCCCCGTCAGAGAGGGCTGCACCCTTTGGATCATGTATGACACGGACGGTTCCGGTACAGACGCCGGAGGCAATGGGGAAGCCGGTCAGGACGTGGTCCTCTTCTCCAACTGGTTCACTCCCGTAGATCGTTTCCCCGGTGTTGGTCATGAAGCGCGGGACAGTCCGGATCGACTGCTGATGCTCAAACTGCGCCTTACGTTTGGCGATCTGTTCGGAATAGGAGCCTTCCGGGTTAAGAATCTCACGCCTGTGAAGAAAGGCGATCTCGTCCCGGTGAGCAATCACGCCCTGTTCCACCAGTTCATCACCGGCTTCAAGGAGAAGTTTCCGGACCAGGGCGAAGGAGCGGATCAGGTCGAATTTCGGGCGTTCCCGAAGGCCAAGCAGATTGCGGATATAGCGGCAGTCCTGTTCAATCTGTGCCGCTGCATGCCGGCCCTTTTTCTCTTTGACGAGCCGGGAGATGGCTTCGACGGCCTGGTCTGATTCTGTCTCACGCTGGGCGAGTCGGTCATAGAGCGCTTCGGTGTCCTGCGTCATGTATGTGTGGATCAGGTTCAGAATATAGGCGGGATCTTCTTGCCAATTGGGTATGCCGACGTCGAGTTCCACATTGGAGCGATGGCCGAATTCACCGAGAAAAGACTGAATGGCAGGATCGTTTTGATCCGGTAACTGTCCGTTTCTCTCATATTCACGGGCAAGAGTGACGAGGCGGTGCCCCATCTGCGTGGTGGGACTGTTCGGCAGGGCCTTAATAACCGGGAGAAGGAGACGGGTATCTCCGGTGAGTTTTTTCAGGCGCTTCTCCGCCCGCTTCTCAGCGAGCATTCCCGGAACGATATAGGCACACTGATGGACGATAACGCGCATGGCGTTTTCCATAATGGTATCGACGACGGCGATTTCATCTCTGATGGTCCTGGCCTTATCTGCCTGTCTGGTCATTCGTCTGAGATGGTCCTCTGCAAGTTTGACGGCGCGCTTCTCCGCCTGTTCAGGGCGAAGCATTGCACCTGCGACCCGGATGCCCATGCGGATCATCAAGACGAAGAGCCGCGGCGGCAGCTTCAGTCTGTCTCGTTTCGCAGTCAGTTCTTCTTCGTTTTCCCGGATGAAGGCCTTGATCAGTTCACCGGCGACGGGATCTTTCATGGCCAAGCTGTCCGCCATCTTCGTCGCCCGTTTTTTGTTTCGGATCAGTTCGGTAAAGTCCCAGTAAATGCGGCCTTCAGCTGTTTTGAAGCCCTTTGGTGATTTGCCGGCACGGATGCCGAGCACCTTCAGGGCACCCCACATTTCGAGGCGCTGAACATCGATGCCAAGGGGCGTGAACGGCACACTGATCCCTTGAGAGACGCGGGTGAAGGAGAAATAGAAACGGAGCCCTTCTTCAGGCGGGTCATTGGTTTCAACCAGGGGATGAAGGCCGGTGAGCGGACGGGCCTGCACGATGCGGACGGTACCGTCACGACCGAGAACCCATTCTGTATCCATCGGCTTTTGGTAGTATTGTTCCACGGCAGCGGCCAGTTCATGAAGCTCACGGAGCTGGTCATCCGTGAGGCTGGCTTTGTCTTGCAGGTGCGAAGGGACCGGAACCGTGTCGTGACCGTCGTCGTTTGGCATCACCTGAACGGTCTCCGTGGCGATTCGTGAGGAGACGGGATTTCCGGACTGCTTCTCGAGAATGAACTGATCAGGGGTAACCATGCCGGAGACTACGGCTTCTCCCATTCCCCAGGAGGCGTTGATGAACAGCTGATCCCGCCGGTTGTTAAGAGGGTTCGCGGTGAACATGACACCGGCAGCATCGCCTTCAGCCATGCACTGCACGACGACAGCCATGGAGAGGGTGGGGAACGTCTGAGGGATGCCGTTGTTGAACCGGTAGGCGATGGCTCTCGGGTTCCAAAGAGACCCCCAGCAGTCCTTTACCGCCTGAAGGAGGGCCTCTTCCTGCCCGATGTGCAAATAGCTGTTGTGTTGACCGGCAAAGGACGTCTCCGGAAGGTCCTCGGCGGAGGCAGAGGAACGAACGGCCACACGGGCAGAGGGCAGGGCCCGATATTGGGCGCTGACCTGAGAAGAAACGGCTTCAGGGATGACGGCGTCCTGAATGAGCCTTTGAATGGCGGCAGAGGCCTCTTCGAGTCCGTTTGAATCATGGGCATCGAGGTCTTTCAAGATGGCCTGGACAGGATCCGAGAGGCGGTTATGATCGATGAACAGCTGAAAGGCTTCCGTTGAAAGAATGAAGCCTTCCGGGACGTTCATGCCAGCGGCGGTCATCTGTACAAGATTCAGTCCTTTGCCTCCTGCGGCGGCAAGATCCACATGCACAGTCGTGTGAAACGGAATGATCATATCAGGCACCCACTTTCGTTTTGGTTATGTTCATTATAAGCTGGAAATTGTATAAAGTAAACGAATATATATTAATGCGTTTATTTAAATTCAATATAATTATTTATATTATACGTTTTAATCGTATTTCGTTTTGATGAATGGTGGTGAAAGGGATGAGACAGACTGAGAGCGCGGTTGCCTGAACGGCATATGCCTGTTCTATTAATTGGTGATTACCGGTACAGTGAAAAAGGGAATAGATCGGTATGCAGGGATCATCGCGCCCAATGGCGCTTTGATGTATCTTTGCCGGTTGATGATGGACCAATCGCATTGCAGATGGCTGAGGAGGGATCCGTTATGGAGAGAAAGACAATGGTACTCGATACAAGTGTCATTATGCACGACTGGATTGCCCCGTTTCAATTTGAGGAACATGAGGTGGTCATCCCGCTCATCGTCATTGAAGAATTGGAGAAGCATAAGACAAGGCCTGATGAAAAAGGGCAGAATGCAAGACGGTTTATCAATGAACTCGATAAACTCGAAGAAGAACAGCAGATTATCGACAAAGGCTTTGTTGAACTTGAAGGCGGCGGCAGACTGCGTGTGGAGATCAATCATGGGAAGAGCCCGCTCGTCGATCAGCTCCTTCAGGAACGGACGAATGACAACCGGATCTTATCCGTTGCGGTGAACTTGAAAGAAGAAGGCCATCACGTTCTCATGGTAACTAACGATAAAGCGATGCGGGTGAAGGGCAGGCGTTTGGGACTCAACGTGCAAAGCTATCTGACAGACCAGCTGATCCGACATACAGAAGACCTCTACAGCGGTGAACGGACCTTTGATACGAGTGATGAACAGATCAGCCGGGTGTATGCATCGGGTGGTGAGATGCCGCTCAGTGAACTCCTGCCCCTTCTCGGGGAACAGGCTGTGGATGATGATTTTTTTACGAATACGTTTTTGACATTGAAAGGGATGCAGTCCTCCATTCTTCTTCGGGTCGTGAAGAAGAACGGTGTGAAATATGCACAGACCTTTAAGCATATCGGCGATCAGGAAGTCATTTATGAGAAAATCCGTCCGAGAAACAAAGAACAGAAGATGGCGGCTGAAGCCCTGCTTGATGACGAACTTGATCTGGTCATTATGATGGGAGGCGCGGGAACAGGCAAAACGCTCCTTGCGCTTGCTTCGGCGCTGCAAAAGCAGCAGGAAGTCGGAAGAAGCGTCATGGTCACCCGTGCAGAGGTGGCCGTCGGCAGAGAGCGCGGCTTTCTCCCGGGCGACGATCTCGAGAAAACACTGCCATGGATGAAAGGGATTCTCGACAATCTGGAGGTGCTCTTTGATGCCCAGGGAGACCGCAAGAAGATGACGGGGATCATGGACGGGATGAACGGCATCATTGATTTTGAGTCGATGGCGTATATCAGGGGACGGAGTATCCCGAACCGTACCGTTATCATCGATGAAGCACAGAATACGACCCCGACGGAGATTGAAACTTTACTGAGCCGCGGCGCAGAAGGGTCGAGGTACATTCTGCTTGGCGACCCGAATCAGATTGATGTTCCCTATCTCGACAGCGTGAACAACGGACTCGTCTATGCTGCGGAACGAATGAAGGAAAGTGATTATTCCGCTGTCTTGAGGATGACCAAGGTTGAGCGGTCGAGACTGGCTGAAGAAGTGACCCGGCTGTTTGGCAAAGGCCGGTGAATGCCGATTGAGCGTGTGAGGAAGAAATGATTGTATTGAGAGAGGCTTACAGAACTTCTTTCATTTCAGGAAGAAAATCATCAAATCAACACACACTGCCCCCTAACGGAAGAGTGTGTGTTGATTTGTTTTATCGAGAAGTTTATGATGCCCGAGCAATTCTATTTGCTGAACTCTTTGCAGTTTTGAGAGATTCGAAAGGGAAGTGTTTCACATTCAACTTGCCAAGAACCTGGATGGTTTTTATTTGTACAAGTACAAAAGGTGTCATGATGACAAAGTAAGTGAGTGAGAATTTATCAACGATTCCCGGGTTAACAAGGCCCCATTGGATAAAAAACATACCGAGAACGAAATAGGCAACTCCCGGGCAAATCAGACCATAGCTTCCTGGGCTTTTGTTTTTCCCGTTGGTGAATTCAGAGAAGTAACCATTTCTTGTGAGGACGGAATAACCGAGCAAACCGACAAATGTCTGGACAGTGACCAATGCGCCAATAACAAGGAACATCATGATATCGTTTGGATTAGTGCCAAGCAGGTTATGAGATACACCGGATGCGAGTCGGACAAATGTGATCCCAACTAGGGTAAGGATCGGAATCAAAATCCAGACGGTTGCACTGCCTTCTTTGGCAATCCCGTTGTTCAAAATAGCGGAGATTGCGAGTGTTCCCTGTACAGCGAGCAGTCCGACTGCGACTGTGAGGAACAGGATAGATAAGATCATACCGGTTACAGAAACGAAAGTGATACTGCTCATCGCTGCAGGTGCTGCAAGTCCGACAGCGATCATTGTAAAGGCAAAAGTGGAAAGCAACTGACTGAAGTTATTGTTTGCTTCTGTATTAAAGCCATTGTCAGTGAAGAAGCGTGTCATCATTGGTATAAAGAGTGTCAGAGCATATGCGCCGATCGCCGCGAATGCTGCCAGTGAAAATGGCAGCAGAAGCTGAATCACATTCCAGAGATTCGGAATAAATACGGCACCCAGCACAAACAAAACATTAACGGTCATGGAGAGTGTCAACGGAATCGCCATAAAGCTGACCTCTGCATTTGTGCCAAGCATTTTTTGATAAGCCTCTGTTTGCTTGAACTGCTTCCATTGTGACAGATTCCAAAAGAGCTTTTGGAAGTGACGGACTGTAAAATAAATCATCCCTGTTGCAACAATGACAATCGCTATTTGCACAGGTACGCTGCCTCCCATTAAATAGGGATAAATGTGATTGAAGGTTGCCATCGGCGTTCCCTCATGCGGAATCATAAACATAAAGTACATAAAAAAGGATACTGCGAGCCCACCATTTCCAAGCGCGGCTAAAAAGTAAATCGGATTATACGTTTTATTCATTGAAAATTCCCTCCTGTTTATATACCCTGTCGGGTATTAGATGTGAGAAGCTTAACATGGGGGGTGGGGGTATGTAAACCGTTGTGGGCGAAAATAAGACTTAACTATAATAAACCAGTTAATTACAGCGCTTACACTGTATGATTTTTCATATTTAGTGGAGTGAGCACTGATTTTTGTTCCCTTTTTATGATTTCACTAGGGTTGCAGTAAATCCCGGTACATTAATCCGGCTTTCTGGAATTAACGAGTCTGACAGAGAGGGCCGGGGTATTGAAGAATGGTCATGATCGTGTGTACAGCTTTGAGTTAGAAGGCAATGACTTAACAGGATAATAAATGATTCAGCTTTACCATGTGAGTTTGCCAAGACCTCGACTCCGATAACGGTTGTCAGGATTATGGGGAAGGCTCAGGAGTGTTATTCATATGGATCAAAAGAAAGCAGATATCCAGAATTGCTCAGTGATAGTCATAGTGAAAGGCTGTATTTTTAAATATGTACCATGTAAAGGGGCCTTGATCCATTTTCCAAGTGATATCTGCTTTACGCCTAAACATTCAATGATTAATCGAATCAGAATACCGAAAATAGTCGACCAGCCTCGCTAATGATTTTGGCGATAAGAAAAGGATCTCTGAAGAAGGAAGGATTTCGACGAAATTCGACAAAAATATCTACTCATCCATAAAGGTGTGCAGTATAATCAAGCTATGAAGAATTACGTACTTAAGTGGAAGATATTTTTGGAGGAGGATGTTTATGAAACAGCTTAAATTAACGACGAAACTTTTTTTAGGCGTATTAATCATCATGGTCACGCTTGGGGCTCTTATTACGTGGTCTGTGAGTACTTCTACAAGAGATTTGGCAAAAGAAGAGTCTGAAGACCACCTCCGTTCGATTACAGAAGGGGCCATGGGTGTAGTTGAGGCTGCATACAGTCTTGTCGAGTCAGGCTTGAAGACAGAAGAAGAAGCGCAGGAGTTCGTGAAGGAGACACTGCTTGGCCCAATGCAGGAAGACGGAACACGCGATTTCTCAGGTTCTCAGTTTCTGTATGGAGATCAGGGTTATCCGATTGTCTGGAGTGATGATTATATCGCGGAAATGCACCCGGCCCTCGAAGGAGCGAACGGGGAAGAGTTGCAAAATCCGGATGGGGAATATGTCATTCGTGAAATTAAAGACATTGCCAAACGTGCAGACAGTGAGGATCGAATCTATTATTACGCGTGGGAAGAGCCGGACGGTTCTGTGGAAGAGAAGGTGCTCTATGCGCTATATTTTGAGCCGTGGGAGTGGAATCTGTCAGTCGGCGCATATTCTTATGAATTTTACGAAGCCGTCGAAGGAGCACTTTTGTTTACGGTATCAAGAATTATCCTCATTTTTGGTGTCTTTATTCTGTTATCTGTATTTGTTGTAAGGTCATTCGTTAAGAAATTAAATAAACTGGAAGTTCGGGCGAAACAGATTGGAGAAGGTAATTTCAGCGGCGAAGATGTGGTCTATCAAGGAGAAGATGAAATTGCTTCTCTGTCTCAAAGTATTTCCACAACATCTGCGAATCTGTCATCCATGACCGGAAGAATGATCGATACATCCAGTGAAATACAGGCTTCCACGGAGCAACTCCTGGCCTCCATCGAAGAGAATCAAAGCAATTCGGATATCGTATCCGGCAGTATAGACAGTCTGAAAAGAGCGATTGAGACGAATACGGAGACGGTGATGGAAGCCAGCAGGTCCATTCAGGATATTGTTGGTGAGCTTGATGTCTTAAACACTTCGGCTCTTGAGGTGAATCATGCCATTACCAATACCGAGGAGACGAGTTTGTCAGGTATGGCAATTGTCAAGGATACAGAATCATCGATGCAGACTTCAGTCGATAAACTGAAAGAATACGGTTCGCAAATGGCGTCTCTTGAAGAAAAGACTGACCAGATCACCTCAATTGTCAACGTGATTAATGATATCTCTGAACAGACGAATCTCTTGGCATTAAATGCGGCCATTGAAGCGGCGCGCGCTGGAGAAGCAGGTAAGGGATTTGCCGTCGTTGCCGATGAAGTACGAAAATTAGCCGAGAAAACAGCGGAATCATCAAGAGAGATTGTGGATTTGATCCAAATTGTTCAGCAGGATACGAAGCAATCTGTTTCATCGCTTACCGGCATCCGTGAGTCGATTAATGACAATGCGGACAGCGTCAGAGAAGTCACGTCCCTGTTTGATCAGGTGAAAGTAAACACCGGAAATATCGGATTGAAAATGAATGATGTATCAAAAGCTTCAGAAGTGATTCTCGAGAAGTCGAATGCGGCATCTGAACAAGTTGCAAGTCTCGCAGAAGAGTCTCAGGCGATTCTTGAAGAAGCGGATAAAATCAATGCGTCCTCGAAAGAGCAGTCTTCATCCCTTTATGAAATGACCAACGCTGTGGAGCATTTAAACGCCATTACGGACACGCTTCAAGAGGAAGTCGAACGGTTTAAACGATAGGAAGCCAGAAACAGCCCATGCTGTGAGATCCCGAGAGGGCTCTGAAGCATGGGCTGTTTTGCATACACGGTCAAAAAATCGTCTTGTCAGGCTTTCGAGCGGTAGTCCTGGTTGTGACCTTTCAACGAATCGTCCTTCCCGAAGAGAAAGTGTTTGGTCATATCCGGTGAGTAGGTGGAATTGACGGCCTCTTTGCCGGTTGCTTCGGCGACAGCCCGGATCATCGCCGGAGAAGCCCCGCAGCACAGGCCGATGTAATTGATGCCGATCGCTTTTGCTTCCTTCGCCCATTCGGCGAGTTCGTAGCGGTTGTGGTAAAGCGGATCGAGGGATGTCGGGAACGTCGTCTCCGTCGGCAAATGGCAGCTGCATCCGCTGTCCGGCAAGTTAAAGAAGGTCGGATGATCGTCTTTCGTCCGGTACGGAACAGGCAAACCGGCAACGTAGCCGTCTACATGATGACGGATGCGCTCGAGAAACGGCTGCATCGTATCCGGGCCTCTGAAGCAGTTCATGCCAACGACGAGGGCCCCTTTCTCTGAGAGAAGACGGCAGGATTCTTCAGGTGACAGGCCGTCACGCATCTTGTTTTCGCCCATGACGCCGAGGGTGACGACGGCAGGGAGGTCCTGACGGAGGATCTCTTCGAGGGCGATGACGGCTTCTTCATGGTAGTAGAAGGTTTCGGCATTGACAAAGTCCACACCTTCCTCCTTGGACCATTGCACCATTTCCCGGAACATCTGTCTGACTTGCTCTTTTGAAGCGGGGTCTTCCGGGTCAAAGATATTCGTGTTGGAGATGTTGCCGGCGACGAGGGCTTCTTCTTCCGGATGCTCCTTCGCCACTTCTTTTGCAAGGCGGATCGCGCTTCGGTTTAACGGCTCCAGGAGGTCTTCCTTGCCGATGATCCGCATCTTTTCGCGGTGGGCGTTATACGTAAAGGCAAGTACGACGTCAGAGCCTGCGAGCATGAAATCCCGATAGGTCTGTTTCAGGACATCGGGGTTATCAAGGGCAACTTCAGGGACGAAAGAGCCTGCCTGAAGATACCCCCGGCGTTCCATTTCAAATAAATAGCCTTCTGCACAGATGACGGTACCTGCCTGCAGTCGTTCTTCGAGGGTTCGTTTTGATGTGGCCATGATGAATCATCCTTTCCTTATGGTGATGTCAGTGTAGCACCGATCAGGTTGTATAGCATAACACGTATAATGGATGGACAGTCATAGCTTCAGGCTATAGCAGAGTCAGTTCGTGAGCGATGGTGTCTTTCAGGTGCTGAATATAGATGGAGGCGAGCGGGCTCATGGTGACGTGTTTATGGGTGATATACCCGACGGTCATGCGTTCATCGACCTGAAGGGGCACAGCGACGATGTCATCATCGTTGATGTCGTAACAGATCACACCGGTGGAGATCGTGTAGCCGTTGACCCCGATGAGGAGGTTGAAGAGCGTGGCACGGTCACTGACACGGATGTTCTTCGGCCTCGATACGGTGCTCAGGATCTCCTCTGAGAAGTAAAAGGAGTTGTAATCCCCCTGTTCAAACGACAGATACGGATACGGCGACAGATCATCGAGCGTGACGGATGCCTGACGGGCCAAGGGGTTCTGAGAGCTGACAAAGACGTGGGGTCTCGCTTCAAACAGCTCGTGAAAGGCAAGATGGCCTTCACGGAGGAACTTGCCGATGACCTGGCGGTTAAAGTCATTCAGGTAGAGAATGCCGATTTCACTGCGGAGGTTCTTCACGTCTTCAATGATTTCATACGTCCTCGTCTCCCGTAAGGTCACGTCAAACTCGTCCTGTTCAAAATCCTGAAGCAGTTTGACGTAGGCACTGACGACAAAGGCGTAGTGCTGGGCGGAGACGGAGAAGTGCTGCTGGGGCGGCTGCGACGGGTTCTTAAAGCGGTTCTCGAGGAGATCCGTCTGTTCAATGACCTGTCTTGCATAGCCGAGAAATTCAGAACCTTCGGGCGTCATGGCAATGCCTTTGTTCGTGCGGGAGAAGAGGGTGATGCCGAGTTCACGCTCGAGCTCTTTAATGGCATTGGACAGGCTCGGCTGACTGATAAACAGTTCCTGGGCGGCTTTACTGATCGAGCGGCTTTTCGCGACTTCAATGACGTAGCGCAGTTGTTGCAGGGTCATGATTCGGGCTCCTTTCCTGTTGAGTTCTGTTGACAGTGTATCATGATAGCGGTACATATAATGAGGAAGATGGAAAAATGGTTGGCGGGTGACTATCATTTGTGAAGTGCATCCTTCCGTGCCATAATCAGATTAAGAGAGCGACTAGTCAAAGACAAAAGGATGTGTCAATATGTCATTTAACAGCGAAACGTATTTACAGGATCAGGTGCGAAAGCAGCACGAAGAACCGAAAGCTTCCAAGCATCAGCTTACGCTGACCGGGGAGCCGTATGATCTCGATGATGCCCTTCACACTGCCATCGTCCATGCGGACATTACGAGCCTGCAACGGCATGTGAAACAGGGGGATGTGACGTACGAGGATATTTACAAAGCTTATTACAACCAGGTGCTTCGTCATAAGGATGCCCACGCGGTTATTTCGTTGAATCAGGCAGGGATCGAAGAAGCGAGAGCAAGAACGTATGCGGAGGATCATCATCCACTTTACGGTATACCAGTGCTCGTCAAGGATAATATCAATGTTGCCGGCATGCCCACCACCGCAGGTGCAGTCTTCCTGGGAGATTTTGTCCCGGAGGAGGATGCGGCACTCATCAGTCAGTTGAAGGAGACCGGGGCGATCGTCCTCGGGAAAACGAACCTCACCGAGTGGGCCAACTTCATGACGACGGACAGCGCCAACGGGTTTTCCGCACTAGGCGGACAGACGAAGAATCCGCACGGGCCCTTTGATGTCGGCGGCTCGAGTGCCGGAAGCGGAGCGGCCCTCGCCCTTCAGATGAGTCCGGTGGCGATCGGAACGGAAACGGCAGGCTCGGTTATTTACCCTGCCAGTCAGAACGGGACCGTCGGGTTGAAGCCGACGCTGACGGTTGTCTCGCAGGACGGGATCATTCCGGTGGCGGCGTCCCATGATACGGCGGGACCAATGGCGAATACCGTCACGGACTGTGCGTATCTGTTTGAAGGCATGACGTCACTGAAGCCCCTGACAAAAGAAGAAAAGCCGGATCTTCGGACCTTTTCATTCGGGTTTCTTGAAGATGACGCACTGAAGCAGGTATACCGCGGGGAAGATGAAGCGATCCTCGCAGATTTCAAGAAGCGGCTAAAGGCGACGGGGGCTGAAGTGAAGACTGCTTCTGTCGACTCAAAGGCATATGCCCTGAACATCTATGACGTTTTGACGTATGAGTTCAATGCCGGGGTCGCGTCGTTTTTCGCATCAGAACCGAAGGAAGCGTCGCTCACTGAGGTCGTGGCCTTTAACGAAGAAGACCCGGAGAACCGTGCCTGTTACGGCCAGGATCTCATGAAGGCGGCCAGTGAAAACCGCTTTTCGGCTGAGGAGATCGGGGATACCGTTCAGTCAAATGCCGATACGGCGAAAGCGGCTCTCGATGAGGCGTTTGAAGAAGCGGATCTTCTCGTGACGATCAGTAACTATGCCACGACGCTCTATGCGACGAGCGGCTATCCGGCGCTGACGATTCCCGGATACCGCCGGGAGTCGGGGGAGCCTGTCGGTGTGACGCTCATCGGCCGGGCCTACTCGGACTTTACGCTTCTTCATGTCGGGGCTTTGATTGAAGAACTCGGTCTGACAACAAAGGGATAAGGGTTATCATCAAAAAGAACAAGCAGGGGTTTATGCGCCCTGCTTGTTCTTTTTTGCATCTGATTTGCCCGGATGGGGATTCAGAATTTGTCGAAGTTCGCTTTCAGGTGGGCACGTGTCTCCTCTGTGCCGAAATTGTAGATCATGTGAAAGAGATCGTCCTCGTCTTCCCCGAGGCTGTATTTGTCCTGATCGCCTCTCGTTTCATCGAAGGGGGAGACGAAGATGTGTTCCGGCATCACGTCCCCTTTAGAGATCTCGTCGATTTTGTCAGACAGTTTCTTATGCTGATACTCATTCAATGCCACCTTATAATGGACCATTTGCGGATCAGCAAGATGCTTGCTAAGGGTCAGGTTTGTGCCTTCTTTCCAAATGACAAAATACGTTTCTTTCGACATGTGCGTCAGCTCCTCATGATGTGTCTGTATGGATCGGTTACCCTGATCCGGGGCGGTTTACACGTCTTATCTTCGAAGCTCGGTCTGAGAAAATACATCTCAGGTCGTACATGAAAGTCGCCCCGGGACCGTCGTCTCCTTCCTACTTTTCTCATACACTGAAAGCAGAGGACAGAACTTGTCCAATTCGATGTGAAAAGAGGAAACGGCTATGAAAATGATGAATGGTTTGTTAAACAGAAAGATTATGGTGGTGCTGTTCAGTGCGCTTATCTTGATCTTCGGTTTCATGGGGGCGAACCGCCTCGACCGGGAGCTGTTCCCGGATCTTGATTTCGACCTGATCATGGTCTCGATTGCCGCGGGTGACATGCCGGTTTCGGACGTGGAGCGACTCATTACCGATCCCTTTGAGGATACGCTCCTCAGAACGGATGCGGTGAAGGACTTCCAGTCAACGACGTCTTCAGGGGCGGCGATGTTTTACATGGAGACGGCGTCCGGTGAGACCCGGGAAGCAGTGCGCGAGCTTGAAGGGGCCGCAGACGCGCTCATGGCCTCGGTGCCGGAGATTGTCTTTGCGGATGTCATGGCCATGAGTACGAATCAGGAGTATGAATTCTTCATGGCCATTTCTGAAGGCTCCATGGCAGATATGACCCGATTCGGACGGATCGTGGAGGAGCGCCTTGAGGGCTTGAGTGAAGTCAAGGATGTCCGGCTGAACGGTACAGAAGAATCGCATATTGAACTTGTCTTTGATTATGAAGCAATGCTCGGATACGGTCTGCACTTAACGGAAGCGATCCGTCAGATTCAGGAGGCGGATGTGACGCTTTCCGTGGCGGAGGTGGACGGGAGTCAGAGCACGGTGCCTGTTCGGTGGGACACTTCCTTTCAGTCCGTGTCTGACATCGAGCGTCTGATGCTTCGGTCGGGCGGGGGACCGTTGGCACTGACGGAAGTGGCAACGGTGGAGGAAGCATCCTCAAGAGAATCGGCGATGGCGTGGCTGAACGGAGACCGTGATTTTATCTTCGTGGAAATCGGCCGTGAAGAAGATGCGACCCAGTTGGAGATGGCAGAGGCCGTCCGGGGAGAGATTCAGGACCTCATGCCTTTAACATACAGTTACGGGGTGACGTTTGAAGAGGTCGTCAACCAGGCCGATTATGTATCGGCGGCGATCGGTGATGTCACACAGAACATTCTGATTGGCGGGCTCCTGGCGCTTGGCGTTCTGCTTGTCTTTTTACGGAACGTGCGGGCGATGCTCATCGTCAGTGTGACGATTCCGCTGTCGATCCTGCTCACCTTCGCTTCGATGTGGATCCTTGACTACAGCATCAATATGCTCACGCTCATCGGTCTCGGTCTCGGGATCGGGATGATGGTCGATGCGTCCATTGTGATTTTGGAGTCCATCTACCGAAAGAAAGAACAGGGACTCGCTGGACGTGAGGCGGTCATGACGGGATTGAAAGAAGTGACATCGGCGGTGTTGGCATCGATGCTCACGACGGTAGTCGTCTTCTTGCCTGTCGGGCTCTTTGGCGGAGACTTCGCCGTCTTCATTCTGATTCTGAGTGTCGTGGTGGTCATCACGCTGGTGAGTTCGGTACTGGTCTCGTTTACGCTGATCCCGTCTTTAAGTGAAGCCTTTTTGAAGCTGAAGGGAAAGAGCCGCGATCAGGATATTCCCCCTGAAGGCAGGACGATTCACAAATATGGGAGCCTGATTGGCAAATTGACGGAGAAAAAACGGCGCCGATACGGCGTGATCATGCTGTTTACGCTCGTGTTTGTCTCGTCTTTGTTGTTGACAACCCGGATCCCGTCGACGATTATGCCGGATGTAATGGACCGTTATGCAGAAATCGGGATTTCGCTTGAAAGCGGGCTGACGACGTCAGAGCGCGAAGCGGTCGTTGAGGCAGTCCAGGGAAAGCTCGAACAGATTGATGATATTGAATCGGTGATTGTCATTGATGGGGTGGACTACCTGTTCACACTCATCAATATGACGAAAGACGATGAGGAAACGGTACCTCAGGCGGACGTCAATCTTGCGATCTCCGAAGCACTTGCGAGCCTCGAGGAAGACCATCCGGTCACCGGCAGCGGTATGGTGATGGGCCCTGGGCAGGCGAGCCCTGTCACCCTGTTCATTAAAGGCGACGACAATGAGCAGATGAAACAGCTGCAAGAGCGGGTGGCAAGGGATCTTGAAGACGTGACGGGGATTGCCAATATTGCAGAGTCCAACCGGCTTGAACAGGAAGAACGGCAGTTTCTCTTTCATGAAGCGAGGATCACCGAAGCGGGATTGACGAAAGGGGACGTCCTTGGACAGATCCAGGCGGCAAGTGCCGTCATCCCGGTGGGAACCATTCGTGAATCAGGGCTCGATCAGGACGTGTTGGCCCGTTCAAATGCAGCCATGACGACAGAAGATGAACTGAGCGAACTGATGATTCTCGGGTATGACGGTACGCCTTATCCGCTAGGTGATTTTGCTTCTCTCGAAACGGTCTATGCACCGGGTGAAATCAGCCGGGCGAACGGCGAACGGTACGTGACGGTAACGGCGGACATCGAAGGACGGGATCTCGGTGCCGTGAACCGTGATGTGCAGGAGATGATCGGGTCGCTGACGGTGCCAGACGGGATCACGGTGGAAGCAGGCGGGGACCTTGAAGCCCAGCAGGAGATGATCATGGACTTTCTGCTCATTATCGGGATTTCCATCGTGCTTGTGTACATGGTGATGGCGGTACAGTTTAACAGCTTTATTCAGCCGTTTATCGTCATGACAGTCATTCCGCTTACGGCAACAGGCTCGATTCTTGCCCTGTTTCTCACACAGCGGGAGCTGAGTATCCTCTCTGCCTTAGGGATCCTGATGCTGATCGGGATTGTTCTGAACAATGCGATCCTCCTGATCGACCGGATCAATCAGCTGAGACGATCGGGGATGCCTGTTAAGGAAGCCGTGGTGGAGGCGTCAAAGAACCGGATTCGTCCGATCTTTATGACAACCTTGACGACGGTCGGGGGGATGCTGCCGCTGGCACTGGCGACAGGAGCCGCAGGCGGCTTTCACGCGCCTCTTGCCACGGTTATGATCGGCGGGCTTTTGTTTGCGCCCCTGATTACCCTCGTCTTGATTCCATCCGTTTATCTGACTGTTGAAGATGTGCTGGGGCTGTTTCGAAGACGTAACAAACGGGAGGAACGAAGTGCTTCCAATACGGAGGAAGTCGCGTCCTGAGCGGTTCTGTGAGCATTTTCTTGGCGTGTATGCACCTTTTCTTATATAATGATAGTGTAAACAAAAAACGGAAACTACTGGGGGAGCCGGTCATCCCGGCTGAGAAAAAAGCGTACTTTTTGACCCTTGGGACCTGATCTGGTTCATACCAGCGTGGGAAAGTAGGGAGCGCTCTTGCAGCGATCGATACAACCAGGGTCCGGAATGGCGACCCTGGTTTTGCGTCGATTAAAGGAGGCGGCTCGCGTGAAACTGAATGAACAGACGGTGTTGGTAACGGGCGGAAGCAGAGGACTTGGGGCAAGCATAGTGAAGAGTTTCGCAAGAGAAGGCGCCAATGTGATTCTGAATTATTTCCAGAGCGAGGAGGCGGCGATTCTCCTCGCCCATGAGCTCGGTGAGCACGTGCTTGCAGTGCAGGCGGATGTGCGGGATGAGGAACAGGTGCAGCGGATGGTCGAGCAGGGAGAAGCTTATTTTGGCAAGCCGGTGACGACGCTTGTCAACAATGCCCTGATCGATTTTCAGTTCAATCCGGCGACGCAGAAGCCGCTTGAGGACTTATTCTGGGCGGATTTCCTCAAACAGCTTGAAGGCAGCATCGAAGGGACGCTGCTTCCGGTGCAGGCATGTCTCCCGGGAATGAAGGCGGCGTCATTCGGGCGGATCATCAATATCGGAACGAACCTTGTTCAGAATCCGGTTGTTGCCTACCATGAGTATACGACGGCAAAGGCGGGTCTGCTCGGTCTTACCCGTAATATGGCAAAGGAGCTTGGGCAGCACGGGATTACGGTCAACCTGATCTCCGGTGGTCTCCTCAGGGAAACGGACGCAAGCAGCGTCACCACCGATGAGGTCTTCGGAATCATCAAGGCGACAACTCCGCTTGGGAAAGTCACCACACCGGCGGAGCTTGCAGATGTGACGCTGTTCTTTGCATCAGACTGGGCACGTGCGGTGACGGGACAAAACCTGATTGTCGACGGCGGGCTTGTGATGAATGGATAGATAAAGGAATCCGTAAACGAAACAGGCCGATCACCTTGTTGGGAGATCGGCCTATTTGCGGTTTTTATCCAGCACGTGATCGTGCAGCTTCGAGGCTGCGGGGATCACACCGGCGAGAGTAAGAAGAATAACAGCAAGAAACACAAGGGAAGACAGCGTCTCACCGGTGAACAGCGACCGGACCCAGTTCCCGAACAAGAAAATGATGAGGGTGGCTGTCAGAATCGCTCCTGCGTAAATCGCCATAATCGCGCTCTTTTGCCGGTTCTCGAGTGCAAGCCAGATTCCTTTTCGTTTTTGTAACAGCTTTGCCGCAACGAGGATTGCCGCAATCACAGACACAATGCCTTCCATAAGAACCTCCTGTATACAGAAAATAGTTGCCTGGCTGTGTTCTACGGTTCAGGAGGGGGCATGTTTCAGTTCTCTTTGAGATTCAGTCTTTCGTCTCACTCAAAAACGGGCGGTTGATGTAGTAATAGACGACGCCCATGAAGATCGCACCACCGAGAATATTGCCTGCTGTTACGGGAATGAGATTCCGGACGATGCCTTCTGCGGAAACGGCCCCGGGATTGTCGGTTACGAGGGCAATGGCAAAGGTGCACATATTGGCAATGCTGTGCTCATAGCCGGAAATAAAGAAGCCGAAAACAAACAGGACCATCGCTGCCATTTTGGCGATGTCATCCTTCATGGACATCGGCACGAAGAAGGCCATGCAAATGAGCCAGTTACAGAGAACCGCCCTGAAGAAGAGCTCCGAGACCGGATCGACCATCTTCTTATCGGTGACGGTTAATAAAAAGGAGTTGATCTCCGGTTCGTTAAAGAGCCCCGTTGCATAGATCAGAAAGGCAAACAGTACCGCGCCGATGATGTTGCCGATGTACGTATACAGCCAAAGCTTGGACACTGTCAGCCAGCTCATTTTTTTTGCGAATGGCGGCGTAGGTGTGGTAGAAGGTATCGCCGGTAAAGAGATCCGCCCCGCCATATGCAATCAGGATAATGGCCACGCTGAAGGTGAGGCCCGCCATCGGATAGGCCCACGGCGAGTCCATGACATAGAAATAGCTGCCTGTACGAAAGGCTACGATCACACCGAACCCGATAAACATGCTCGCAAGGATGGCGCGGATCAGGTAACGGATCTTCCCTGTATCAAAGATGCGTTCTTTTTTTAAGGACAGTTTTTCGACTTGTTCAAGTGAATGGATTTCCATTTGCTTTCTCCTCCTTTGGTCACAAGATCTACCATACAGGTCAGATGAAGAAAGAGAAAGAGACTTGTGAACTGTTTCACGTTATTAAAGCCCTTTCATCGGATGAGCATCATCGGTTTTCGTCGTGTACCCGCTGTGGTATGATCAAGTGGTTCTTACATAGAAGACAAGGGGTGTCTGTCCGATGGATCAGTCATTGATTAAGGCGTATCAGGCGTCTTCGGAGAAACAGGAAAGACTGTATAAAAAAACGCTGGCAATCGTCGGGTTGTCTCAGCTGTTCGGCGGTTTGGGCCTTGCTGCGGGGATTACCGTCGGTGCGCTGCTCGCGCAAGAGATGCTCGGGAGTGACGGAATTGCCGGTTTGCCTACGGCACTCTTTACATTGGGGTCTGCTCTCGCCGCACTTATGGTGGGCCGGTTTTCCCAGCGCTTTGGACGAAGGCTCGGGTTGACGTTCGGTTTTCTGGCCGGGGGTATCGGGGCTTACGGCGTCGTCCTTGCAGCGGTGATGGACAACGTGCCGTTACTGTTTATCGCACTCTTTATTTATGGTTCCGGAACGGCAACGAATCTGCAGGCGCGCTATGCAGGAACGGATCTAGCCAAGTCTCATCAGCGGGCCAAGGCGGTGAGTATCGCTCTTGTCGTCACGACATTCGGTGCCGTCGCAGGCCCGAATCTCGTCTCGGTCATGGGCGATGTGGCGTTGAACCTGTCGCTTCCGAGTCTCAGCGGACCGTTTCTTCTTGCAGGGACGGCCTATCTGACTGCAGGTGTCCTGCTGTTTCTCTTTTTGCGGCCGGATCCGTTTTTACTGGCGACGGCACTTGCAAAAGCAAAAGCGGATCAGGACAGAGAGGCTGGCATCGAGGCGACAGAGGCGCGTTCGGCGGACCGGAAAGGGATTCTTGCCGGAGGTTCTCTGATGGTCCTGTCACAGTTTGTCATGGTGGCGATCATGACGATGACGCCGATCCATATGGGGCATCATGATCACAGTCTCCAGGCAATCGGAATCGTGATCGGTGTCCATGTAGGGGCGATGTTCTTGCCATCCCTTGTTACCGGATATCTCGTGGATAAAGTGGGACGCAAGATCATGGCCCAGGCTTCCGCGGTTACGCTTCTGATGTCGGGTGTTGGCGCGGCGATGGCCCCGCCTGAATCAATGGCGGCGATTCTGATTGCATTATTGCTGCTCGGTTTGGGCTGGAATTTCGGCCTTATCAGCGGAACGGCGATTCTCGTCGATGCCACTCCTCCATTAACCAGGGCAAAGACGCAAGGGTCCGCAGATGTGTGGATTGCCCTCGCCGGTGCACTCGGCGGCGGCCTGTCCGGGGTGATCGTCATGTATGGAAGCTTTGCGGCGCTGTCTCTGTTCGGAGGCGTGGTGTCTCTTCTGATGATTCCGATTATCCAGTGGATGTATGCACCGGTTAAAGGGGTGGCAAAGGCCTGACGGAGTCCAAGTAAACACTGAGCAATACCTTCGAAAGGAAGAAAAAGTCGACCAAGTCCTTTTTTGGGATGTTGATCGACTTTTTCTGTTTCTTTCATTTTGATAAGCCTTGCAAGATGCCCGGTAGCTTTAAAATGAAGAGGTCAGATTATTTATCCGACAATATCCGACAAAATTCTTGTGTTTCCGTCTTGCTTCGATCATAATAGATTTGTAAATTTACTACAGACATTCGGGATTGATCGCGAAACGGAGGCCTATGGATATGTGGGTGTTGACGGGGATATTGGTTGTTGTGCTAATTGTTGTGATGGTCCTGTATGTCAGGGAAAGACAGTCGCAGTTCGATTTTATGATGAAGATCAAAGCGACGAAGTTGCCGGATTATCTCGTGATGGATGATGCGGTGATGATTGCAAATGAGCTCAAATCAGATTCTCTTGCGACGGTTGAGATGACGGATCGCTCGGTTCGTCAGATGCTCGAGTCGAAGATGTCCGTCAATGATCAGGTGCTTGGGACCTGGTTTGTCGGTGAACCGGGCGTGGTGTCTTCAGGACGTTTTACATGTTATGTGTACCGGACAGCGGATGGCCTCGGGGAAACGACGTTGCCGGATGTGGAACAGGAAGCCTTTTATCAGATGCCGATCAAAGAAAAAGCACTGGTCATCCTGGATCCGTTTGAGTATGAAGTCGACGGGAAGATGACTCTCATGACAGCGGTGGCGGTCCCTGTATACAGGGGAGAAAAGCTCCTTGGCATTACGGGTGCGGATATCGAGCTGAAAGCGGCGACAAAGATTTACCAGGGGCTTCTGCATACGAACATCAGCGCCAAAAAGACTGGCAGGATTCGTCAGGAAATCCTTGAAGCGCTGGAGTTGGACAGTGAGGGGCTTTCTGAGAATCTCTCGAAGAACGTCAGTCAGATTCAAAAGCAGTCACGAACGGTGAAGGAAATCTCCTCAAAGACGCAGGCGACAGCGGCAGAAGTATCGCAGACGGTGAATGAAATGGCGGATGCCGCATCCAATCAGGCTGAGGAGACGGAGCAGGGCAGGCACGTTACGGCGAACTTAGGCCGTCTCATTGAGGCGAACGATGAGCGTGTTCAAGAGGTGAATGAGCTGTTCTCGAGTGTGTCGGCGGAACTTGCGGGGATGTCTGATGTGATGGACAGCCTGGTCAACCGTCAGCACACTTCGGAAGAAGCGGTTCGGACGACGAAACAGAACACGATCGATTCCATGTCGGTTTCAGAACAGATTACAAAAGCGACAGGAGAGATTAATGCCATTGCCGAACAGACAAATCTCCTGGCTTTGAATGCGTCGATTGAGGCGGCACGGGCAGGAGAAGCAGGAAAAGGGTTCGCCGTGGTTGCCGAAGAGATCCGAAAGCTTGCGGAGAGTTCCCGGACTTTTTCGGAAGAGATCAATGGGCAGATTGGATCGCTGGGTGAGTATAATGAAAGAACGAGAGAGAGTATTGCTGTATTGACGGAGGAAATGGCCCAACAGGGGGGCGAAGTGAAGGCGTCAGGCGATGCGTTCGTGTCTTTGCAGAAGACCCTTGATCAGATTGCCGACTCTCTCGGAGAATTGACTCGGGCTGATGAGGAAATGACCCGTGAGAAAGAGACGATTCTTAAGGTCATGGAGGGCTTATCGGCGCTCGCAGAGGAGAACGCTGCATCCATCGAAGAAGTCTCTGCCTCCACGGATGAACTGGCATCTTCGGTGAATAAGACGGAAGAATCGAGGAAGCTGCTTGATGAGGTGATCGTTAATCTGGATCTGCTTGTCTCCCGGATGACCTCGGCTTCGAAATAAATGAATCAAATCAGCCATTATTTTGTTAGGCATGCTTCTCATGAAGAGGCATGCTTTCATTTTACCTGCTTCTGAGGGATGGTTTTGTAAGCGGTTTCATAACGAGGGAGAAAAGGGTATACATATCGTGTACGGTTTTTGACAAACAGAGGAGGAATCAGGATGAGTCATACAGCAATTGTTACTGGCGGTGGAAGTGGCCTTGGCTATGCAACTGCGATGCTTCTCGCCGAAAAAGGCGTGCAGGTTGTCGTTGTCGATATTGATGAAGCGAACGGACAAAAGACGGTTGAAGACATCGAAAAGAAAGGCGTGAAGGCTGTCTTTGTAAAGGCGGATGTGGCAAAGGTGGAAGACGTCAAACAGTATGTTCAGGTGGCAAAGGATACGTTCGGAACCATTGACTACTTCTTTAATAATGCGGGGATTTCCGGAAGCGGACAGCCGTTCTTGAATACCGATGTCGATGAAATTGAGCAGATTGTCGGGATCAATATGCTCGGAGCCCTCTACGGGATGCGTTTTGTTGCGGAGGAAATGGTCAAAAACGGCGGCGGTTCCATCGTTAATACCGCTTCGAGTGCCGGGGTCATCGGACAGAGTACCGTGGTGACCTATTCGGCAACGAAGCATGGCATAGTCGGGATGACGAAAAGCATGGTGGCTGAGTACGCAAAGGATGGACTTCGCGTAAACGCCGTGGCGCCGGGACCAACGGAAACACCAATGGTGAAAAAGTATTTTGAAGCCAATCCGCAAATGAAAGAAAGTGCCGAGCAGGGGATCCCGCAAAAGCGGCTTGGCACCCCTGAGGAAGTGGCTGAGCTTGTTGTCTTTCTGTTAACATCAAAAGCGGCGTATATCAACGGCGATGTAATCCGGATTGACGGCGGGTTCACGAGTACAAAATAGTAAACAGTCAAGCAGCGCATGATTTCAATTAAGGAAATCATGCGCTGCTTTTCAGGTTGTCCGGGATGGTTTTCTGACGAGAAGGACCTTAGAGACGAGGGCGAGAATCGGCAGCTCAAGCAGATGACCGATGACAAGCGTCAGTGCAATCAACGGCTGATCGGGGAAGGCCGTTATGGCAATGGCCAGGGCGACGGGGGAATTCCTTGCAAGGGTTGTCATGCTGAGGCTGACCCGATCCGGATAGGCTAAGCCGACTTTTTGACCGGTGATCTGACTGACTGCGAGATTCACCAAAAAGAACAGTATGATCGGGATCAGTAAGAGAACGAGCAGATACAGGTTGTTAAGAAGCAGGCTCCCTTGGGAGGCGAACATTGCACAGATGGCAAGGCTCAACAGCAGGATGGGCATTGGACTCAGTGTTTGCATGACTCTGTTCCTGATGGCTGAGTGTCGCTTAAGAACCGCGTCGGTCATGCGTGCGAGCAGGAACGGAATGATCAGGACGAACAGGATGCCTGAGAGGAGCGGGTCAAGATGAACCGTTCCTGTCATCCCTCCAAACAGGAGGAGATACACCGGTAAAAGCACGATCTGAAGAAGGAGATTCACAGGCAGAATCGCCGTTGAGAGCGCGGTGTTTCCTTTGGCAATCCCGGTGAAGACCAGGTACCAGTCCGTACATGGCGTGACCATGAGCATGATGAAGCCAATATAGAGGGCAGGCTCCCCACTCAGGAATACCAATGCCAATCCCCAAGCCAACAGCGGCGTCCATATAAAATTCAGGATCAGCGACAGTGCCGTAAAGCGAACGTTCGTCAATGCTTCACGAATGGCCTGAAGCGGGATCTGCAAAAACGTCACATACAGCATGCCCATCAGTAAGGGTACAATCAGCTGTTCGGCGAATGATGCGACTTTGCTCCATTGCCCGAGGATCAGTCCCGCTGTGACAGCGGTAACGATGATGAGTGTGTACCATTTTTCGATCAGTTGCATAAGCAGTCCCCTGTTTCTTGCATAATGGTTGCTCTGAATAGTGTACGATATGTGGCGATGGTTTGGTATACCGGAGGAGGAATGACTGACGACCGGATACTGGATTGGTTTCATAAGTGAAAACACCGCACCCCTCATGTTGGGAATGCGGTGTTTTCGCTGTCAGACGTGATGATTGATGATGTTATGTTTCAATGCATACCGGACCAAAGCCGATTTCTTTTTCGAACCGATCTTTTCCATGACCCGTTTTTTGTAGGTGTCGACGGTTTTGATGCTGATGAAGAGCTCTGTGGAAATCTCTTTTTGGGTATAGCCGAGGGCAATGTATTTCAGCACCTCCTGTTCACGCTGGCTAAGCTCTACGGCTTGGTTGCTGTCAGGTGAAACGGCATCCTGTTGGGGCTGATTGGCGTGATAGAGCTTTGGGATCAGTGTCGGATAGATGTAATGTTCCCCGTTCATCACGAGTTTGACCGCATGGACGAGTTCGGTGTCCACGGCCCGTTTCAATACATAGCCGGATGCACCGGCATCCAGGGATTCTTTCAGAAAGGCCTCATCGGCGTACATCGTCAGCATGAGAATACGAATATCAGGAATTTTTCGCTTAATTTCGCGTGTGACTTCAATTCCGTCAAGTCCTGGCATGCTGATATCCATAATGATAATATCCGGATTGGCTTCAGCGGCCATTTCAATTGCAGATTCACCATCATCTGCCTCGGCAATCACGTGATAATCAGCTTCTGTACAAAGAATATGTTTCAACCCTGAGCGAAACACAGGGTGATCATCAACCAGCATAATACGTGTTTTCATAATCAGCTTCACCTCTCTCACTCGACATCGGTAATTTCACCATGATTGCGGTACCGCGGCCTTTTTCAGATTCGATTTCGAATGTGCCCCCCAGAAGTGATGTACGCTCCTGCATGCCGTGTAAACCGAGATTGAATTTAGATGGGTCCTTGTTCATCATTTTCTCAACGTCAAATCCAACCCCGTCATCTTCTATTATAACCGAAATCATGTCGTGATTTCGAAGAAGAATCACACTGACGGAATTTGCTTCGGCATATTTGAATATATTTGTAAGCGATTCTTGGACAATTCGAAAGATGGCCGTCTCCATTTCCGGCGTCAGTCGGATCGTATCTATTCCTTTTATCAGAACATCGTAGTCGATATCGAGTTTTTGTTGGAAGTCTTGAATGTATCTCTCGATCGCTGTTTTGAGCCCGAACTTATCGAGAATCGTTGGGCGCAGCTGCCATGCGAGATCATGAATATCTTCGATGGACTGATGTGTCAGCTTCCTTAAGGCTTCAATTTGTTTAGTGACTTCTTCAGGAGTTTTAGCATCCTCAAGCATTTTCAAACCGAGAAGAATTGAAGACAGTGCGTGCCCGGTTTGATCGTGAAGCTCACGGGCAATGCGTTTACGCTCATCTTCCTGGACAGTCAAAATTTTCTCGAGGAGCATTTGTCTGATCTCCTCTTTTTTCTTGATTTCATGTGTCAGTTCGTTGTTTTCAATAACGGTTCCTAAATGATTGGCGATGGAATCGAGTATTTTATGAGAATACGTATCGAGCTGTTCAGGGCTGCAGATTTTAATCTGACCGATTTCATTATGGTGAGCAAAAATTGAAAAGACGTTAAAAACATTGGCTTGCTTTTTTTCGCAATCACAGTCACATGTAATCAGACAATTACTGTTCATTTCAGGACAGCTTTCGGCTCTGTAGCTGAACGTTTGTTTTTGATCGATTATGGTCGCTTCAATGGCTGCACTGTCGAGCTTCAGTTCAAGTACGAGATCCCGGACAAAACGATTCATCATTGCGTTAAAATCCTTGGTCGTGTCAGGGTGATCAGATAAATCGTTTAACAGCATCAGCTCTCTGTTACGTGTAATGATTTGATTCACGTAGTTTTCTTTTTCGGCCTCAGTATGTTCAAGAGTGTTAAGCATATCATGGAATGATTCTGTTAAATCCCCAATCTCATCACTCGGGTAATTGGTAATTCTTGCAGTCATCTCGCCCTTGGCAACCCGGTTTGTCAGGCCCACGAGTTCATCAATCGGTTTTGTAATCACACGGGTGAGCTTCATAACGACAACGAGTGAGACGACAATAAGAAGAATCAGAAACGTGATAATTTGCAAGGTTACGCTTGATATCGCCTCTTCAAGGGAGTCGTCCCTTAATCCGACACGCACGGTTGCATCCATCCCTTTGACAACTGGAGCTGCGGCATCGCGGATCACCCCGGCTTCTGATTGGAAAGTGATCAGATGATTATATTCATCGCTTGCTACGCGGTTGGCGTTGATAATATCTGTGGAAACCTGATGGTTAGGGTAGGTGTCGACAATGACTTCGTTATCCTCATTTAAAATAAAGACGTATTCGAGATCATTGTAATTGTTGATCGTATCGTTAACGAGACTTTGCATGGCATAAATGTTATTTGTCAGCAGAAGATCGCCGGTTCTTGCCGCCACATCACCGCTGATGGATTTAGCCCGTTCGTCGAGCTGGACAGACATCGTATCCGTTACAGAGATACGAATCACAAGGAGGCTGATCAATGCGACAGATACAATTGCCGCTACAATTATGACATAGATTTTCAAATGAATCGGGTAGCCGGAGAAATAATTGAACAGACGTTTCAATCTGATCCTCATCTGAAATCACCTATAGTGTTGACAATCTCAGCAATCGGATCATAATCTGCAGGTTTCAGCTCAGTATATGCATCGATTTGAATGCTGTTTAAGATATGCTGACCTTCAGGGCTCTGATGCAATGAGAGCAGCTTTTCAGTGAATAGTTCTTTTAAATCAGGGTCAATTTTACTTGAAACGACAACCGGTGGAGCGCCAGCATAGGTGCCTTTTTCGATGATTCGGATTTCTTCGGTGTAGGGGTGTTCATTTTCAACCATTAAATCAAACAAAATACTGTCGACTGAAGCGCCATCAACGGCTCCTTTTGCTACAGCGCTAATCGAATAATCGTGACTGTAAGTGAAGAAAGTTTTCTTGAAAAATGTGTCAGGATCGAAGCCGTTTTGATGAAGCATATCAAGCATTGCCAATCTCCCTGAGTAAGAATAAGGGTCCATATAGGCAAAACGCTTATCCTTTAAATCATCAATCGCATGAATATCTGTATTTTTATTGACGATTAAATACGATCTGTACACATCTTGACCGTCAACAACAGGTGTGGCAATTCCCTCAATATAGCCTTGTTCTCTTCCGAGTACATACGAAAGCGAACAGATAAAGCCAATATCCACTTCGCCTGTTTCCAAGAGCTGATTGACTTCATCATAGGTTTGTTTTCGAACAATGTGAACGGGCTGATCGAGCTCTTCCTGGATATGATTGACAAGCAGTTCATATTTTGAACTCGTTTCTTCTGGTGAGACGACAGATGCAAAAGCAATTGTAACGGTATCCTCATTTATACGTTCGAGGGCCTCCATTTCAGGGTGAGACTCTTGAGCTGCTTCTGCAGAATCGCTTTTTATCGAAATATAGTCCATGTCTTGGGAACCGGAGCAACCTGTAAGTATGAAGATAGTGATCAAAATCAACCAGAAAGTTGTTTTCATAGTGCTGTCACCTCATAATTCGTAAAGATTTCTTTCATTATATAATGAATCGGGATGGAATAGATGTTTTGTTTCAAAATCGTCATCAAATATTACTGATTACTTATGTAGGGATAATTTCAGTCACAAATTCGTTTTTTCCCTACAAAGCTTGCTCGTTTTTCTGATAGTGAGAAAGGATGACAAACGAGCATAATGAGTTAAGTTAATGTGTTCACAAAATAAATGGCGAATGTAAGAATATCTATCAAGTTCACGAAAAATTCACGAACATTTACACGGATATTCACATTTAGGGCGTTCGAAGTCCAGAATAATGTGTACACTGGTATTAAGAGTTAGTTATTTATTATTTTTCATAAGTGATTTTGAATATTTGCAAGGGGGGATCAGCTTTAGCGAGTTGGAAAGTTGATTGGACAAAAAAAGTGTAAAGAAAAATACGGAGGTGGACAAGTTGAAATTATCAAGAAGAGGTTTTCTTAAAGCGTCAGCAGCGACAGGGTTATTTGCAGCAGGAGCCGCATCAGCAAAACCGGCTTTGAATGCGTTCTCAACCAAAACAGAGGCAAGCCAGGAAAACAAAGAGCAAGGTGAATGGATCGCAAGCGTTTGTCAAGGTTGTACGGCATGGTGTGCTGTTCAAGTCTACAGAATTGATGGACGAGCAACAAAGGTCAGAGGTAATCCGAATGCGAAAGCGAATCATGGTCATTCCTGTGTGCGTTCACATATTGGACTGCAGCAAGTATACGATCCGGACCGCGTAAAGCAGCCGATGAAGCGTACAAATCCAAACAAAGGCCGCGATGAAGATCCGGAATTTGTACCGATCAGCTGGGAAGAAGCAATGGATACGATTGCCGATAAAATCATTGAACTTCGTGAGAATAACGAAACACACAAATTCAGCGTTTGGCGCGGACGTTATACATCTAACAATGGCATTCTCTACGGAAATATGCCAAAGATTATCGGTTCACCAAATAATATTTCTCACAGCTCCATCTGTGCTGAATCCGAGAAATTCGGACGCTATTACACAGAACGCTACTGGGGTTATGCTGACTACGATCATGAAAATGCTCTTTATGAAATCTTCTGGGGCGGCGATCCGATTGCAACAAACCGTCAAGTGCCACATACGGCGAGTATTTGGGGAGAGTTGTCCGACAGAGCAACGCTTGCATGTGTAGACCCACGATTCTCAACAACTGCTGCTAAATCAGATGAATGGATGCCGGTTATTCCGGGTGAAGACGGTGCGATTGCATCTGCTATTGCGCACGTTATCTTAACTGAAGGCGTTTGGTATAAGCCGTTCGTCGGTGACTTCAAAGATGGACAAAACCGATTCGTTGAAGGCCGCGATGTGAATGAAGATGACTTTGAAGAAATTCAGACACACGGACTTGTAAAATGGTGGAATCTAGAACTGAAAGATAAGACGCCTGAATGGGCAGCTGAACGCTCCGGTATCGATGCTGATCAAATTTACCGCGTAGCAAGAGGATTTGCAAATGCTGCACCAAAGGCAATCTCGTTCTCATCACCAGGATCAAGTATGACAATCCGCGGCGGTTACACAGCGATGACACAAGCAGCCTTAAACGGCCTTGTCGGTTCTGCAGATAACTTAGGTGGAGTCATCAGTAATGGGATCTCTGTTCCAAATAACGGCTTCCCGGATCCATCCGATTATATTGATGAGATTGCAGCGAATGGTTTAGAGCAAGACCGCATTGACTGGGGAGGAAGGCTGGAATTCCCTGCACTGAAAGATAGCAAATCCGGTGGGGTTAAAGTAACGAATACCGTTGCTGATGCCGTACTTGCAGAAGATCCTTACAATTTAAAAGTCGTATTGAGCTATTGGACGAACTTCAATTTCTCCAACCAAGGAACGGATCGTTGGGACAGAGCTTTGGCCAAGATTCCATTCATGGTGCATATGACTGTCAATCCGGCTGAACAAACGCATTTTGCAGATATTGTCCTTCCGGTTCCGCACTCGCAGTTTGAGCGTCAAAGCCCGGTTGCAGGCAGTAACGGTAATCTCCACAGACACTTGCATTTGCAAAATAAAGTCATTGAATCACCATTTGATATCCGGGTTGATGAAACTGAAATTCCATGGATGATCGGTGAATCACTTGAGAAAAAAGGATATTCCAACCTGATTGATTATTTCCGTAATGAATTCAGAGACCCTGAAACGGGTGAAGCACCAACAAACGCCGCAGAATTCGATGAAATTGCAACGAAACATTACACACATCCAGTCTGGGACCCAACTTTTGAAAAAGATGGCGATCAGATCGATGGTTGGGAAGAATATAAGCGATTGGGAACATGGAACACCAATAAATATGAGTTCCGTCAAAAGTGGGATGGAAATTGGGGAACAGAAACCGGACAGTTTGAGTTTTACAGTGAGACTTTAAAAGTGGCATTACAAGATCATGCAGACAAACACAATGCAAGCATTGATGATGTTATGGAGGCCACATTCAATACAGCAAAAGGTGAATTGGCATTTGTACCTCACTATGAACCGGCGATGCGTGTAGGTGACGAATCCGAATATCCGCTGATCTTCATGGAACACCGTTCAAAACTGAATCGTGAAGCGCGATCAGCAAATACAAGTTGGTACCAGGAATTTAAGGATATCGACCTTGGTGATGAAGCATGGGATGATGTGGCAAAATTGAATCCAAAGGATGCTGCAGAACTTGGTATTCAAAACGGTGATATGGTCCGTTTGGTTACGCCTGAAGGTCAAATCGAAGTCAAAGCCAAGCTCTGGGAAGGTACACGTCCAGGAGTTGTTGCCAAATGTTACGGACAAGGTCACTGGGCATATGGCCATATCGCTTCACTTGATCGTCGCCGTCAAATCGCCAGAGGCGGGAACAACAACATTATCCTCGCTCCTGTGCACGAAGCATTAAGCGGAAGCGGTGCAAGACACGGTGGACAGACCCGAGTAAGAGTAGAGAAAGTATAAGTTAGAGACATTATGCGGAGGTGAAACAAATGGCTAAGAAAAATTATGCAATGACGATAGATTTACAGGCGTGTATCGGCTGTGCCGGCTGTGCGGTCACTTGTAAAAACGAGAACAATACAGACGACGGTGTCAATTGGATGCACTATACAAAAAAGGAATCCGGACAGTTTCCGAATATCCGATACGATTTCATGCCAACCCTTTGTAATCACTGTGATCATGCGCCATGTGTCATGGCGTGCCCGGTCACAGCGATGTACAAAGATGAGGATGGATTAACGCTGCATGACGCAGACCGGTGTATTGGTTGTAAAGCATGTATGACAGCATGCCCGTATGGTGTTATTTCCTTTAATAAAAAGGATCCGCACCAGTACTGGAATGAAAACAATGCATGGAGTGAGCTTTCAGCTACACCGAAAGAAGTACAAGAAAGTGCTGGAGCAGATCTGCCATATTACAACCCGGAACGTGATTATAACTACGAAGCAATTCGCTATCGCGGAATCGTTGAGAAATGTCAGTTCTGTGATCACAGACTAGCTCGCGATGAACAGCCATACTGTGTAGAGAGATGTCCATCTGAAGCGATGTATGTCGGCGACTTGAACGATCCGGATGACAAAATTCATGAGCTGTTAAAATACAGTCATGAAGGGTTAAAAGAAGAGCTTGGAACGAAGCCAAAAGTCTTCTACTTGCGAAAGTTCAGTAAATAATCGACTTTGAAGGACGTGATCATCATGAGTAATGCAGAATTAGGAGAGTTCCATTATAAAGCCAATCTCTTCAAAGTATTAAGCGAATTGTATAAAGAGCCGGGTGCGGATTTACCCGGCTACATGGACTATTTAATCGAGGCCTTGGAAGAACTTCAACCTGCATTGGCTCTGAAGGCCGAAGATCTGGCTGATGAACTCGATAAATATCAACTGTCGCATAATGAGAATAAATTAGTCATTGATTATGCCAAGCTTTTTGTCGGGCCTTTCGATATGAAAGCACCGCCATATGGATCGGTTTATTTGGATGATGGTCGACGTTTGATGGGTGATTCGACGACTGCTGTAGAGAAATTCTACAGTGAAACAGGCGTCGAGAAACTGAATGTCTATCATCAGCCGGCAGATCATATTTCTGTGGAGCTTGAATTTATGTACTACCTGTATTTCAAATATGTAGAGTCAGGAGAATTGAAATACTTAGATAGAATGCAGCGCTTTATGCAGCAGTTTTTGTTTACATGGATCTTCAAGTTCGCGAAGAAGATACGGGAAAATGCTAATGAACCGTTTTATTTAAAGCTGGCTCAATTGACAGAGGAAATCATCGAATGGGAAGCGCATCAATTGGAAATACAGGTGTGACCCACAACAAAAGGAGGGAAAGCAATATGTCTGCTCAAAATAAAATGAAACCAGTCACGTTAGCTGCACTGATCGGAGTATTAGTCTTACTCGGTCTCGGGATCTTCGGTTCAGTCAATACGTTGGTACAAGGGCAAACGCTTTTTGGATCATCGGATGAAGTACCTTGGAACTTATTAATCGTGGCTTACGTATTTCTCGCTTTGATGGCGAGTGGGATGTGTATGTTCGCATCAGCAACGCATTTGCTTGGAGCAAAGCAGTATCAGTTTTTAGGAAAGAGAGCGATCTTTCTTGCGATTATCGTGGTGATTCCTGCTCTTGTTGTTCTTTCAATGGAGCTTGGAAGACTCGATCGTGTTTACCAATTCATTTTGAATCCAAATCCACAAGCACCAATGTGGTGGATGGGTGTCGTTTATGGAATTTATGTAGTACTTTTGCTTGTTGAATTTGCAGCGATGCATCTTAAGAACAAGAAATTGATGCACTACATGTCCTACTTCACTCTTGCCGGTGCTATTGCTGCAACAAGTGTATTGGGCGGTATCTTTGCAGTAACCTATCAACGTCCTTTCTGGGCAGGGGATGCAACAAGCGTATTCTTCGTTCTTTCAGCAGCGCTCTCTGGTGTTGCACTCTTAATCATCGTAGCTTATCTTACTGCTCAAGTAAGCGGCAAAAAGAGAGAACAGCTTGTGCGCAGCAATATGACAGGACTGACGAAAATTATGGGAGCCGGGATTATTATTGCGCTGGGATTTAACGCATGGCGCATGATTGCACTCTCTTACACAGGTTCTTTGGATTATGAATTGCTCTTAAGCGGGCAATATGCCTTGATGTACTGGGGTGGAGCAATTGCTTTGGGCTTGATTATACCTCTTATTATGATCATAGCCACAAGAAATCCGGCAGTAGTTATGACAGCATCTGCTTTTGTGATTATCGGGATGTTCATGGATAAATATGTTACAATTATTGGTGGACAACTGGTCCAGCCATATACAACGCTCACTGAAGTAGCAACATACTCCACGACACCAACTGAATGGTTTATCTTTGTTGGGGGTATGGCCGGATCTGTCCTTCTTTACATGATCGGGGTTAAGTATCTCAAACTCGATGAAACACCTGGACATGAGGAAGAAATGGAAGCAGAATTGGTTAATCAGAATAAAGCAGGATAATCATAAAAGAGCCCGCAGCGCGGGCTCTTTTTGATTTTTCGATTAATCTTCTTTTTTCGGAAACCAAGGTACGAAATTATTTGTTTCCCGCTTGTACTGCTGATAGTCCTGATTGTCTTTATAGCGTTCGTCAAGAAACGGCACGCCGGACACTCTGAGGAGCAGGAAGTTGATAAACAATGCGCTGAAGACGGCTGTCCAACCGAGTTCAACAGGAAGGACAATCAGGAAAATCCCCCACCACATGGTTGCTTCACCAAAGTAGTTCGGATGACGCGTATAGCGCCAAACGCCGGATTTAAGAATTTGCTCAGGATGTGTTTTATTCTTCTTGAACTTCTGGAGCTGAGCATCGCCAACGACTTGGAAGAAGAAACCGACAAGCCATACGAGAATACCTGCGATCATAAAGAAGTCCACGCCCGGTCCGTCAGATGCATGGACGCGCAAAATCGGATAGGCCAACAGCAGCATAAACGCTCCCTGCAGCATGAATACGCGGAAAAATGCTTTCCGTACGGCGTGCTTTCCCCAGTTCTTGCGGAAATTCTGATAGCGGTAATCTTCTCCCCGGCCAATCGAACGGATCCAGAGAAAGATCCCGAGCCGGAAACCCCAGACGGTGACGAGTCCCGTCACAATGAGCTGTCTGGTCGTGAACTCCTGTGTCGCGAGCATACTGACCCATGCGGCAATGACAAAGCCGAATCCCCAGGCGATGTCGACAATGGAATTGTCTGTGATGATCTGTGCGATGATAAAAACCGTCGTCATAAACACAAAGATGGCAATAGCGGTATAGAGATACAGTTCAAGCATCATGATTCCACCCTTCAATGGGAAATTGGAAGTTCCTGTTATGGTTTCATTATGAGCCGTTGAGATGATGGAAGTCAAACAAACAACCCTTGGGTACATGTGAAAAGAGCGTGAAGCTCCCACTTTATTGTATAAGCATGGTACAATCAGAGCAAAGGAAATGTATGACACTTATATGAGAATTGAAACAAAGGAGGCAACACGACTATGGAGATGCTGAACCATCGTCAGTTTTATGACATGCTCATGTCTGGCGCCCATGAAATCATTCATCACCAGAAGGAATTGAACGACATTAACGTGTTTCCCGTGGCAGACGGGGATACGGGCAATAACCTCGCCTATTTAATGGAGACCATCATCAGGGAAACGCGCTGGACGGATCCGTCCGTCAAGACCCTCGAAGATGTGAAGCAGGCCTGTATGCGCGGATCTCGCGGGAATTCGGGGATGATCTTTTCCCAGTTTATTATCTCCATGTGCAACTACCTGATCCGGCATGATGAGGTGGCGGCGACACCGTTCCTCGATATGTGTGACGCGTCGGTGGACAGTGCCGTCGGGGCAGTATCTGACCCGAAAGAAGGAACGGTACTGACCGTTATGCAAGCCTGGGTATCGAGTATGAAAGAAGAGCACCATCATACGTCAAATATCGAGCACCTTCTTCAGAAATCCTATGCGATCACCGAGGCGGCAATGGAAAAGACGAAAACGCAGATGGAAGTCTTCCGGATCAATGATGTCGTGGATGCAGGGGCGAAAGGCTTTGTCCATTTTCTCGACGGCCTGATCAAACGTCAGGAGGTTCCTGAGCGCAAGGAAGGAGAGGCCCCGGCATTGTTTGTCGATGAAACGGTGCACGCGATGAAAGAGACGGACGAGATCCCGTTTCGCTACTGCTCCGAATACCTTGTCGAACTCAATCCTCATGAATCCATTGACACACTGCGCCAGTCGATGTCGGAGTACGGTGATTCGATTGTGTTGGTGAGTGACAATCAGCTCGGCAAAGTGCATATCCACACGAATGACCCGGCAGACATTGCCGATATGCTCGTGCAAAAAGGCAAGGTGGTCTATCAGAAGGTTGAAGACATGAGAAGGCAGTATGAGAGCATCTACAGAAGGAAATCACCGATTGCCTTCGTCGTTGATTCTGCCTGTGATCTGCCCAAAGAGCTGTTTGATCACCACCAAATCCATATGATTCCGTTGAATCTTGAAGTGGAATCCTCAAACTATCTCGATAAAGTGACCCTTGATGCAGAGCGCTTCTATGAGATTCTCGATGCCGGTACGACGCAGCCGAAGAGTTCCCAGCCGTCCCTGTTGAGCGTGGAGACGCTTTACAAGTCTCTCTTGCAGCAGTATGATTCGGTGATCTCACTGCACGTCTCCCAAAAATTGAGCGGCACCTTTGATGTATGCAAAAAAGCCGCGGAACAGGTCGATCCTTCCCGCATTCATGTCGTGAACTCGAGAACCCTGTCCGGCGCATTCGGTCTCCTCGCCTATGAAACGGCAGCGGATATCGAGGCGGGAAAATCGTTTGAGGAAGTTAAGGAAGCCCTATATCAGCGCATTGCACGGTCCGAGATTCTGGTCAGTGTGAAGAACTTAAAGCACATGATCCGCGGCGGTCGCGTCAGCCCGCTTCAGGGAAAAGTGGCAAGGCTTCTGAACATGAAGCCGATCGTCTCTGTCGACGGGGACGGGAATTCACTGCTTTACGGGAAGACGTTCTTCTCAAGTTCTAGTGTGGGGAAGATGTTTAAGCAGGTGGAGGCGATTCACAGCCGGCACGGCGTGAAATCGTATGTGCTGTTAAACGCCGGGGCCCCGGAGGCGATGGCGGACTGTGAGGCAAACATGAAGCGCATCACCGGACAGGAGCCGCTGTACACGACGAGCGTGTCACCAGTAATTGGCGGCAATGCCGGCAAGGGGGCCATCAGTGTTGCAATGATGTTGAATGAAGATAACGCGAGGGGTGGCGCTTAACCCCCCTTTTTGAAAAGAGGTGCTCCTTGTGGGGTGCCTCTTTCTTTTTGCCGTCACAGCTTCGGAGATTCATGTGTGGTCAGACTGTTTAACGGGCGTTTGACGTCTTTCGTGGTTTTAGCTGTGTACAGGCGCTGATTGGACTTCAGCTGCCGGATGGATTCAAGGAGTGCAGGCCGTTTGTCTTTCGGGAACGACCAGACATAGCGGAGGAACTCCGTGTTCAGACGCTCGTGGTTACCTTCAGTCATATCCGGTCTCGGCTTGTTTCTGTACTGGATCCGACGTTTGAGAACGTGATAGAGGCAAACATAGCGGCTCCGGTCAAGAAAGATGACTGTATCGGCAGCTTCAAGGCGGATACCCATCGTCGCGCCGTAATTGCCGTCAAGAATCCAGCTGTCACGACGGACGATCTCTTCTTGCAGCCTGATTTGGTCCTCGCGGCTCGCGAGGATCCAGCCGGGTTTCCACATGAGCCGGTCCAGGTGATACAAAGGAAGGTCAAGGGCGTCAGAGAGTGCCCGTGCAAAGGTCGATTTGCCCGCGCCTGGTGAGCCGATGATGGCGATTCGTTTCATGGATGGATCCTCCTTTCCATACTGTGATCAAGATGAACATTTATTATCCGGTTTCAGAGTGGGACTGTCAACGTTGTAATACCGAAAAAAGCCCGGCCAGTCCGAAAAGGATCGGGTGACCGGGTGAAGGCTCTTCAGTCTTCAACAAGATTGATGAAACTGTCTTCGGTATCAGGCTTCTCTTCTATGAAGCCGCTCTCGTAGAGCCAGTCGATGGTGGCCTGCCAGTCGTCGGCGTACTGACTGCCGAAAGTGGCGCCGTCAAGGGTCATTTTTTCGAGGAGGATCCCGAGACTCTCTTCTTCCACTTCTCGGATCAGCGGGAAGTTCTCCTGATCTTCGTGCGTAAAGAGGACGTCAAGGCTTCCGTCAGGATCCGCCTGCATGTCATCAAATCCGCGGGATGCGGCACGCCAAAAGGCTTCGATGAGCGGCTGGTTTTCATCCAGGGTCTCTTCGCTTGTGACCATGACGAGTTCATAAAACGGCGGGACCCCGTAGTCCACCGGATTAAAGTAATGAACCT
This sequence comes from [Bacillus] selenitireducens MLS10, assembly GCF_000093085.1. Taxonomy (GTDB): domain Bacteria; phylum Bacillota; class Bacilli; order Bacillales; family Salisediminibacteriaceae; genus Salisediminibacterium; species Salisediminibacterium selenitireducens. The sequence goes on along the minus strand of NC_014219.1, from coordinate 2,825,594 downwards.
CATGTCCCTGATAACGGAGAACCGGTACTTCGTGATTGATATACGCCCCAGATACGGCGTCAACGCGACCGGACACGGCGGATGAGCCGAGTTCAAAGCCGACATCGATGAGTTCCACCTCATTAGGGTCCCCGCCGGCATGGCGAACCATCGTGTCGATCATCGGTTCGTTGACGGGGATCCCCGGATAGCCGACCTGTTTTCCTGCGAGGTCTGCCGGGGATTCGATCGCGTCATCGGTATAAATAATATGGTTCAAAGGCGAACGGGCAATGGCGGCGATGGAGACGACGGGAATCCCCTGGTTCCTTGCCGTGATGACGTCAGGCTGATAGGTGATGCCAATCGTGATATCTCCCGTCGCAGCAAGGGAGAGGGGGTCTGTCGGATTTGCAGGGAAACGGATCGAAAGCTCGATCCCCTCCTCTTCAAAGTAGCCTTGTTCCATGGCGGTGTAGAGATAGCTGTGAACGGCATTCGGGTACCAGTCGAGCATAATGGATACGTCTTCAAGCTCCTGATCCTCCGTTGCTTCAACGTCTGTCGAAGAATCGGCAGAACAGGCAGTGAGAAACAGAGCCATACTTGCTGTGAGCAGGTGTTTGATCGTCATGAGGAAGTCCTCCCTTTCAAGGTGTAATATTCGAGTACTTTAACAGCCAAAAACAACAGAATGCCAAGCAGTGACAACAGGACGATGGGGGCGAAGACGCCGGCCCCGTCCATCTGGGTCATCATCCGGCGGCTGAAGTAGCCGAGCCCGCGGCTCGCCCCGAGCCATTCCCCGATGGCAGCACCGATGACGCTCAATGTGACGGCGACCTTCAGACCGGAATAAAAGGCGGGCAAAGAGGCAGGGACGGTGAGCTTCATGAACAGTTGTCGCTTCGATGCCCCCATCGTTTTCAAGAGGTCCTGCATATCCCGGTTCACCTGCCGGATCCCGTCGAAGGTGTTAACGGTAATCGGGAAAAAGGTGATGAGCACGGTGACGGCAACTTTGCTCCACATGCTGTAGCCAAACCAGAGTACGAAGATCGGCGCGAGGGCGATGATCGGAATCGTCTGTGAGGCGATGATGATCGGGTAAAACGTCCGCTCTGCGGTGGGGCTCATCGTCATCCATACGGCAAGGGCGACGCCAAATACGGTGGAGATCAGGAGGCCGGTCAGGATGACGGCGAGAGTCGCCGGGAGATGCACAAGCATGAGCACATCGGCGAGTTCGTAAAGCCTGACGATGATGGCCGACGGTGCAGGCAAGATAAACGACCGGTCATACAGACGCGCTCCGGTTTCCCAAACGGCGAGAAATACGGCTGTGAGCAACAGGGAACCGCCGTACAGGCTGAGGAGTCTTTTACAGGTCTTCATCAGGCATCTCCTCCGTTTCTGAGATCGTTCAAAAGCGCTGTTTTCAGGTTGAGGAATGCCTCATCACGGCGGTGTGCATCGGTTCTCGGTCTTGGAATCGGGACGTCGATGTGCCGGATGGCATCAGTCCCCGAGCGGCCGGTCATGAGGACGATCCGGTCCGAGAGAAACAGAGCTTCTTCAATGTCGTGCGTGATAAACACGATGGTCCGCTCAAGGGATTGCCACTGCTTGAGGAGCCATGCCTGCATGTGAAAGCGGGTGATGGAATCGAGTGCGCTGAACGGTTCATCAAGGAGAAGGAGGCGTTTGCCACCGGCGATGGCCCGTAAGAAGCTGACACGCTGCCGCATGCCGCCTGACAGTTCGTGCGGATAGCGGTCCTCGGTTCCGCCGAGCCCGAACTGCGTGAGGAGGGTGCGGATCTCCTCTTTAGCCTGACGGCGGTTGACCCCCTGAATCTCGAGGGGTAAAAGGCCGTTCTCAAGGACGGTGCGCCAACTCATTAACAGGTCTTCCTGGGGCATATAGCCCGTCTCACCGGGCTGAACCGGCTTTCCCCTGATCAGAATGTCGCCGGAGTCAGGTTGCTCGAGTCCGGCGGCGAGACGGAAGAAGGTTGATTTACCTACACCGCTCGGCCCGAGAATCGAGAGGAACTCGCCATGATTCACGTGGAGGCTCAGGCTGTTAAACAGACAGATTTGCTTTCCGTTTTGTTCATAGGAGAATGACACGTTCTCGAATGCGAGATCCGGGATATTCGTTACAGGTGTCATGGGTTCTCTGCTCCTTTCTGAATCAGAATGCCACGCAAAAAACCACCTGCCTGAACGTCGGCAAGTGGTTTGAAAATCGGATAAAACCGGGGTGTTTCGCCATTGGCGTTGCCCGTTTTCCCGCCACTTCCCTCCGCCGGTACGAACCGGATCAGGTTGTTGGGGTTAAGGCGCATCGCCTCTCTCAGCCGCATTTGGCACCCCCAGTGGTCGTTCAATGTGGTTGTTATGTCGTATACCTTATCACATTTTCAGAAAAGTGCAAGCGGCACGTTTTGGTTTGCAACATGGCAGGATTGTGATACGATACGGATTGTAAGCTTGACAGATGAATCACAAAAACCACTAGGGGTGCTCGTTATTGAGCTGAGAGAGGCTGTTCACGCCTTAACCCTCCTAACCTGATCTGGATTATACCAGCGTAGGAAAGTGGTGAAGGCACTGTTCCGGGTGTTCCGGATCACCTGCATTCACTCGTACACACCACTTCTTACTGCTACGCAGTCTGGGAGTGGTTTTTTGTATTCATCCCATTTTGAACAAATCGAAAGGGTGATGAACAAATGACATTCAGTGATCGATTGCGATCAAAACTCGGGCCGGTCTGGCGGCAGAATCATGAGCACCCGTTTGTCAAGGGTCTCGGGAGCGGTGAACTCGAAGAAACGAAGTTCCGGTTCTTTATGGTTCAGGACTATCTGTACCTCATCGAGTATGCCAAGCTGTTTGCCATTGGTACGGTCAAGGCGACGGATCTGAAGACGATGCAGACGTTTGCGACGCTCCTTGAGAGTACGATGAACTCGGAGATGGCGCTGCACAGGGAGTACGCAAAGGAATTCGGGATTTCTGAAGAAGAGCTTGAACAGGCGGAGCCTTCACCTGTCACGCTCGCCTATACGCACTATATGCTTCACGTCGGGAATAACGGCGGGCTCGCAGAGCTCGTTGCGGCGCTGTTGCCGTGTATGTGGAGCTATGCCGAGATCGGCAAAGAACTCGAAGGAGTTCCGGGGGCCGTGGAAGGTCCATACGGAGAATGGATCCGTACTTACGCCGATGAGGAGTTTCAGTCGCTGAACAGACAGACCATTGATCTGTTGGATGAGCTCGCAGAAGGTAAACCGGAGCGGGAACTGAAGCGTTTGGAAGAGATCTTTTTAAATACAACGAGGTTTGAATATTTATTTTGGGACATGTCCTACAAAGAGGATATGTGGCCTGAGGGGGAAGAAGCATGAAACGATGGATGACGACTGTGGCAGCGATGGGTTTATTGACCGTCGCCGGCTGTCAGGCGGCGAATGAGGACAATGGCAATGAAACGGCAGACGGGGATCCGGAAGAGCTCGTGCTGGGGTTTTTCCCATCAACGGACTCAGATCAGGTGACGACGAGAATTGAGCCGATGGCTGATCAGCTCTCTGAAGCACTCGGGATGCCGGTGCGCGGAGAGGTAATGACGAATTATTCGGCCCTCGTTGAAGCGATGGGAAGCGGGCAGGTGCATGTCGGATTCATTCCCGCTTTTGCCTATATTCTGGCGAATGAGCGGCACGACATTGAGGTGATCCTCAAGTCCCTCCGTGACGGGGAAGACAGTTACCGTTCGCAGTTTGTCGTGCGGGCAGATGCTGACTATGAGACCGTTGCCGATCTTGAAGGAGCGATCTGGGCCTTTCCCGATGTTGCCTCGACGAGCGGGTATTTGTTTCCGGCCACTCAGATTCGTAACGAGCTCGGGATGAGTGAGGATGCTTTTTTCGGCGACCTTCTTGAAGCAGGGACGCATGATAATGCGCTCGTGTCGGTCATGGACGGCAATGCCGATGTGGCAACGACCTTTGAAGATGCCCGCGTCCGGATAGAGGATGACTATCCGGATGTGTATGATGAGGAAAACGGACTCCGCCAGCTCAGTTTCACGGATCCGATTCCAAACGATACGATTTCGGTCATTCCGGAGCTCTCCGCGGAGCTCGTCGCAGCGATTGAAAAAGCCTTCCTCTCGTTTAATGACGATGATGACATCCTGGCGATTATGGAAGAAGTATACCGCTGGGACGGGATTACGGAAGCGTCTGATGAGGAGTATGACATCATCAGACAGACTTATGAGAATTTCTCCGACGAAATCGATCCGTTGGAGTAAAGGCAGTTGAAGCAAGGGGGGATGGGCATGATCCGTTTTGAAGAGGTATCTGTGACATATCCGAATCAGACACCGGCTTTGAAGAAGGTGTCTGCGACGATTGAAGCAGGTGAATGTGTTGCGATCGTCGGACTCTCCGGAGCGGGGAAGTCGACGCTGATCCGCACGGTGAACGGACTGGTGCCGGTCACATCCGGTGAGATCACCGTCGATGGTCATGCCGTTTCAGCGATGGCAAAGAAGGCGATGAGAGAGCTGCGGACGAACGTCGGCATGATTTTTCAGCAGCATAATCTTGTCAGCCGTTCCTCGGTTCTGAGAAACGTCATGGCCGGACGGCTCGGTCATGCCTCAACCCTACGAAGCACCCTCAATCTTCATGCGAAATCGGATATAGCCCTTGCCTATGGAGCCTTGAAGCGCCTTGGCATGGGGGAATATGTGCATACGAGAGCCGATCAGCTGAGCGGCGGACAGCAGCAGCGAGTGGCGATTGCGAGGGCCCTCGCGCAGGAACCGAAGATCCTCCTTGCCGATGAGCCGGTGGCGAGTCTTGATCCGCCAACGGTCCATCAGGTGATGCGGGACATCAGGCGGATCAATCAGGAAGACAAGATTACAACGATCATCAACCTGCATATGGTGGATGTGGCCCTGATGTATGCAGACCGTCTGATCGGACTGAAGGACGGGGAAGTCGTCTTTGACGGTCCGGTCTCTGAGGTGACCGATGACGTCCTGACCGGGATTTATGGGCGTCCTGTCCGTCCTGAGGATACGCTGGAAGGAGCGGCCCGCCGTGCATCCACCTGAGCAGAAATCCGTCAACCGGGTGCCGGATCTCATCGGGGCAAAAACGAAACGGACGGTTACCGGCACATTGGTTGTCATTACGCTAATGTATCTGTTTGCGACGGGGTTTACCGGCGCCTCTCCTGCGGAGCTGTGGGAGGGACTGCCGGATTTGTGGCGGCTTATGCAGGATTTCTTTCCGCCGAACTGGGGGTATCTGCCGGAAGCGTTCTCCCGTCTTTTGGAGACCGTTCAGATGGCGATTATCGCGACGACCGTCGCCGCGTTTGCCGCGTTGCCTCTTGCGCTGTTCGGCGCAGCAAATCTTGCTCCTTCCCGCAGTTTGTCGGTTTCGATCAAGCAGGGGATGAACCTGCTGCGGACGATCCCGGATCTGCTATTGGCGGTGATTTTTATCGGCATGTTCGGTGTCGGTGTCTTCTCCGGCGTCATGGCACTGATTATCGTGTCGACGGGGATCCTTGTGAAGCTCACTTCTGAAGCCGCAGAAGCCATTCAGCCTGGGCCCGTCGAGGCGGTCAGGGCAAGTGGGGCCAACCTGATTCAGGTGATGGCCTATGGCGTCGTGCCCCAGCTGTTGCCTCAGTTTACGTCCTACGCCCTGTACGTGTTTGAGATTAACGTCCGGGCCTCTCTTGTCCTTGGTTTTGTCGGTGCAGGGGGGATCGGGCAGCTCTTGCAGCGGTCCATCAGTTTTTTCCGGTACGATGATGCGCTCATGGTGGTTCTTGTGATTTTTGCGGCCGTTGTTGTGATCGACCGGATCAGCCTCACGGTTCGAAAGGGGCTGATCTGATGAAGAGCGATGACAGACAACCGGTTCTTCCACCGAAGCGGAATGTGCCGCTTCGAAAACGGATCAGGCTGTGGCTCGTGATCATGGTTCTGACATCGATGTATACCTGGACTTTTCTTTCGGTGAACATTGACTGGTCAAGGGTGTTCAGTGAACAGACCCTGTCGAATATGGGGCGGGTTCTGCCGCAGCTGTTCAGGCCAGACTGGTCTTCGGCAGGTGAATCCCTTGTCTGGATGGGTGAAACCCTTGCAATGGCGTACCTCGGTACGCTTATGGCCATGGGAATGGCTTTACTGTTTGCGTTTGTCGCAGCGGAAAACGTTGTCCCGGTCCGTCTCATCAACGGGGTAACCCGGCTCGGTCTCGGCGGGATCAGGGCATTTCCGGATCTGATGCTCGCGCTTTTGTTTGTCGCAGCAGTGGGGCCGTCCCCTTTCGCCGGGGTGCTGGCCATCTTTATCAGTTCCATCGGTATGATGGGCAAGCTGTTCTTTGAAGCGATGGAGACGGCACAACCGGGGCCCGTGGAGGCGCTTCGTGCCAACGGGGCCAACCGTATTCAGGTCTTCGTTTACGGGATGCTGCCTCAAGTGCTTCCTGTTATTTTGTCGATTACGCTTTACCGGTTCGAAATCAATATCCGTTCGTCGGCGGTGCTGGGACTTGTCGGTGCAGGGGGCATTGGCACGATGATCCAGCTTTCGACTATGAACCGCAACTGGGATGAGGTGGGGATGGCCCTGTTGACGATTATCCTTGTCGTCTCACTCCTTGACTGGATCAGTTCAAAGCTGAGACAAAAGCTTGTTTAAATGGCGGGTTGAAGAGGTCCTGAGACAAACTCAGGGCTTTTTCATTTGGATGGATTTATTGTGAGGATGTGAACAAGATCGTGCTATAATAAGAAAAGATGAAAACAGAGTGGAGGAGAAGGATATGGACAATGTTATTGCTGGTGTTTCGGACGTTGTATTGCCTTTTGATTGGACGTATACGGCGCTTCGAAAGCTTGCCCTGATCAATTTTGAAAAGGATCCGGATGCGTACTATGTCGCGTTGGAACCGCAGTGGCTTGCACAGTCTCATGGAGAGACGGGACACCGCATTGTGGCATACCGCACGGACGGGTTCGTCGATGTGTATGACGATCCAAAAGTGGATGCATGTGATGAAGCAAGTTTTGCCGTGACGGGGAAAGGTCTCTGTGAGCGGGTCGTGACGGAGATTCGTGACATGAGCATGACACAGACGGAGACAGGACTTGCACTGAGTTTCGCGTTCATGGATAAATACGGGCGACAGGTCAAAGCGAAGGTAACTGAACGGACAAAGCGCTCTACGACAGGGATCGATTTGTTGGCACCTGTCGGTTCGTCTTCAGAACACCCGCGCTACCTGCCGGTCTTTTTTCTGTACGGATTTGATTTCGTCCGAAAACGGGGGACGGACGTTGAGATCCGGATCGGGGAGAAAGACATGCGGCTTGACCCCTTTCCGGCACCTGTGCCAAAAGACGCTCAATGGCGCTACTACATGCGTTACAGCAACGATTGTCAGATCATCGAGTTGTTGAAAGCGAAAGCGGGTGACCTGCGATTTCGGAGGCCGACTCACGACGGAACCGTGACTGAAGAGAAGACTCTCTACCGCTTCAATGAGAACCGCGAGCTTTTGAGCGTGGAAGCCGTTCATGAACCTCATTCGTTCAGGATGTCCTTTCCGGAAGGGTTTCCGGATGTGTTGAACCTTGACGATCAGACATTGTACGAAGGCATCTTCCGTATCGATGCTGAACAAGGGCTGGGTACAATCGGAGGACGGTTTACCGTAAAGCGAACCGGGAGTCGTGTTGACATCACCCTTATCCCGGACGGATGGCAGCCTGTGACGGATTCGATCTTTACGAAAATGATGTTTCAGAAGTCATCGTTATTCTGCTCGTGGCCATCGACGTATCAATACAGCCAGAAGATCGATTTGGAGGAGGAATCCTTTGATTCATCATGGGAACGGATCGGTAACTCAGACTGACTTTTTTTGAAAACAGTGTATTGATCGCCTCTAAAACAGCTGACGCGCAATTTGTCCGCTGTTTTTTTGTATGTCATCGAACCGTTCAGGTGTAAAGCGGATATAAAAGTGATGCAGTGAGCAAAATGGTTGTGACATCTTTCACGAATGGTTTACACTGTATGTACAGTGGGAATTGAAGGTTTGTAGAACGACTACGATTGGGAGGCGAAATCAATGAATCAGTTCACCATAATCGGCGGCGGTGTGGTTGGTGCGTGTCTTGCAAGAGAGCTCTCGGTCCTGTCAGACCGTGTTGTGCTCATTGAAAAAGAGGAAGCTCCTGCCAAGGTGCAGACGGTTCACAACAGTGCCCTTGTCCATTCCCCCATGATGGTGCCATCGAAAAAAGGAGCACTCAAGGCAAGACTGGCAAGACGCGGAAACCGGATGTATCAGGGGCTGGCAAGCGATTGGTCGATTCCGGTGTTTACTGATGGCGGGCTTCTGTTGGCCATGAATGACCGCGAGGAAGCGCTGCTTGAAACGATGATCACAGAAGCCGAAAATGACGGTGATGCTGTCTATGAGCGCATGACACGCAAAGCCATTTTGAAAGCGGAACCAAATGTGAACAGAGACGTGAAAAGCGGTCTCTTTTTACCGGAAGCGATCAGTGCCGACACAGCTTTTATCACGAACCGGGCGATTGAGGAAGCGAAGAGCCGTGGAGCGAAGATTTACACAGGAACAGAAGTGACGGATATCGATGTGCAGTCGGAATCCTTTATTCTGCATACGGCGAGCGGCGGGAAGATCGAAACCCGTTGGGTGATTAATGCAGCGGGAATCGGGGCTGCAGGAATTGCAGGTTTGATCGAAGAACAGGTAACTTACGAGAACCGGTTTGTAAAGGGTGATTATCTCGTTCTCGATCAGGACGCAGCCGGCTGGGCCAGTCACATCCTGTACCCGATCCCGACCCTTGAAACGAAAGGCATTCTGGTGATCCCGCAGCCGGACGGAACGACTAGACTCGGGCCGACTGCCGTTGAAATCACCTCCAAAGACGAAGCATGTATGCGTGATGAGGATGAAGCGTTGATCAGGCAGGAGATTGAACGGATGATGACGAATGTCCCTTATCATCGTGTCTTCAGGCATTATACGGGGATTCGATCCTCCTTGAAAGAAAGCGACGATTTCTATATTAAGCCGTCCCGTGAACATCCGCAGTTCTTCCATGTGGCGGGGATCGATTCGCCAGGTGTCACAGCAGCTCCGGCCATTGCGGAATATGTCGCTGAACAGATCAGGATGTCTTCCTGAGACAGCATACGGCCAAGCAGTGTTGCTCTTTTTTCAGGATTCAGCTATGCTCATTATGATTGTGAATGGAGAGGAGCGAAACCTGTTGAAAGCTACGAGAGGGCAACTGGAGTTGGCATTGAGCACGAAGATCACCCAATGGGAAAAAGACTACCTCGGGCGTGGGTCCGTCTCTTGTAAATGTGACCTGATCCGGGACATGGCGATTGTCACGCTTGATGGAATCCTGACCAAGGCGGAAATGGAACTGTCAAAGGACCGCTCAGGAAGAGAGCAGACAAAGAAATTCAGGAACGACCTGGTTGAATCAGGCAGGCATGATCTTGAGCAGATGGTTTATGAGATACTGCAGACATCACTCGTATCCATTCATACGGATATCAGCACGAAAACCGGCGAACGGGTCATTGTTTTTAAGTTGTCCGATCCATGGGATCATGCACAAAAGGATTGACATGTCATGCAATCCTATGCATAATAATAAATAGCGAAAACAGCAAATCATCAAAAAAGGAGTCGGGAGCCTCATCTTGAGGAGACCGTTCCTCAAACGATCCTTTGCTGGGGTCGTATAAAGATTCCTTGATTCGGGCGATTGACGGCGGATGAGCTGCTTCAGATGAGGCAGAACAGAACGCATGCAGGCGCACACTCTTTTTGAGTGTGCGCTTTTTTATGCGATTTAAACGGTTATCTTCGTCAAATGGTGGCCGTATATATGCAACAGAGGCGGTTATCATAAAGGCTTGGCGAAAAACCGCGACTTCTGCAGGTACTGTGGCAGGACGCCTGAGCCTGATATGAGGAAAAAAGGAGATGGGAAATGTGGATAGCATACTGTATATCATGACAAACCCGGCTATTATTTTATTCATCGTGGGTATTCTTGCCGCCATCGGCAAATCGAATCTTCAGTTCCCAGATGGGCTGTCTATGGGACTGAACATGTATTTACTCCTTGCCATTGGCATCAAAGGGGGAATCGGCATTGCAGGCGTCCCCTTCACCGATATGTCGAGTGCCCTGGTTGGTGCACTCGTCATCGGTCTTGTACTGCCGGTTTTTGGTTTCTTGCTTGCAAGGCTGTTTCGGTTTTCATTCACCGATTCGGTCAGTCTTGCAGCCGTATTCGGCTCTGTGTCCCTTGTGACGTATGCAGCGGCTACGGCTCAGTTGACACAGATGGGGGTGTTTTTTGAACCTTATATGACGGGGCTCGTCGTTCTTCTTGAGATTCCGGGTCTCGTTGTAGCGCTGCTGATTTATCAGTCCGTGAAGTCACCGGTGTTCGGGATTGTGCCGAGTGAGGGAGCCGGCGTTGGGAACGTCATGATGGAAAGCCTGATGTCCAAGAGCATTCTGTTGTTGCTTGCGGGTCTGGTCGCTGGATTTGCCGCCCCGGATCCGGCTGTCCTTGAGCCGTTTTTCATTGATTTATTCCCTGGCGTACTGTTGTTGTTCCTGCTTGGACTGGGTCTTAAAGTCGGAAATCAGCTGCATGTGCTGAAGGAATACGGCTGGCGTCTGATTGCAGTCGGGGTGCTTTTTCCGCTGATAGGCGGTATGGTCGGCTATTTGGCCGCATCCATAGCCGGTCTGACACCTGGCGGAACCGTGCTGTTTATGACGCTTGCGGCGAGCGGGTCATACATCGCGGCACCTGCGATGCTTCAGGCATCGGTTCCTGAAGCCAAGTCATCGTTTTACTTAACCGTTGCTCTGGCTGTCACGTTCCCGTTCAATTTGATCATCGGAATCCCGTTATTCATGAGTCTCGTTCTTTAAATGTGCAGACTTTGTCTCAACGGAATCCTTTCCGCATGGTAAAATAGAGGCTGAAGAATCCTTATTGAGGTGATCATGATGGGAAGCACCGTTGACTCAATGTATATTCAGCAGCATCTTGCCAATGAGCGCACGTTTCTTGCCTGGTTAAGAACGGCACTTGCGATGAAGGGGATCGGCTTTCTGATTTTCGGCATTGAACTGGCGACGGATCTCGGAACTCCGCTTACGCGAACGCTTGCGGCTGCCTTCAGTGTGCTGTCCTTCTTCGCGGGAATGACGGTTTTAGTCATTGGAACCGTGCTGTTTTTCAGGAATCGGCGCACGATCAACGCCCAGCAGTTTAAAGCGTCAGGTCCGGCAGTTCTCATTGCCGGTATCGCCGTGGCTCTGGTGATGCTGATGCTGATGATCTACGTACTCCTGGTCAGCGTGTGAATCCTGATCAGCCCCAAATCCGTATGATAGAGGACGAGATTGATGAGACGAAGGGACTGACGATAATGACAGATGTGCCGGCGATTGAACTGAAAGAACTGCAGGCCGTGAGGAAAAAGATGACGAAGTTTCTGATGACGTACCGGTTTGCACTTGAGGAAATGATGACGAAGGTGGATATCCTGAAAGAAGAGTTTCATATTGCCCACGATTACAACCCGATCGAGCATACGAAGTCCAGGATTAAGACACCCGAAAGTATCATACAGAAGGCGCAGCGAAAAGATCTCGGTTTTAAAACAGCCGATATAAAAGAAGCCATACGTGATATTGCAGGGATACGCATCACGTGCTCATTCCGCTCGGATATTTATGAAATCCGGCACATGCTCCTGAGTCAACAGGATATTGAGCTGATTGACGAGAAGGATTATATTAAACATCCGAAACCGAACGGCTATCAGAGTCTGCACCTGATTGTCCGTGTACCGGTATTTATGTCGGATCGGGTGGAATATCCCTATGTGGAGCTGCAGATCCGGACGATCGCGATGGATTTCTGGGCGAGTCTCGAACATAAAATCTACTATAAATATGAGAAAGATGCCCCTCAGGAGCTGATCGATGAACTGAGCAGTGCGGCGGATGCGGTGACGGCCCTTGATAAAAAAATGGAACGGATTCATCTGGAGCTCCGAAAACAGGATCCGCCTGCGGAATCAGCAGAGGATGATCTGTTTGATTTGCCGGAAGATATGTTAAGGCGGATTCTGAAAATGAGTCAGGAACGCACGTCAACGAACCCCCACTGACGTACAACGTTTCAGTGGGGGCTTGAGATAGCCATGCAGGTCTTTTCTTGCAAAGATTGACGCTCTGCATGGTTCTTCTCAAATCACTGTTTTTGGTTGGTACTGGCGACGTACTATCGCTTTCCCACTTGCACCACCCTTCCGAAGAAGAGCAGTTCTTCCTTACGGAAGAAGCCACCACTTAGCATATAGCTGGCGTGTGCTACAAGCCCCAACGAAAGTTGAGTACACTTGGATGATTGACGCACCCACTAGGCTATGCGCTAAGCAACAGCTTTACGTTTTTGAACGTCCATGATCATGGGCGTTTTTATTTGTGTTTTTTCATCCCATTCGACTACTTGAGATTTCCGAAGGATATTTAATGCTGCATTAATGTCGGCGTGGATGCATTGTCCGTTTTCGCAGCGATAGAAGCCCCGATATAGGCGTTTCCCGCTAAAGGAATATCTTGTGTCGTCGCCTTTTATCCAAACCGGAATATCGTCATTATCCAGAAAACTGGATTTAGACGTGTAACTTTCCTCTTGCTTAACGAAACGGATGCCTTCCTTGAGACACTTATTCTCGATAGCCGAAATCAATCTGTGGAAAGGAATTTGTACGAACTCTTGATTGGTTTTCTTCCCCAAACCTGATTCTTGCTTCCAACCGGCATTATAACCGATTACCACAGTATCGACGTTCAGTCGTTTTATTTGTTTGAACAACAAACCTACGGTTTGTGAAAGATAGCCGTCTATTTGGAGATTTCGTTTACGCCAAAGGGAAGCCATTTGATTCGTCACGATGCGTTTCGACAAGCCGTTTCCGATGTTTTTTTGTTTTAATTGACTTATCTTTTTGTTGAAGTACTGGTTGATGGATTTTAACCTCTTTCCGTTAACCAAAAAGGCGTCTCCTTGATTTGTTGCACAACTGAGAAGATAATCTACACCTAAATCGCAACTCAAAGCTTTTGTTGTCGTTTTTTGTTTCTTCATTTGAGACACTGGAACTTCATATACATAGTGAGCCTCAAAGAACCGACCGTTTTGCTTTGGTACGATTTCAATGTAAGGAATCTTTTTATCCATCAAATTCTTCGGCATTCGCAACTTCAAGGGGCCAAAACGTTTCCTGAAATCAGCGTTCATTGGAATGGTCCAATATCCATCCTTATCCACTTTGGGGACTTGATAGATTTCGATGACGCGTTTAGCCGTGGAAAGAGAATAATTTGGAAATTTCGGACGACCTGTGAAGCCTACAGGGTTTTCTTTCCACTTCTTTAACGCTTCGAAGAAGCTCTTTACATCGCTGAGCAAGGTTCTTCGAACCGCTTGTACGGAGTTGGATTGAATGCCCCAATAGTTCATATCGGCCTTCATTGCGCTGTCTATTTCTTTTGTTGTTGCCATTTTGTTTTCGTTTAAATACTTTTGTTTAATCGTATATAAGCCTACATTTCGCAAAGCCTTGGAACTATGAGACATGCGTTGCAGAAGTCGAAACTCTCTAGCACCAAGGGTACTGCGACCAATGTTCTGTTTTTGGGTGAACCGTTGCATATTGGCTGTTTTCTTTTTCCTGCGTAACACTTTAACCGGTTTTTTCCTAGCCATTTGTGTCACCTCCTTTGCCGACCTCGAATGGATTGTTTTTAATTTTTTACTTCTATACCACTTAATATACCATTCAACAAAAATAGAAGCTAGATATAATTCCGAACGCTTGTTCTTTCTTTTAAAAAACCTATCAGTCGTAAGACTGATGGCAATTCATCTCCACCTGAATCGCTGGGCTTCGCCCGTATCGCGAATCAGATGGAGTCTTCTTGCCTAGTGATGATAAACGTTCAGGACCATGCCTCTGTCCATGGTCCTGAACGTTTTTTATGGGATTTGCACAGGAGCATGAGAAAAAAGATAAATAAATTGTAAATGTTGTATAAACCCTCTTGAAAAAATGTCGAAAGATGTCGATAATAAGAACGCAGATGAAATCGACTTTAGGAGGAATCCCCTTGAAAAAAGCAGGAAGCATACAGACAAAAATTATGATTTTCGTCGCACTGGTCGTTGTGGCGATCGTGACGTTGTCTTATTTCAATTATACGTTCGCAAAAGCAGAACTCGAAAATCAGATTGAAGGTAAAATGGGACACTTGTCCAATGAAATCATCAATGAAATGGACGCGAGGCTGAACAGTCATCAGCTCTTGGGTGAGTCCTTAGGCAGTGTGTCGGCAAACGTGGGTCCGGTTCTTGACAGAGGGGATATGGAGACCCTGATCGAAGACATGCTACGGTTAAATGATGAAACGTTCGGCATGGGGGTCTGGTTTGAACCATTTATGTATGACGGTGAATCGGAATACGTCGGGCCTTACGGGTATAAAGACGGAGAAGAGGTTTTCTTTACGGATGAATATGAGGATCCTGCCTATGATTTTCATTCACAGGAGTGGTATCTGGCGGGACTTGAGTCAGGAGAAGTGGTCTGGACCGAGCCGTACTTTGACGAAGGGCTCGATACGACGCTCATTACGACAAGCGTGCCGATGACAGATGCATCGGGTCAGGCTATGGGTGTGATTTCGAGTGATATCGATATCGGTCAGCTTCAGGAGATGGTTCGTACCATCGATACGGGCTATGACGGAGCGGGAATGCTGATTGGACCGGATGAAGAATTTCTCGTGCATCCGCATGTTGCCAACAGTCTTGATTTGAGGCTGTCGGAGGACGAGGATTTCAGTGGACTCTCCGCCGTTCTGAGTGATTCCTCATCCGGTGTGACGCGGATGACGTATGAAGGTGATGAGGTGTCGGTCTATTATGAGCACTTGCCGAGGATGGACTGGACCCTGGGACTTGTGATTCCTGACAGTGAGGCCTATGCGACACTGAACGGCCTTTTGATCCAGATGGCGATTCTGTCCATTGTGATTATTTCATTGTTCCTCGTTTCAGCAACGGTCTTCTCGAAGAAACTGACGACGCCTGTGAAGCTGTTAAGTGAACAGGTGGGCGAAGTGGCATCCGGAAATCTGGCTGTTCATATCGAACCGCGAACGAATGATGAGATCGGGCAGTTGACGGTGAATTTCAACGACATGGTGACCAGTCTCCGTGACGTGGTCAAATCGGTCCGGTCATCCGTCCATACCGTGTCTGAAGCGTCCGAGCAGCTGAGTGCGGTATCTGAGGAGACGACCGCAACAGGTGAAGAAATTAGCCGATCCATCGATGAGATGGCGAAAGGAACAAACGAAGCTGCCGGACACGCAGAACAGACGAATGCCGCCACACTCTCACTGGCCGAAGAACTGACTGGCCTTGTGGATCAGACCAATCAGCTCAGTCAGTATTCTGAGACGGTTCAGGAGCTCAATGAGTCCGGAATGCAGCAAATGGGGCAATTGAAGGAAAAGTCCGCACGATCTGCGGAGATGGTTCAGTCGGTGGAAGAGGTCATCCGGAATCTCGCGGGTCAGATGGAACAGATCGGCAGCATCACCGGAACCATCAGTTCGATTTCCGAACAGACGAATCTCCTTGCTTTGAATGCGTCGATTGAAGCAGCCCGGGCCGGTGAACATGGAAAAGGTTTCGCCGTTGTGGCTGATGAAGTCCGAAAGCTTGCCGAAGAGTCCTCATCATCGGCGCAGAACATCAGTGACTCGATCACGAAGCTGCAGGCAGATACAAAGGAAGTGGAGAACTGGATCGTAACGTCGAGAGAGACGTCTGATGAACAGTTAAAAGTATCGGAGGATACGATACAGGCATTCGGATCCATTTCTTCAGAAAATGAGCGGATGGCAGAGGCAATCCGCAACATGGCGAAAGATATCGAAGGCATCGACGGCTACAAAAGCCAGGTCGTTGAAGCGGTCAGCCATATCGCTGCGATTCTTGAAGAGAGTGCGGCAGCCTCTGAAGAGGTCAATGCTTCAAGTGAAGAACAGATCCGTGCGATCCGCACGATTGCAGAATCCGCCGAGAACCTTCAGCTTTCCGGTGAAGAACTCGATAAACTCGTTAAGCAGTTCTCTGTGGAATGATCATCCCATGCCAAACAAAAGAATCCCCTGCATCCGGTCATCGGCTGCAGGGGATTTGTGCGTGTTGATCATTCATTGATCAGAACAAATTGCGAAACCAGTCGAGGATGCGTTGAAACAGATCGTGTCGCTCTTCTTGCACCGCATGTTCGTCGACATCCGGTTCACCGCTGTCAACGGTCGCTTCCTGTCCTTCGACAATGGTAATGGTGTCAGCGTCATACTGATCGTAAAGAGCATCCGCATGTTCGTCTGTATAAGGGTTAATCCCGACTTCGACAGTCCCGTTCTGAATCATCGTTGCCGTATGCGTGATCGAAAAGCCATCGCGGGAAAAGCCGTCTGCATCAATGTCTGACTGAATGGATTGAAGCTCCTGTTCTGTCATATCGACTTCCCGGATATCGAGAACCGCATCATCGTCTGTCAGAGCATGCATCGCGTCAATATGCGAATCATCAGGCATCTCGGTGAACTGAAAAACAAGCACGCCGAGTTCACGCTCGTCGCGGTCGATGTACATGCTTGCAAAGCTGTCAGAGAGCTCCTCGTCCACGTACGCCTGAATCGCTTCTCTGACGTCGGTATGGTTAGGGTCTACGCCATCTTCAAAGTCTTCTTCCGCAGCGGCCGTATCCGGACGCAGAAACAGGACAGATACCATAACAATTGACGTAAGTAGTATTTTGAACAATGGAACCCCGCCTTTCTGTAAAACGTTCTGTCTGTACAGACGGGATTTCCTCTATTTCGTTACAAGATCAGGCGGACCGTTTCAGACGCTTCAGCCATTTCGGCATTGCCATTTTGCGTTTTGTCGCCTTTGCAGGCGTCTTTTGAGTGACTTCAGCTTCCGGTTCCCCGTCGGTCTGCACACGAAAACGATTCATGGTTTCTTTTAAGGATGCGGCGTTTTCATTCAGATTACCGGTATGATCATTCATCCGATTGATCATGTGGTTCTGATCCGAGACAGATTCACTCGCTTCATCGATGTAGTCATTGGTTTTCGATGACAGTGTGGTCAGTTCTTCAAGAGACTGATTGATCTCGGCGCTTTCTTTCGCCATTGTCGAGAGGCTTGACGTGGACTGATCAATTTTTGCGACGAGGTCCTTCATCAGGTCTTCGATCTCCCCGAGCTGTGCGATATTGGTCTCCATCTGTTGCTGCTCTTCATGTGTGTTCTGACTCGAATCCTTCAGTTCCTGGGCGATGGCGAGAGCTTCGGATTGAAAGTCTTCGATGAGCTGATTCATCTCCCCGATCGTCGTGTTGACATCAGAAGACAGGATGCGGATCTCTTCTGCGACGACCGCGAACCCTTTGCCGTACTCTCCGGCTCTGGCTGCCTCAATGGACGCATTCAGTGCAAGCAGATTCGTCTTCTCGGCAATTTTGTTAATGGTGGCGGTAAAAGTCATCATGTTATCTGCCTGTTTCATGAGGGCATCCACTTTGGAGGTGGACTGATCGACGTCATGGCTGATCACTTCCATCCGTGAGACGGATTCTCTCATCAGTGATATTCCGCCTCTCGTACTTTCGGATACATGGTCGGAAGAGGCTTTCATCTCTTCACTGGCGCCTTCAATATCCCGGATACGTTGGTTAAAACCGTTGTTCGTCTCGGCAATTTCTGTCAACGAAGCGGATTGTTCTTCCACAGTTGCGATCAGCTCATGGAGCCGGTCTGACACGACTTTGCTTTCATTATCGAGAAAATGCGCAGTCTCATCGAGTTCTCCGCTCTTTCCGGTGATGCTTGTGGAGACAACCGACAGATCATCAAGGATTGTATCGAGGCTGTCCTTCATGAGATTCAAAGAGGTGGCGATTTTGGCAAATTCCCCGTCGCCCTTAAGAGACAGCGGCTTGCCTGTCAGATCTCCTTTTGCGATCCGTTCACTGAAATGAAGAATTCCTTTTAATTCTTTCTGTGTTTTACGGTTCACGACAAGCAGGATCAATATCCCGACTGTGATGGATATGGCGATACTGACAAAGAGGAGCTGAGTGGTCCGGGCAAAACTTGCGGATGCGGACTCGGCGGCCTGATCGGCTTCTGTGTTCAGAATGTTACGCAGCTCTCCAAAGGCAAAAGCGCTCGTCTGATAGGCGGATCCGGCGTCTTCAAGAATACGCTGGTGTGTCCGTTCTGTCTGCTGATCAGCGGACATATCGGCATAATTCCGGAAAGCGAAGACAATCTCTTCCTGATGAGTGACGGCTGTCTCGAGAAGGAGCGCTGCTTCTTCGATATCAAGCTGATCTTCGATGAGAGTTGCCAATGATTGGAAGTCGTCGTTTGTGTCTTCAAAAAGACGGGGCGTGGAACTCAATGGGTTTACCATAAACTGACTCAGCATTAAATACTGCTCCTGCGTCAACAGTTCCATTTCAGAGAGGACCTGAATATGATCTCCTGTTTCGTTTAATGAAGTGACTTCCGCTTCCGTATCACTCAAAAGCAGGTGAACGGCAAAGGAAGAGAGGAGGAATAACAGGACGGTAATGAGAAAGACGGATGCATATTTCCAGGTAAGACTTTGAAATTTATGTAGCATTGAAACAACCTCCATGTAAAAGAATATAACGAAATCGGTTTCGTTAATTATATGACGAAAGCGCTGTTATGTCAAAGTGATTATGGATAAATTCGGGTTATAATCAGGAATAAAGGAGAAAAAGTACTGTTTATCGTATCAATTATCTAAAACGATTTCGACCTATGATAAGAGGTCCCGCGTGAAATTTCATCTGAACCGCATTATAATAGAAGTTGGAATTTTGAATGAAGGATGTGTTGACGATGAAACGGTGGATGAGGCAGCTGCACGTGGAGGATCTTAACGTATACAAGTCGATGCCGACAGGGATTGAGGATGACTATATCGCCCGCTTTTATGAGCGGATATCATCACAGAATAACAAATTGTTCGGTCTCTTCGAGGGAGACGATTTGATCGCAACTGCGGGCTACACCCTGTTTGCCGGCCAGTATGCCATGCTCGGCCGGCTCAGGACGAGTCAGTATGTCAGAGGAAAGAATGTCGGTACCGACGTTCTGATCCGTGTTCTTGAGCTTGCGAAGAAGGATCCTTCCGTGAAATGGATTGGGGCGAACACAGAGGAATACAACGGACCCGCCATGCGTGTCCTGGAGAAAATTAATGCTTACCCGATCTTGCCGCAGCACGCGGCCATTGCGTCTGATGTGACAGGGCTTGGGGAGTCAGGTACCGTGTGGAACGAGATTTTTGATCTTGAGGAGAAGAAAGCGTGGCTGAATGCGACGTATGTGCACAGCCAGAAACCGTTTCCCCTGCAGTGCTATTACCCGTTCCCGGCAACACCGGAGCTGTTTGATGATGAACTTTTGAACGAATGGCGCTTCTTCGAGAATTCTGACGCATCCAGGTATATGATTCTCAAGAAAGATATGAAGAAGTATCATTACCAGCAGGTTATCTATCCTTGGGATGACTACTTTGAACAACCGGGTCTCTGGGAGACCGTGAGACAGGGGCAGGTGCTTCATCAGGAGGAAGTTTCGGATGTCGTCTACGTCTGGCTTGATCTTCCGAAAGATCATGCCCATAAACTGCCTCAGGACCACCCGTTTAACACCTCGCAGATCTGGGTGTTGCATGAAGCGGTGAACAAGCTTCAGCCGGCAAAGGTTCATTCAAAGAGCAGTTAAACAGGTACTGCGTTTATCACGTTCATCGCTTGGTCTTACAGGCCCTGAAAAAACGGTTCCTTTCCATACGTTTGAACTGATTTCAGTTGGAAAAACCAATGTCGAAATGGTGGAATACCAGGTGAAGAAGAATACGTTAGTGGAAGGAAAGACATTGATGGAAATAGACTTCCCAAAAGGTGTTTTAGTCAATGCCATTATTCGGGATGAGGATCTCATCACCCCTTCAGGGGAAACGGCGTTAAAAGAAAATGACATCCTGTACATGATGACTTCGAAGAAGAATGAAAAGCAGCTGATGAAACTGTTGAGTGAAAATGCGGATGATTAAAAACGTGTCCCCTGCCTTGTTGATAAGGAAGGGGACACGTTTTTGATAATTGTGGGCTCAATTGAAAACACTTGAAAAGATTCTGCATACGTACTGTTATCAAGGGTTACAACAGTTTACTTAAAAACGATTGAGTTCTCGGATGTTCCGGGTTGTCGAAAATCTGTTCAGGGTCGCCTTCTTCCATAATGACCCCTTCATCCATGAAAATGACCCGGTCACCCATTTCTCTAGCAAAGCCCATTTCGTGGGTGACAACGACCATGGTCATGCCTTCTTTTGCAAGGTCTTTCATGACATTCAGGACATCCCCGACGAGTTCAGGGTCAAGGGCGGACGTCGGTTCATCGAAGAGCATGACCTCCGGATTCATGGCCAGTGCCCGGGCAATCGCCACGCGCTGCTTCTGACCGCCGGAGAGGCTGCCGGGATAATCGTCGGCTTTATCAGACAGACCGACTTTTTCAAGGAGTTGCAGGGCTTTCTCTTTAGCGACTTCCGCTGACTCCTGTTTGACAATGGTCGGACCGAGCGTAACATTTCTCAATACAGTCATATGAGGGAACAGGTTGAAATGCTGAAATACCATGCCCACTTTTGAGCGGAGTTTGTTAATATCCACTTTCGGGTCGGTCAGGCTCTCACCGGTAATCTGCACATCTCCTGATGTAATCTCCTCAAGCATATTCAAACAGCGGAGGAAGGTGCTCTTTCCGGAACCTGAAGGTCCGATGACGCAGACAACTTCCTGTGCGGCGACCTCGGCATTGATGCCTTTTAATACTTCATTTTTTCCAAAGGACTTGTGTAGATCGGTAACTTTGATCATCAGACATCCAATCTCCTTTCAATTCGTCTCAGGATCAGCATGGATGGGATCGTAATGACGAGATACGCCATACTGAGCATGATGTAAGGGACGAATGGATCACCTGTTGAACTGACGTACTGCCGCATCAGATAGGTGACTTCGTTTAATGATATAATGGCAAAAATCGACGTATCTTTCAAGCTGATGATGAACTGGTTGCCGAGAGGCGGGATCATCCTTTTAAATGCCTGAGGCCAGATGATGTAACGCATCGTCTGCGTACCGTTCATCCCCATCGACCGGCCTGCTTCAAATTGGCCTTTGTCAATGGACTCGACGCCACCGCGGACAATCTCGGCAATATAGGCCCCTGCGTTGATGGCAATGGCAATTATACCGGCTGTGACGGCGTTAAAGTTAATGTTAAACACGTCGGAAACAGCAAAGTAAAGAAATAATGCCTGAACAAGGATCGGGGTACCCCGGATCGTTTCGATATAGACCGTCGCGATCGCATAGAGAATCTTGCTCTTTGACAGGCGGGCAAGTCCCACCAGGCTTCCGATAATAAAGCCGAAAAACACGCCCGTTAATGTGACGAGCAGGGTAAGCTGCAAACCTCTCCAAATAAACGGAAGGGCGTTACTGTAGTGTTCACTTGTAAATAATTCCACGATGTTTTCAAACATGATTCAGCCTCCTAAAATTCACTTCCCAATGCGAGGGAGAAAAGGACCAGCGTTCGCCAAAGGGATTGGTTGCGCTGGTCCTTATCGGTTCATTCTTTCAGGCGGATGATTTACTCCGGACGCTCACCGAACCATTCTTCGTAAATGTCTCCGTATGTTCCATCTTCCATCATCTCTGCCAAAGCAGCGTTGACCTCATCCACCAGTTCGGAACCTTGAGGGAAGGCAATGCCGTACTGTTCACCGGTCAATGTATCGCCGACAGCCCTCATTTCTCCGATGGCCTCATTGTCAATGTAGTAAAGAACGTTTGGCACGTCATAGATCACCGCATCAACACGGCCCGCGACAAGATCCTGATAGGCATTGACAATCTCAGGGAAGGTGCGGACTTCTGCGTCTGTGTTCTCCATCAGATAGGTCTCACTGGTCGTCGCTGCGCGTGTTGCAACAGGGCGTCCATCCACGTCATCGATGGATTGAATCTCATCATCGTCTGCCCTGACGGCCAGGATCAGACCCGCATCATAGTAAGGATCAGAGAAATCAAAGTTCTCGGCGCGTTCTTCAGTAATCGTCATTCCTGCAATCCCGATGTCGTATCGGCCGGTTCCCATTCCGGAAACAATCCCGTCGAATTCCACAACTTCGAGATCAATCTCAAAACCGACGCGATCGGCAATCTCGTTGATGAGGTCAATGTCAAAACCGACCATTTCACCGGTCTCGGTATCCAGGAACTCAAACGGCACATAGCTTGAGTCAGTCGCCACGGTATACGTCGGCATGTCACTGTCGTCTCCGCAAGCTGCAAGCATGAGTAATCCAGAACCAATCGTTAATCCAGCCAATTTCTTCATGTGAAAATCGCCCCTTTAATTTGTTTGTTGTTATGAATTATTATACATAATCTGAAATGTAAAGCAAGAAGAAATATCAGAAA
Organism: [Bacillus] selenitireducens MLS10; assembly: GCF_000093085.1. GTDB lineage: Bacteria > Bacillota > Bacilli > Bacillales > Salisediminibacteriaceae > Salisediminibacterium > Salisediminibacterium selenitireducens. The sequence continues at coordinate 2,802,778 of NC_014219.1, read as the reverse complement.
AATATCAGTTAAATGAATGTTCCGATTTCTGGGGTTGTGATGAAACCTTGTTATAACAGCGTTTAAAGGTGTGTGATCATGAGGTTTGACTAAGGATACAAGATTTAAAATATTGCAATAATTATTTTTATACAATAAAGTTGTAAAAGAATTTAACAATCCGATTGTGAATGTTTGTTGGGTGTGTTTAAAACAAAAAACGCCTGAGCCGCTCATCGGCTCAGGCGTTTTGATCTTACAGATGAAGAATGGTTGATCAGCTTCCCGGAAATGGCATGATAGTCGTGATCCAGAACACAAGGATCGGGAGGGCAGCTGCAACAAACATCAGACCCATCCACGTAACACCCTTCTTATTAAACGTCGTCTTTGCAGTCGGAATGAGTTTTGTTAAAGATGGCAGGCTGCTTTTCTTAATCATAATATATTCAAGAAGTAAAAGAACGGTAGTTGATGCGGCAGATACCATACAGAACGGACAGATTGCTTCGATGACAAACAGTTGCAGATAAACAAATACGGCAGATGACATTACACCGATAATTGTAACAGGTGTTAACAGTTTAAGAATCAGTGGCGCACGTGTCTGGAACCAGAGACCGGACATCAGTAATACAGTCAGGTAATAAACAGCACCAAGCAATGCGAGGGGAATGCCCATGATGTAGGCATATTCACTGGTCATAACCTGCCATGGTGTACCGGTCGGATCAAAGGATGCCGGAAGTGGCAGTGCCCAAAAGTGAATGCCGGTTAAAAATACGCTGACAGCCCAGCCGATTGCTGCAACTGCAGTAAAGAGTCCAAATATTTTCGGTACGCTAGTACCGTATGAGTAGGCAGTCTCCGTTGATTCTTCTTGTTGTGCCTGATCTTCAAAACGTTCAGTTCCGTTAAGAGCCATATCTTTCATGTGTAAACCCTCCAAGTAAATGTTTTATACCCCATTGGGTATAAGTGAAGTATAATATACCCCGATTGGTATGTCAACAGGTTTTACAAATTTTTTAATACAGTTACGTTTGGTACCATTGAAAACTTGAAAAAGTCTTGATTGATAAGGGTTTGTGGGATGCTGAAATTTGATGGGAAGATCCTTTGGGGACTGATACAAGGGGAAATGATGTCCTTTTTTCTTTTTCGAAATGGGAATTCATATGAAGAAACTCTTTCTCAACAGAAGAAAAGATACCCGTAAGGGTACCTTTTCTGCGGAGTATCACAGGATCACTTTTAAGGGTCAGGGGGTATGTTGGGTGTCGATCCCTTCTTCTTCAAGGTCAATGATGTTATACCCTTGGTTGTATATCGAATAGAAGTGGAGGACTTCACTGACATACCAGTCAGCCCGGTTGTAATCAAACACGGCCTCTTCAAGCCTGCCCTCTGCAGCTCCGGCAATGGCCAGATAGTTTGCTGCACTGAAAATGGCATCGTGAAGGTCAAAGGGGTCTGCTACACCGTTATCCGTGGCATCCACACCGTATCCGCCATAGCGGCTGATTGCAGACGGATCGGTTTTTTCGTCGTCGGTGATCTCACCGAGTCCCAGCTCGCCACAGGTCGGATGAGACCAGCCTGTCCAGGTGCAGGGCATGAATTGAAGATGGCCTTCTGCTCCGGCAGGACTGATTAAAGGATCCATCGTGGAGAAAATGGTTTCGACGCGGTGAACGGCAGCAAGGAGACGCCAGGGAACACCGTATGCTTCTTCCGCATCCTGATAAACAGGAATAAATGCTTCAGGTATTTCATGAGGAGCAATGCGCCTTACCGGTTCCTCTGAGATCTCTTCGTCAGGAGTCGGTTCAAAAGAGGCGATCAGGAACAAGGCGCCTGTCAAGAAGATAATAAACAGCAAGATGGTCATACCTGAACTGATGACAAAACGTTTTTTCAATGTGCGTTCTCTCCCATTCGCATTGCGTTCGCCCTTCAGTATAGTCCGCTTTAACGCCCGGTGCAATCCTTCTGAAGGACGTTTTACATTCCCCGGGAAATAATCGCAAGATCATTCAAGAGTGTATAGAAATAAATGGGTTTTGTGTAATCGTATTTATGTAAAAGTCACCAAGTATAGGATCATTTATCAGATTCGTGTAAAATGAACAATGATTTATTGTTTGGGGGGGTGGCCGTTGAGTTATGTCTGTTCAATCGAGCAGAAAGGGACATAGGTATTGCGTGTTAACAACGTACAGGGGGGATTGGAAATGAACAGTGTGCAGGATATGATGCTTAGCGATTTACAGAAGAAAAATGTGTTGACGATCACGGCACTTGCGATTTCACTTGCGAGTGGACTGGTGCTGAATATCGTTGTGGAAGATGCAGTTAAAGCCTGGTTATACGGGATCCAGCTCCTGATTGTGACAGCTCTGTTCGTGATCCTGAAATTTGCAGTAAACAAAGAGGGGTGGTTTCCTTATCTTTTGATTTTATCAACGGCCCTGTTTGCTTACACGGTGATTTATGTGACAGGAGGCGGTCTCGAAGTCACGATCATGTTTTTCTTTTTACTGATTCTTGCGACGGTTCATATGTACAGATCACTTTTCCTGATCGGTTTTCTGCTCGGGGGGATTGGCATTGGTCTGAATACGTTTGAGACGACGATGTATCAGGAAGTGCTCGCAGAATATTTTCCGTCCGTTTTGCTTCTTTATTTTCTGATTGCACTCCTCGCCTATGTGCTGATCCATTTAAACAACAAACAGTTTGCGGAACTGATCCGGTTTCTTGAGCAGGCTGAAGAAGATCAACAGGTGAAAGAAAAACGCCAAGTCCGTTTTCAGGAAAAAGTCAACCGGATGGGCCTCCAGTTTATCTCGATCAGCGAACGGATTCAGGAAAATATTCAATCGCAGTCGGAAATGACAGATGCAGTGAATGATGTGACAACTGGCAGTATGGAACAAACGGAGAAAATAACTTCAATCTCGGAACATGCGAGAGAAACAAGGGAAAAGATGGGTGAGGTCATGACGCGCAGTGACAGCCTGAAGCGCGAATTTGATCAGATGAAGAGCAGTGCCAATCAGGGAAAAGACGAATCACTTGAATTGACCGATCAAATGGAGACCTTTCGCCGTCATGTATCACAACTCAGTGCATTGTTTCATGAACTGTCAGGGAAGATTCAGGAGACGAACACCTTCTCCAATGAGATTATTCAGATCAGTGAACAGACCAATCTCCTCGCACTCAATGCGTCCATAGAAGCAGCCAGGGCCGGGGAGGCGGGGAAAGGATTCTCTGTCGTGGCTGACGAAATCAGAAAACTCGCTGAATCGTCAAACCGCTCTGCAGAAAAGATTACGAGCAACTTGAAGGATGTGACGGCAACAAACGAGGCAGCTTTGAATAAAATGAACGAAAATACGGACATGCTGTCATCCAATGTCGAGAAAACGAAAGCCGTCAACGGGTATTTCAATGAACTGAGTGCGGCAGTAGCAAAGATTGAAGCGGTATTCGAAACCTTTTCTGCGCACAGCCGTGATGTTGTGTTACAGTCCGAACAGGTAGAAGGCGCTACAGGAGACCTTGCTGCGATTATTGAAGAGGCTTCAGCAAGTCTTGAAGAGATCAATGCTTCTGTTGAAAGCCTGAATACAAGGAACACATCGATCGAAGAGATGTTAAATGAGACGGAAGCCGACGTTAAATCATTGCTTCACGAATCTGAATAGCACCGGGGACTCCTCCGTATTTGCGGGGGAGTTTCTGTTTGTCACAGAATCATCATAATTACATAACTAGTTTTATAGTTTTATATGATAAGATGAAGGAAGAAAGAAGGTGATCCGATGAGCAAACAAATGATCATACTCAATCAGTCGGAGAGCAGGCAGCTGCTTAGCCGTTTGAAAGAACAACACCCGGGGCTCCGTGAAGATGTTCAGCGATCTGCGAACGTCTATAAGGCTCTTGGCGATCCGCAGCGTCTCATGATGCTTGCGATGATCCTTGAACGGGATTGCTGTAAATGTGAGCTTCTCGATGCACTCGATGGTGCACCGTCGACGATTACGCATCATGTAAATATCCTTGAAAAGGCCGGTCTGATCGCTTCGCGTCGAGAGGGTAAGTATACGATGTACAGTCTGTTTATGGACGCTGATCAGGTGAGACAGTGGCTGAAGGGGTGTGGTGAATAATGGAGATCCTCCAGGCAGGCTGGCAATTCCTTCTCGATTATCTGACCTTGCCCCGTATCGTCACCTTGACAATCGTTTTCTTTATTTCCGGTGCCATTGCTCAGTTTATGTCTCAGGGCGTTGTGTTAAAGTACTTCGGCCCTGATGCGAAGAAATCCACCTCATTTACCATGGCATCGGTTTCCGGTGTGATACTGACGGTTTGCTCGTGTTCGGTTCTGCCGATGTTTGCAAGTATATGGAAGAAAGGGGCCGGAATCGGGCCTGCGGTAACCTTTTTGTTTGCCGGACCCGCGATCAATGTGCTCGCAATTACGTTTACGTTCAGCTTTTTAGGGATGGGGCTCGGCATCAGTCGTGTTGTTACGGCGATGATTCTTGCAGTCCTTATCGGGATCCTGATGCATCTTCTCTTTCACAGGGAAGAGAAAGCCGATGAAAAAAACAGTCGGATTTTTGACATGCAGGAAGAGAGTGAGCGGCCGCTTTGGCAAAATATGCTCTTTTTCCTTACGCTCCTGGTGATGCTGCTTGCAGGAATGAATCTGCCTTATGTGACGGCGGGAGCCTTTCTGATTCTCATCGTGCAGCTGGTGCTCTTTTTTGACCGCGATGAATTGTGGGACTGGTGTTTGGAGACCTATGACCTTGTCAAAAAAATCGTGCCGCTGTTTATCGTCGGGATCTTTATTGCCGGTGTGATTACCGTACTGATTCCGGAGACGTTTATGGGGCAGGTGGCTGGAGAAAACACCCTTTCAGCGACGCTCTTGGCATCGGTATTTGGCGCATTTATGTATTTTGCGACTCTGACGGAGGTCCCGATTGTTCAAAGCTTTCTTGATCTTGGGATGGCGAAAGGACCTGCGCTGGCATTGTTATTGGCAGGGCCGTCCATGAGTCTGCCGAACATGCTGATTGTCGGGAAGGTCATGGGCGTGAAAAAGACCTTGGCTTACATTAGTATGGTGACGGCGTTGTCGGCAGTGATGGCACTCATTACGGGTTGGTTATTTTTCTAAAATGTGCAAAAAAATGATTGGAGGCGGATGAAATGAAAATTGAAGTACTCGGAACAGGATGCACAAAGTGCAAGCGACTTGAGGAACGGACAAAAGAAGCGGTTCAGGAGCTTGGGATTGATGCAGAAGTGTCGAAGGTGGAAGAACTGGATCAGATTATTGAGTACGGCGTATTTAAGACACCAGGACTCGTGATCGACGGTGAGGTAAAAGCAACAGGTAAAGTATTGACCGTCAAAGAACTGAAAAAACTGTTGTCATAATGACAAGAAGCGCCGCGGGTTGTCTGAACCCGCGGCGCTTAACTATCAGCTTTTGTCTTCTTCCATTAAATCGAGAATTTCATTTTGTAGAGGTCGGATTTTCCACCGAAAATGGCCTGAATGTTGTTTTGATATTTCATTACACCTGCAGCACCGAGTGCTTTTAGTTCAGGTTCATCGATTCCTTCCACGTCTTTGACCGTTACACGAAGTCTGGTGAAACATGCGTCAACGTGATCAATATTTTCTTCTCCACCAAGCGCATCCAAAATACGCGCGGCGACGAGCTGGTACTCCTTCTTATCTGAATTTCCGTCGTCGTTTCCGCCTTCGCCTTTTTCTTTCTTTTCATTGAAGTCTTTACGGGTGTACAGTTTGTTTTCCTGACCCGCTCGACCCGGGGTGGCGAGGTTCCACTTTTTGATGGCAAAGGAGAACAGATAATAGTAGATGACAAAGAATACGGCACCCATGACGAGATTCATCCACCAATTGTTCGTACCCGGGATCGCATTCACGAGGATGAAATCAATGAATCCTGAGCCGCCTGCCCATCCCAAATTGACGTTCAGCATAAAGGCAACTGCGAAACTGACCCCTGCAAGTAATGCGTGTACGACGAACAGAAGCGGTGCAACAAACAGGAATGTAAATTCGATCGGTTCTGTGATCCCTGTCAGGAAAGCTGTACCGGCCGCGGCAATCAGAAGCCCCTTGACGACTGGGCGGTTCTCTTTATCTGCAGCCTTGTACATAGCCAAAGCGGCTCCGAGAAGCCCAAACATGATAACTGGGAATTTCCCGGCCATGAAACGTCCGGCTGTAACATCGACACCTTCAGCAACCTGTGCGAGGAAAATAAACTGGTCTCCGGAAACCATGGATCCTCCAACTTGAACAGTACCGCCGAGACCTGTCCACAGAAAAGGTGCGTACCAGATGTGGTGGAGCCCGGTTGGAATCAGAAGTCGTTCAAGAAAACCGTAAAGTCCGATATAGAGCGGGTTGGTTGTATCCGAAGCAATGACGTTTGCGACCGCATCAATACCGGTCTGAATCGGTGGCCAAATGATCATAACACCGAACGCGAGAGCAATGGAAACGAAGACCATAACGATACCGACTGAACGGTCTCCGGCAAAAAAGCCCAATACTTCAGGCGGCTGAAAACGTTTGAAGCGGTTGTGGACCCATACGGCGACAAGACCGACGATAATCCCGCCGAGTACACCTGTTTCAAGTGTCGGGATCCCGAGGGCGAGCGCATATTCGCCACCTTCTGCCGCCATTTCCGGCGTGATTCCCATAGCAATTGAGATGGTAGTATTCATCATAATGTAACCGAGGAGAGCGGCGAGTCCTGCGATCCCGGAACCGCCGGAAAGTCCGATTGCGACCCCGATTGCGAAGATGATCGGCAGATTCTCAAAAATGGTCAACCCAAGTTGAAGCATGGCGTCACTGATTGCTTCGACTGTATCGTTCTGTAAAATCGTGACAAAGTCTGCGAGTGGCCCCGTTAAAGCAGCGCCGATCCCAAGCAGAATCCCTGCTGCAGGGAGGAGTGCCACAGGCACCATCAGTGACTTTCCGAACTTTTGAAGCGATGCAAAATTCATGGTTTTCCCTCATTTCTCTTTGTGTAATCGAAAACGTTATCATATATTCTGTTTAGAAAAAGGCGGTGATGATAGCCGCCTCTTTCTTCAGGCACGTTGTTTATCGCTGAGCCTTTTTTTTTTTTTCAGTATAAAGTGCTGGCCAGTAGTCTTTGTTCGCTTCGATCAGGTCATCGAGAATCTTTTTTGCAACCGGAGCGTCAACGATCGTGCGATTCAGGGTGAGTGCCTGCATCAGTTTGTCATAGCTCTGTTCAAACCAGGCATCGACAACGAGTTTTTCGAAAGCGAGCTGCCCTTCAATCATCCCTTTATAGAAGGTTTGGATCTCGCCTACGGCAAATGGTTTCGGACCTCTGCTTGTCAATGCGGCAGGGACTTCAACCATTGCATCATCCTGGAGATTTGAAATGATGCCGTTATTCTCTACGATTACGATATACGTCTCGCCGAGATTATAAGCGAGCGACGCTGCCACCCGAATCATATAACGCCCGTGAATGTCGACTTCGAGTTCAACGTTCTCGGTTGAATCGTCAGCGATAATCTGATCACTCATGGTGTGAACGCGCTTTTGGCGACCGTTTATGACCTGTCGGGCGCGTGTATTGCTGATGTCTTCTTTTTCAACCATATCTGATGGATAGAGATAGTACTGCAGATACGTGTTTGGCAAATATTCCGGGAAGTGATTCAGCATCGTCTCCACCTGTTTGAATGTTTTGATCCAGGATGGGTCGTTGACGATCTCAGAGTCTTCAGGGATAAAGCCGTCTTCTGTAATCGTGCGCTTGATTTGATCCGTCAGACGGTTCCCCTCTTTGTCATAAATATCTGTGAACCAGCCAAAGTGATTCAGACCGAAGTATTCAGGAACGAGATCCCAAATTTCTTTTCCAAGAATCTTTGCGTAGCTGACCATAATCGCAGCCGGCATGTCACAAATGTTCAGGATTTTATGATCATCCGGAAATTCACGACGCAGCGCTTCTGCAACAATTGCTGCAGGGTTTGTATAATTCAAAATCCACGCATCCGGCGCGTAGTGACGAATATCGTTGACGACGTCGATCATATCGCCGATGGAGCGAAACCCGTACGCCATTCCGCCCGGTCCGCACGTTTCCTGTCCGACGCAGCCGTACTGCAGAGGGATTTTCTCGTCCTGTTCACGCATTGCGAGGCCTCCGGTACGAATTTGCACAAAGACAAAATCAGCGTTTTCGTAGGCTTCCTGTTTGTCAGTAGTCCAGGAGAAGGACTCGAGTTCCGGGTATTTTTCCCGAAGAATGACATTGCATGCCTTAGCAATCTGTTCCTGGCGGGCGCCATCCGTATCATAGAAAGTGATGGACTTTAATGGAAACTGTGCTTTTTCTTCGATAAGACTCATAATCATTCCGATCGTGTACGTACTTCCTCCACCTGTGATGACGAGATTTTGCTTTTTCATTCGTAACGCCTCCAATTTGTATTAAAATCATATTAATTATCAATTGATACAAATATAATACAAAAAGATGAAAGCGTCAACAGTTTTCTTTGATAAATCAAAATTGTCTTCTATATGTTATAGTCATGAGGAGGATAAGGATTCGTGATCAGCGCATTTATGATTACATTGACAGACTGATGACGTATGTGGAAGGGGAGAAGAACCATGAGGGGTCAAGCGCCGAGATATCAGCTGATTGCTAAAGAAATGAAAGGAAATATTCAACGCGGGGATTGGCAGGAGGGGGATGCGATTCCAACAGAAGCAAAGCTTTCAGATCAATTCGAGGCGAGCAGGGTTACCATCAGGCAGGCAATTAAACTGCTCGTGCAGGAAGGATTATTGTACCGGGTTCAGGGAAGCGGTACGTATGTTAAAGAAAATAAATTTGAACATAACATCTATGAACTGACCGGATTCACTGAAGAGATGCGGGCACTGAATAAAGAGACAAAAAATAAAGTGTTACGGTTTGAAGTGGTTACCCCGGATGAACAGACGGCCCAAATTCTTGAGATCGGGGAAGGTGAGAAAGTCTATGTGATTGTCAGGCAGCGTTTCGCCGATGGTGTCCCTCTTGTCGTGGAAGAGACCTATATGCCTTTGAAGCTGTTTCCGGATCTCAGTTATCAGGTCGCAGAAAACTCCAAATATGAATACATCGAAAAAAAGCTTGGCTTGACAATCGGTGAAAGCTTTCAGGAAGTCATCCCGATTATGCCGTCAGATGAAACCCGGGAGTTACTTGAATTGCATGACCTCTCTCAGCCGATCCTGAAAGTGACGCTGTCAACGAAACTTGAAGACGGCCGGGTATTTGAACTGACGCATTTATATTTCAAGAGTGATGAATACAAATTCACAATCAATGCGACGCGGACACGCAGATAAAAACAGCGATGGGCAGGGAATCCTGCTCATCGCTGTTTGGCTGCGAGGTTCTTGATATAATTGATTGTTGTGGTGTTAAAGTAGTCTGCCTGATCAATATTACAGACATGCCCAGAATCAGGGACGATTTCGAGTGAGAGCCCTTCCCCTGTGCGGATCACTTCTTCAACGGGAGGCAAGAACAGGTAGTCCTCGTCTCCCATGACGAACAAAGTGGGTATTCCGTTAAAGTTTCGCTGAAGGCGTGCCAGGAAAGGGTCGATCGCTCTTGTCAGTTTAAACCAGCGGATAAACTCTTTTTGGTACATTTTTTTTGCCTGTGTGACGAACGCGAGGCGCGATTCGAGATGGTTGCTTTTTGGCATGATGATCCAGGCGAATAATTTATAGAGCCACATGTAGGGTATGACGTGTTTGGTCATATTTCCGACAGAGATTAAAAATTTGGTTCTCATATTCAGCCTGACGACGGCGCCGCCGAGAATCATGGAAGCCAGCCGCTGTGGATAAAGCTGACTGAATGTCTGGATGATGATCGTGCCGAGGGAGATGCCGACCATGTGGGTTTTGCCGATCTGTTCGGCGTCAAGCACGAGTTTGATATCGGTGGCGATGTCTTTGAAGCTGTCGTTTTTGGACCATTTGATGGATTGGGATTTGCCGTGACCGCGGAGATCAACGAGCAATACATTGAAATTCTGCCGATAGGCTTTCACTTGTTTGTACCAGGTGGCCGAATTTCCGCCTGCTCCATGGACGAATGTCACCCATTCGGTGCTGGTGTCGTGCAGGAAAGTCTTATAATGAAGCATAACTGTTCATCCTTTCGGGCTTTCTGTTCATCAGTATAAAGCAAACGATTTTAATTTGAAAGCAATAACTGTCCGTTACTCCCCTTTGTTTCGTACTTTTTTTTGACATGACTGTCGATGTTTTGTTTCAAGACTGTGAACGTTTTGCTATACTGTGTAAAGGAATGAGCAGGGGAGCGGATGCAGATGTTTTATGATCTGATTCTGGTATTGTTCGGGATGACGCTGGGTGTATTTGCTGCAGATCCGATCAAGAAACTCTTTACCGGCAAGTATAAAGAAGAGGCAAGGCAGAAAAAGCGGGTCAAGCTGCTTTTATATTTAAGAGAAGAAAAAAAGGGGAAGCCTGCATCAACGGAAGAGATGGCCGCCAATGTCTTCAATGGTAAAATCGACGCGAAGGAAATCGAGACTTACCTGACTTATATCGAAGAAGCTGGTCTGATCAAAAAAACAAACCAGCCCAATGATCCGTTGAAGCAACAGTGGAAATTCGTCAAAACGATCCGCTGACTGCCGGATTACCGGGCATTTTCTGTCGAAGTAGCGTATAATACATTTTGTTGAAAATCGATAAGAGGTGAAGAGAATGGGACGGAAATGGAGTAATATCAAAGAAAAAAAGGCTGCGAGAGATAAAAATGTCAGCCGGATTTATGCGAAATTCGGAAGGAAAATTTATCAGGTGGCCAAACAGGGGGAGCCGGATCCCGAGGCGAACCAGCAGCTGAAATTTGTACTTGAACAGGCGAAGACGTACAATGTGCCCAAGCATATTATCGATAAGGCGATTGATAAAGCGAAAGGCGGCGGAGAAGAGAATTTTGATGAACTCCGCTATGAGGGATTTGGGCCAGACGGATCCATGATCATCGTCGAGGCTTTGACGAACAACGTCAACCGCACTGCCAGTGAAGTCAGGGCAGCCTTTGGCAAGAACGGAGGCAATATGGGCGTAAGCGGTTCGGTCACCTACATGTTTGATCAGACAGCGATCATCGGTGTTCAGGGCGTGTCTTCGGAAGACGTCATGGAATGGCTGATGGAGGCAGATCTCGATGCTCGGGATATCCTTGAAGAAGAGGATCAGGTCATTCTTTATACGGAGCCGGAGGAATTTCATGCTGTGCAGTCGGCCTTGATCAATGCAGGTGTGAACGCATTTTCCGTCGCTGAAATTGAAATGCTGCCACAGACCGAAGTGACCTTGCAACCCGAGGCGAAGCTGCAGTTTGATAAACTGGTGGACGCGCTTGAGGAGCTTGATGACGTCCAGCAGGTCTATCATAATGTGAATATGGCCGATGAGAACGGTTGATAAACAAAAAAACGAAAAAACGCCAGGCAATCCCGTCATGAATTCAGCGGGGGTTGTCTGGCGTTTTGTCATAGTATGTCATTTGATCAGACGGTTTTATGAAGGGCGTCGATCAGTTTTACCTCAATTTCTTCTGCAAGCTGATGAATCTCCGGATCGTCAAGCATGGTAAACTGTTTTGTCGGTTTCGGCAGCGTAATGTAGCGTTTGTCGCCGCTCTCGTAGATCACAAGCTTACACGGGAGAAAGGCACCTGCCAGATTGGAACGGTCGAGGAGCTTTTTTGCGAGCGGAGGATTGCACACTTCATAAATATAATAGTCCTGATCGAAATCTTGGCCTTTGTTTTGCAACGTTTCTTTTACGTTAAACGGCCATAGAACGCCAAACTGAATGTCTTTTAAGGAAGCCTCTAAATCAGTCAGCAGTGTTTCGATTGGTTTGTCACTTGATACGGTATAATCGAATGTCATCATCGTTCCTCCTGTGAATGGTTTTTTTCCTGCACCTATGATCGTAACATATAATGGGAGCGTTTGCACCAGTTTGACGCTCCCTTTCACGTATAGTAAGATGCAGGTATGAATAACTGATACAAAAGAAAACTGACCGTCGCAGTGTTTCGAATGAATGGCCCTCAACAGGATGGATAACGCCTTGGGTGCAGGATTTGGAGGCACTGTTTTTTTGATGAATGAGAAAATGAGAGTGATTATCAAGATGAACAGACAAATGTTAAAACAGCGTATGATTGAATACAGCAAGGAAATCGGTATTGATAAAATCGGATTTGCCTCCGCAGACCCGTTCGTGACGTTGAAAGAACGGCTCAGGAGGAGCAGTGATGCAGGCTATGCGTCCGGTTTTGAAGAAGGGACGCTTGAAGAGCGGACCGAACCCGAGAGGCTGTTGCCTGCGGCGAAGACAATTGTGTCGATTGCCATGGCATATCCGTCAAAGATGAAAAATCCGCCGCGCTCTGTAAAAGGAGAACGGCGAGGCATCTTTTGCAGGGCATCCTGGGGAGAAGATTATCATCATGTGCTCCGGAGAAAGCTTCAGGAACTTGAACGCTTTGTTCAGGCATGCGATCCGGATATCAGGACGGCACTGATGGTTGATACAGGCGCACTGTCGGACCGGGCTGTGGCTGAGCGGGCGGGGATTGGCTGGAGTGCGAAGAACTGCGCGGTGATTACTCCTGAATTCGGCTCTTACGTGTATCTCGGTGAGATGATCATGACCGTTGACCTTGAACCGGATCAGCCCCTTGAAGACCAGTGCGGGTCGTGTACAGCCTGCATCGATGCCTGTCCAACCGGTGCCCTGGTGCAGGGCGGTCAACTGAATGCGCAGCGCTGCATAGCCTACCTGACGCAGACAAAAGGTGTATTGCCAAAAGAATTCCGCAAAAAAATCGGGAATCGCCTGTACGGCTGTGACACGTGTCAGACCGTCTGTCCGGAGAATAAAGGCAAGCACACGGATCATCACAAAGAGATGCAGCCCGATCCGGAGAAGGTGAAGCCGAAACTGATCCCGCTCCTGCAAATGTCGAACCGGCAGTTCAAGGAGACGTACGGAAGTATGGCCGGGTCCTGGCGGGGGAAAAAGCCAATTCAGCGCAATGCGCTCATAGGCCTTGCCAACTTCAAAGATGAATCGGCGCTTCCGGAAATTGAGAAAGTGCTGCATGGGGATCCCCGTCCGGAAATCCGTGCCACAGCGGCATGGGCGCTGGCAGAAATTGCGGGCGCTTCCGCCAGGGAACGCTTGATCAATCAGCTCTCGCATGACGAATCTGAGATTGTACAAGAAGAAATTCACGATATCATGAAACATTTGCCCACTGCCAATCGTCTAGTAAAGCAGGAACACGAAAAAGGAGGACTTGCTTCAGATGCCGAAAAATAGTGCATTGATGTACAGTGTAATGAACAGTCCGTTGGGTGATCTGACCCTTGTTAAAAGTGAAAAGGGATTATGCTATATTGAATTTGGCAGTTCAAAAGATACGATCTGTCATGTCCGGCGCAAATTGAGGACAAGACAGATCCGTGATGAACTCGTCTGGAATGAGGATGAACTGACAGCGGTCAAAACGCAGCTTGAAGAGTATTTCAATGGCGAGCGGACTTCGTTTGATGTGGCGCTTGATATGAAAGGAACGCCGTTTCAAAAGCTGGTCTGGGAAAAAGTGAACCAGATTCCATATGGGAAAACGAAATCATATAAAGACATCGCAGTCGAAATCGGTGCGCCGAAAGCGGTTCGTGCGATCGGCGGGGCAAACAATCAGAATCCGGTACCTTTGATTATCCCATGTCATCGTGTGATCGGCTCGAACGGGTCACTCGTCGGTTATGGTGGCGGACTCGACAAAAAGGAGAAGCTTCTTGACCTCGAAGGCCTCAAGACCGTGACGAAGCGTTGAAACGGAATTGAAACAAAATTGAGACTTCGTTCATCTGAAAATGTGATATAGTAGATATGGCGTTTTCTGACACAGGTATCAGTGCGGTCTAGTCGAGGAAAGTTGTGTGGTAATATGCAAAAATCATTGAAAGCGACGGTTCTCCTTCTTCATAGTTTACTGCTGCTCATTATCCTTGCAGCGTGTACACAGGCTGAAGCAACCTTAAATCAGGCGCAGCGGGAGATGCCTTTTGAAGTCTTAAAGGCAGATCCGATTCCTGATGACTGGGTGCTTTCTGAGACACACTACGAGGATGATCTCTTGGTGATGATCTATGAATCAGATGAATATGACGGGCAGGTCGAGCTCGTTCAGGACCGGAATATCCAGGGGCTGAACTTGCAGGTACTGAGAGATCATATGATTTCGAGAACACCGGCAGTGGAATCAGGAGAGACGGACTATCAGATTATGGAACTTGACGAATATATCGGAAAGATGAGCCTGGTTGTTGGAGAGCAGAGTTCGATTCAATATACCTTTGTAAACAAAGAGGATCTGATTACGTCTACGAGTGTGGACATTCCGATCTATCAGATCGTGGGTAAAGATGTCGAATCGATTACGGTTCTTGCGTTTGCAGCGGCTTTAAAGCCTGCGGACGATTCAGCCTGAAGGGCTTTTCGCGAAAGAAAACAGGAGTGAAGATCAGTGAGTATTCATGTCGTTTTATACGAGCCGGAAATTCCGGCCAATACAGGCAATATTGCAAGGACGTGTGCAGGTACCCATTCCCATCTGCACCTGATTCATCCTCTCGGGTTTTCCACGGATGACCGGATGTTAAAGCGGGCAGGCTGTGATTATTGGCCGAGTGTAAAGGTGGAGCATCATGACAGTTTTGACGCTCTGTATTCGCGTTATCCTGAGGGGGCCTTTTATTTTATTGAAACCATCGGAGAAAAGAATGTCTATGATTTTGACTATTCTGATCCTGATCAGGATTATTTTTTTGTGTTTGGGAAAGAAACGACGGGTTTACCCGGGGAATTGACCGCAAGATTTGAAGAGCACTGTTTTCGAATTCCCCAGACGGATCTCGTCCGGTCATTAAATCTGTCAAATACGGCAGCGATTGTGGTCTATGAAGCCTTGCGTCAGCAGGCCTTCGCCCCCATACAAATAAAAAAGACCGTGGACTGATTGATTCAGCCCGCGGTCTTTTTTGAACCTGATCAAACCAGATGCAGGTATCAGTTTTTGTGCGGCTTGTCATTATAACCTGCAGTCAAAATCGCCACAAGAAATGCCACGCAAACCCCAATGATCAGTATCAGTTCCATACGATGACCCCCTTGTCACAGTGCTAAACTAAATATATCACGAATCTGTATAAAACAAAAGAAATGTCCGGTGTGTTTCTTTGGCGGTGTCGGAGGATTTTGGTATGATAAGGATGACTAAAGATTATCATGTCAGGAGGAATCGCTGTGTACGTTGTCATGAATCAGCTGTATGTGCCCCCGGAAGGCCGGGAGAACGTTGCGAACCGATTCAGTAACAGTGCGGAAAAAATGAAAGAAATACCAGGGTGTCTCGATTTTATGTTTTTGAACCCGGAGGAAGATGAGAAATACCCGGTTGTCTTGACCAAGTGGGCATCCAAAGCGGATTACGAGGCCTGGGTAAACAGTGATGCTTTCAAGTCAGCCCATAAAAAACGACGCGATAATCTTGACTCCAGTCCGACACAGAGTAACGAGATTTTTGCGTATGAAGCAGTCCATCATCTCTGATGGACTGTTTTTGTTTGCAGGTTGAGCTGAATTGAGGATTGCAGTTCAACGTGTGTTCGTGTAGCATCAACGTAGACGACAAAAGACAGGACTGAACAGGATGAAGAATGCATATTTAACCAGTCACTTCCCATTGATCTCTATTTTATTATACAGCCTATCCTTTGCCATGTATGCCAGCCGTTTTGTGATCCGTTATATGGATGAACTCGGACTATACAGCGGGATGATTGAGTTCTTCTCGGAAAGTGGCATTCAACTGACGATGCTCGCAGTTCTGTGGCTGTTTTTTTTCATGCTGTTTGCAGCATTGAAGCTGATCGCCGACACAATCAACGAGCTCTCCCTGTTGTTTTTCTCAAAAGATGAAGACGGTGCGGATCTGAACAGGGTCCGGGGCGGGGCCTGGATCTTTCTTCTGACATCGATTGTGTCACTGCTTGGACAAGTCCAGCTGCCCGTCCTGCTCGGCATTTTTTTGACAGCGTGTGTCATCTATTTTGTCTATTTCATCTACAAAATCAGTGAGAAGTTAAGCTTCGGGGCTTCCATCGGGCTCGTGATGTTTCATCTGCTGTTCTGGGGCGTGTTTGTCCTCGGCGTGACGTATGCGATTTTGAAGCTGTATAACAGCATTATTGCGAGTTTGCCGATTTAGTGAGATGATGAATTGTGCGGAATGTCGGTGTCAGGCGTAACAGATCAGACGTATTATGTTATGGTGCAGTCAGTCGCTGATTCAAATAAACTTAAATCAAGCACTGCCTTAGGCAGTCCCTAAAAAAGATGTCCAGGTTCTTCAATGAACCGGACATCTTTTTCTTTTCTGCGATCAGGGGAGGTTTCGCATCACATAGCCCCACAGATCGAGATGCACAGATGGGGTGGCTTCCAGGGAAGCGGGTGAATCATAGCCGGCCCAGACACCGGCTGTATACGTATCGGTTGATCCGACAAACCACAGGTCATGAAAATCATTACTTGTGCCGGTCTTGCCTCCGACGTAGTTACCAAGATTGTATTGCAGCCGGTTTGCCGTGCCGTCAGTCACAACGCTTTCCATCAGTGACCGCATTTGTCTTGCCGTATCCGGGCTGAAGACCTGCCTGGCGTTGTCATCCCACTCATAAAGCAGCTCACCGTCAACGGACGTGACCGAACGGATCGCCCTCGCAGGGGTATAGGCGCCATCTGTCTGAAAAACGGAAAAGGCTCTTGTCATCTCGAGAACATTGGTACCTCTCGTCAATCCACCCAAGGCGGAAGGGAGACGGCAATCTTCCGGAACAAGCTCGGAGAAACCGAGCTGTTCGACGTACTCAAAGCCGGTTTCGACACCGATCATGTCAAGCATACGGACAGCAGCGGTATTGTAAGACTTCATAAAGGCATTTCTCACTGAGTCGTTGCCGTATACTGCACCAGCAAAGTTGATGGGTGAGTAACCGTTTCGTTCTATCGGACCCGCATCGATGACCGAAGAAGGGGTGAGCCTTGTTTCTTCAAGAAGGGGACCGTATACGAGCAGGGGTTTAAAAGCGGAGCCGGGCTGTCTGTACGCACGATGGCCGCGATGGAAGTCAAACTTACTGTAGTTATAACCGCCTGTGATGGCCTTTAACTCTTTCGTATGGTGATTGATCAGCGCAAATGCACCCTGATAACCCCTGCCTCTCAGTCGGTTGTTCATTGACGTTACGACAGACCGTTGCAGCTCCGGATCCAAAGCGGTCTCGATGACTGCACCTTCACGTAAGAGGTCATCCACCCTGCTGTTTAGCTGTTCCTGTATACGGGCACGTTCCTCTTGCCCTGCGCTGCGGATTCTCCGATTAAATCCTTCTGCATAAGCAATGAGCTCTTTCAATTCATCATATACATAGGTTACATAATCCGGGAACTCATCGGTCTTTTGTGAAGGGACCAGTGTTACAGATTCCTCCATCGCAGCGTTGGCGGTTGCTTCGTCAATATGTCCCTCGGTGTGCAGGTTGCTGATAAAACGCTTTTGCCTGGTTTCGGTACGTTCCTTATACTGAAGCGGGTTATAATACGACGGATTGTTGGGGATGGCGAGCAGAAAGGCCCCTTCCGCAATGGATAACTCTTCAGCGGTTTTGTCAAAGTAATACCGGCTCGCAGCCTCAATGCCATAGACGCCGTTTGCGAAATAAATCGTATTGAAATAAAGCGTGAGAATGTCTTCTTTGTCGAATTCCTGTTCCATCTGGTATGCATAAAGCAGTTCGGTGATTTTACGGTCATATGTCTGATCGTGAGTCAGGTAGAGGTTGCGTGCGACCTGCTGAGTGATGGTGCTCCCGCCCTGTTCGATCCCATCACTCTGCAGATTGACGAAGAGTGCACGGGATATGCCTGTCACGTCAAAGCCCGGATGATCAAAGTAGTTTCGGTCTTCGGTTGCCAGGAGCAAATTGATCAGGGTCTCAGGGATCGCCTCGAAGGCAATGAGGATCCGGTTTTCAGCCGCGTAAACGTCAGAAATGACGTCCCCATTGGCGTCGAGCATATAGCTGTTATTATGAAGTCTTACATCATCAAGACTAATTCGTTCTTCAAGAGATGATGCAACGTGCTCGATATGTGTGAATTCTTTGGACACCTGCATGAACAAAAAAGCAAACAGGCTTGATAAGAGAAGTGTGAACATCGTGCCGGTAAACAGGCGCACAAGAGGACCTCCTGACTCGCAGTGACATGCCGTTTGAACGGTTGGTCTTTCCATTGTAGCCGATCACAGGAGAAAAAGGAAATGACCAAATCAGACTTGAAATTGTGTCTGTTTTGTGGATAATAATAATTCATTTCAGATTATAATGGTTTTAAAAATACAGATTCGGGTTATTATTAACATAAGGAGCTTCAAAAACCGCATTGGAGGATCTGAAAAATGGATACCGAACCTGGCAGAAGAACATCGTGGAAAAGTAATTTACTTCTCTTTACGAAAGTGATGACCGTTGCATTTGTTCTGTTTGTCCTTGTCAGAGGCTTTATGTTTACCAACTACATTGTGTACGGACAGTCGATGATGCCGACGATCGAGGATGGCGAGCGGATCATTGTCAACAAAATCGGCTATGAAATTGCTGAACCGAACCGCTTTGATCTCATCATCTTTCACGTTGATGAAACAACTGATTATATAAAAAGAGTGATCGGCCTCCCTGGTGATCATATTGAGTACAATGATGATCAGTTATACATTAATGGTGAAACGTATGAGGAACCGTTCCTCACCGATTATCTCGAAGCCAGTGATGAACGGCCGTTTACGACCGATTTCATTCTCGACGAATTGCTGTTTGCTTCAGAAGTGCCGGAGGGGCATGTGTTTGTCCTCGGTGACAATCGTCAAAACAGCGTGGACAGTCGACATATCGGGTTTGTTCCGATGGATGAAATTGTCGGTCAGGCGAATATGGCTTTTTGGCCCATACACAATATCCGGTTATTCCGATAAATAGAAAAAAGACTGTTGAGCTTCCCACTCAACAGTCTTTTTTTGCACTGCCATCTCATCATCAGGCAGTCGTCTGCTTTTTGTTCTTGAAGAACAGAATGGTGTGATAGACGGCAAACAGCACCAAGGCGCTTGTTAAGGAGCCGGCCATGTAGCCTGCCGTAAAGTTACGCGGAGCCACAAATGCTTCTGTGTTTCCGACAATGATACCGATGATGACGGAAAGCGACAGAATCGCACCGACGATCATGTATTCGTTTCGTTTGTTTTTGGACAGGTTGTTCAGAAAAGACATGGATCTCCCTCATTTCGTTTCATCTTGTGCTTTTTATTATAGCCTGATGAGTGGCTAGCTGCAATCAGAGAAGTTGACGGAGACATTTTCAAAGAATTATGATAAATTCGAAATGATCCGAAAATCAGAAAGGGTGTGGTCCTTGTGAAAAAGAAGCAACCGAAAGTCGCAACGTTCTCCATCATTGGTTTTGATCCTGAAACAAGGGAATGGGGCATTGCTGTACAATCAAAGTTCCTCGGAGTGGGTGCTGTAGTGCCTTGGGCGAAAGCGGAAACCGGCGCTATTGCAACGCAGTCCTTCGCGAATACAGCTTTTGGTCCTGACGGCCTTGCACTGCTTGAAGAAGGGGCCACTCCTGAAGAAGTTGTAGAAGCCCTGATCGCGGACGACCCTGATAAACATCTCAGACAGTTTGCTGTGATGGATAAAAAGGGGCGAACGGCTGCCTATACGGGCAAGGACTGTTACGACTGGGCCGGCCATCAGACGGGATCATTCTGTACGGCACAGGGCAATATTCTGGTCAGTGAAAAGACCATTGCGTCATTGGTACGCGCATTTGAAACGACAGACGGACCGCTTGCTGAACGTCTCATCAAAGCATTGGAAGACGGTCAGCAAGCAGGCGGCGATTCACGGGGGAAACAATCAGCGGCACTCTTTGTTGTAAAAGATAAAGGCGGATACGGCGGGTATAATGACCGTGTATATGATCTGCGGGTTGATGACCATCCGGAACCGATCGAAGAGCTGAGACGACTGTATGACTTGCATCAGCTCTATTTCTCCCGGCCGAATCAGAGTAAGATGCTCAAACTTGAAGGGGAGATTGTAGATGAACTGGCCAGTCTTCTGCGTGATGCAGGAATCAAGACGCCTGCATCCGGAGTCTATGATGAGGCAATGAAAGACGCGTTGAAGACGTATTATATGAGAGAAAATTTTGAAGAGCGCTGGAGCGAGGATGCACTGATTGATCCGAACGTGCTTGATTACATGCGAAAGCAGGCGACACAATCGTGACTGAACATCCTGAAAAAGGCGTTTTGACATTCGACTCCCCACTGATCAAAAGCCGCTTTGTCAGAAGAAAAAACCGCTTTTTGATGGAAGTGGATCTTGAACGGAACGGCGAACGGGTGGATGTGCATCTTGCAGATTCTGCGCGGCTGACCGAGCTTCTTCTTCCCGGGAAGACGGTCTGCCTGTCTGAAACGGATTCACCAAAGCGAAAAACCCGCTATACGGCGCGTCTGATAGAAAACCAGTTCGGGAATGGCTTGGTTTCCATTTATTCGACATTGCCCAATCAGCTGGCTGAATGCGCGATTCAGAATCAGTTCATTGACGGTCTGCGTTCGTGGCATCATACTGCGAGAGAAGTGAAATGGGGCAAAAGCCGGTTTGATCATGTCCTCGAGCGTAACGGCCGGCAGCTGATTCTTGAAGTGAAGGGGATTACCTGGGTTGACAATGAGTGTGCATTTTTCCCTGGAGCGGTTACGGAACGGGGGAGGCGGCATGTCGAGGAACTTGAAGCTCTTCATAATGAAGGGAGCGTTGCTACCGCGATTTTATTCGTCGTGCAGCGTCCTGACGCCAAAGAAGTAAGGCTTGCAGATGAAGTTGACCCGGCTTTTTGCAATGCGCTTCGAAAAGCAGCTGATGCAGGTGTGAAGCTTTTTGCCTGTACGATGAATGTTGCATTGACTCATGTGTCATTCGGTCAGGTCATTCCTGTGAGAACAGAGGAGATTTCGTCATGATTGTGAATCAAATCATTGTTGGGATTTTGATTATCTTTCTGGTGATCGGTGTACTGGATAAGATCTTCAAATTAAACCGAGGATACGGTGATGCGTTTGATGAGGGATTTCAGGCGATGGGCCCGCTCGCACTGGTGATGATCGGCATGATCATGGCCTCACCTGTGATCGCTGATTTGGTGACACCTGTTGCGTCACCTGTGTTCAGCTGGATCGGAGCAGACCCTGCGATGATCAGCGGTATGCTTCTTGCGGTTGATATGGGCGGCTACTCCATTGCCATGGAGATGGCTGCGACAGAGGAGGCTGCGAAGTTTTCAGGGATCATCCTCGCAACGATGCTTGGGCCGACGTTTGTATTTACCGTACCCGTTGCACTCGGTCTGATTCGAGAGCAGGATTATCCGTTACTCGCCAAGGGGATTCTTGCCGGACTGATGGCCGTTCCCCCTGGTGCATTCACCGCGGGACTGATGGCGGGATTTGCGCCTGGGTTTCTGTTCGTGCAGCTCCTGCCTGTTCTGATTCTTGTGATTGTTACGGGAGCAGGTCTGCTTTTTTTACCCAATGGAATGATCCGTTTTTTCCTGTTGGCCGGTAAAGGGATTCTTGCCTTTACCCTGATCATGATTGTGCTTGTGGCCGTGCAGGAGCTTCTTGGTATTCACCTCCTCAGCGGATTTGTACCATTCTCTGAAGCCATGGAGATTATCGGCCTTATTGTCCTTGCACTGGGCGGGGCTTTTCCGTTTGTTCATTTTCTGAAGAAACACGTGATTCCGGCAGTGACAAGCAGGACGTCGATTGAGGATGATGTGGCGGTAACCGGCTTTGTATCGTCTCTTGCGCACAGTATTCCCATGTTTCGAAATCTTCATCTAATGTCGGAGAAAGGCAAGTTAATGAATATCGCCTTCTCCGTCAGCGGTGCCTTCGTGCTCGGAGGTCATCTCGGTTTTACCGCGGCCCTTGAACCCGATATGGTAAGTGCAATGATGACAGGGAAACTTTTTTCAGGAATATTGGCCGTGACGGGTGTCTACTTCTACGTATTGAAAAAATCATAAAATAATTTTGGGCAAAGGTATTTATTAATTTTCGGAACCATGATATATTATAAATACCTTGAAAGCGCTTAAGGTATTTTTTAAAGCGACCAGTTGTCAGACATCGTACAAGTGATCGATAAAATCTGACAAATGAAATCGTTTTATAAAAATAAAGAGCATTCTTTTTTCAAACAGTTTGTGGCATAATGAGTCTGTATGCACCTGTATTGTCAAAACAGTACAGTGCAACATAAAAACATTCCAAGGGGGATTACAAAATGAAGAAACGATTTACAGTTCTCATGTCATCCGTTTTAGCGGCAACAGTGCTTGCAGCATGCGGCAATGACAACAACGAAAACACAACACCGGTCAACGAAGGAAACAACGATGGTAACAACAACGTTGAAGAAAATGTTGACAACGAAGGAAACAACAACGAAGGAAACGAAGCTGCCGGGGACGGTGCCGGTTTCTCATCCAAGATGGTTACGGACGTAGGTGGCGTTGATGACCGCTCCTTTAACGAATCAGCTTGGGCGGGTCTCACCATGTTTGGCGAAGATTTCCCTGAAACAGAAGTGGATTACATTCAGTCAAGTGATTCATCTGACTACGCTCCGAACTTGAATCGCCTTGCACGTGAAGGCACGGATCTGACTTTCGGGATCGGCTTTTTGATGGAAGATGCAATCCGTGATGTAGCTCAGCAGAACCCTGATCAGTATTTTGCGATTGTTGATACAGTGGTTACAGATGAAAATGGCGATATGATTGATAATATTGCCAATATCACATTCGCTGAACACGAAGGTTCTTTCCTTGCGGGTGTCATTGCTGCAATGCACACTGAAACAAACGAAGTCGGCTTTATCGGCGGCGTTGAAAGTGACCTGATCAAAAAGTTTGAAAACGGCTTTAAAGCCGGTGTTCACTCCGTAGATGCTGATATCGAAATCGCTATTCAGTATGCGCAGGACTTCAATGATGCGTCCCTCGGACAGCAGATTGCTGACGGTATGTATGCAGGCGGAGCTGATATCATTTATCACGCAGCCGGTGGTACAGGAAATGGTCTCTTCACTGAAGCGATCGACCGTAACGAAGGCGGAGAAACAGTTTGGGCAATCGGTGTCGACCAGGATCAGGCGCTTACTGAAGGTGACTGGAGCGGCGGTAACGTAATCCTGACTTCCATGGTCAAGCGAGTTGACCAGTCTGTTTACACGCTTTCTGAACAGACGATGAATGGTGATTTCCCAGGTGGCGAAGTACTTGAGTTTGCCCTTGAAGATGAAGGTGTAGGTATTGCTGAAACACGTGATAATGTTTCTGACGAGGCTATTGATGCAGTTAATGATTTCCGCGACCAGATCATTAACGGCGACATTGTTGTTCCACAAACAGATGATGAATATGATGAGTGGTACAGCTCGCTTTAATTGTAATTCTTGACGAAAGATCGTCAAAATAATGACATTAACAGGGCTAGTCATTGTACTAGCCCTTGTTAATGAGTCTCTGATAGGAGTGACACCCATTGGAATACGTAATCGAGATGAATAACATCCGTAAAGAGTTTCCCGGTATCGTTGCCAATGACAACATTACGCTGCAGGTCAAGCAAGGCGAAATTCATGCGTTATTAGGAGAAAACGGAGCTGGGAAATCAACTTTGATGAACGTCTTGTTCGGCTTGTATCAACCGGAGCGGGGAGAAATCCGCGTACGGGGTGAGAAAGTAAACATCACTGATCCTAACGTGGCTGACCGTCTTGGAATTGGAATGGTGCACCAGCACTTTATGCTTGTGCAGAACTTTACTGTGACAGAAAATATTATTCTTGGCAGTGAGCCTGTCAAAGGAACAACCATTGATATTAAAAAAGCAGCTAGAGATGTTCAGGAAATCTCTGATCGATATGGTCTACGGGTTGACGCAACGTCTAAAATTGAAGATATTTCAGTGGGGATGCAGCAAAGGGTTGAAATTCTGAAAACACTTTATCGCGGTGCAGATATTTTGATTTTTGATGAACCTACCGCAGCATTAACACCACAGGAAATCAGAGAATTGATTCAAATTATGCGTAATCTGATCAATGAAGGGAAATCCATCATCCTGATTACACATAAGTTGAAAGAGATTTTAGAAGTGGCAGATAATTGTACGGTTATTCGCCGGGGTAAAGGGATTGGCACGGTTTCTGTGGCTGATTCGAGTGAAACCTCTCTTGCTGAAATGATGGTAGGGCGTGAAGTTAGCTTTGCCGTTGAGAAAGACCTGGCTAAACCGGGTGATACGGTTTTATCCATTCAGGGACTCACGGTGGAAGATTTCCGTGGAATCGATATGGTCGATCAGCTCAACTTGGATGTGAAAGCCGGAGAAATTTTAGGCGTTGCCGGTGTGGATGGCAACGGACAGACAGAACTGATAGAAGCATTAACAGGCCTCAGATCAGTGAAGGCAGGCACCATCACGTTGAATGGTGAAGACATTACCGGGAAAAAGCCACGGAAGATTACTGAAGCAGGAGTGGCACATATTCCACAGGATCGTCATAAACATGGGCTTGTTCTGGAATTTACGATTGGCGAAAATATTTTACTCCAGACGTATTATCAAAAGCCTTATACAAGAAATGGCATCCTTGATTATCATAAGATTTATAAAAAGGCTGAGGAACTCATCGAGGAATATGATGTGCGTACGGCCAGCTCTTCGACAGCGGCCCGATCTCTTTCAGGTGGTAATCAGCAAAAAGCAATTATCGCCCGGGAAATCGACCGAAATCCTGATTTGATGATTGCCGCGCAGCCAACACGCGGTCTGGATGTGGGTGCGATTGAGTTTATTCATAAGAAGCTTGTAGAGCAACGGGATCAGGGCAAAGCTGTTTTGCTTGTCTCTCTTGAGATGGATGAAGTCCTGAACCTCAGTGACCGAATAGCGGTTATTTATGATGGAAAAATTGTGGATATTGTCGATGCCAAAGAGACAGATGAAAACGAGTTGGGTCTCTTGATGGCCGGCGGTAAAAAGGAAGCAGGTGAACCGGCAACATGAAACAGTTACTGACGGGAAAACTGTTTGGTATTTTAATCCCATTCATCGCAATATTCTTTGGTTTTCTTGCCGGTGCAATTGTGATGCTATTCAGTGGTAATAATCCAATCGAAGCATATGTTGCACTCGTAACCGGAATATTTGGAGATATCTATTATTTTGGTGAGACTCTCCAGCGCATGACTCCTTTGATCTTTTCAGGGCTTGCCGTTGCCTTTGCATTTCGAGCGGGTCTCTTGAATATCGGGGTTGAAGGTCAGCTTATGGTAGGCTGGTTTACATCTGTGCTGGTCGGTATTTCAATCGAAGCGCCAATGATTATTCATTTGCCGCTAGCGATCCTTGCAGGTGCTGCAGCTGGTGCACTGTGGGGCGTTGTACCTGGTTATTTAAAGGCGCGCCTTGAAGTGCATGAGGTTATCGTGACAATCATGATGAACTATATTGCCATGCACGTGGTCAATCATTTTATTCGTAACAATTTTCTTGCATCCGGACAGCGGACGGAGTTTGTAGCGCCTACAGCGTCGCTGGCTTCGGATTTCCTCTCGAATCTGACTGATTTTTCGAGATTACACTGGGGATTTTTTCTCGGTATTGCAGCGTGTTTCCTGATGTGGTTCATTCTGTGGAAAACGAAAAAAGGCTTTGAATACCGCGCAGTCGGCTATAATAAAAATGCCTCTATGTATGCAGGTATGAATGTTAAAGCCAATATTGTATCATCCATGGCTATTTCAGGCGCCTTTGCAGGTGTCGGTGGAGCGATGGCCGGTCTTGGAACATATCGTTACGTTGAAATTTTCTCTTCCTTCACCAATCTTGGATTCGACGGAATCGCTGTTGCCCTTTTGGGTAACAGTAATGCGCTCGGCATTTTCTTCTCAGCCTTCCTGTTTGGCGGTCTGAAAGAAGGTTCCGGAAACATGCAGGCACAGGCGGGAATTGCGCCTGAAGTGGTGGAAATCATCATTGCGATGATCATCTTCTTTGTTGCATCAAGCTATCTGATCCGTTGGATCTACAGCAAACTGCAACCGAATAAGAAGGAGGGGAAATAAATGGAACTGTTTCTTGCTGTACTGTATCTTATTGTTCCGGCAGCGATGATCGCCGCAACCCCTCTTCTCCTGACAGCGATGGGCGGACTCTTCAGTGAACGTGCTGGTGTTGTTAACATTGGTCTGGAAGGTTTAATGGTAATGGGTGCCTTTGCGGGTATCGTTGGAACACTGATGTTTGAAAGTATGGGAATGGGAGTATGGTCTCCATGGCTCGGTATTCTGTTCGCGGCTATTCTGGGTGGTATCTTTTCGATGTTCCACGCTGTGGCCTCCATTACATTAAAAGCGGATCAGATTGTCAGTGGTGTGGCACTGAACTTCCTTGCGACGGGTCTGACTGTGTTCTTGGTACGTGAAATTTTCGAACGCGGACAAACTGACACGATCAGTGCGCGTCTTTTCCGTACAAATGTGCCTTTGCTCAGTGATATTCCGGTTATTGGTCCCATGTTCTTTTCGAGGATTTTCCTGACAACATGGGTAGCGTTTCTGTTAGTACTGGTCGTCTATTATGTTGTCTTTAAAACTCCTTTTGGTTTGCGACTGCGTGCCGTTGGTGAACATCCAATGGCGGCAGACACTATGGGTGTCAATGTGAACCGAATGAAATACATTGGCGTTGGTCTATCCGGCGTGTTCGGTGGTATGGGTGGTGCAGTTTTTGCCATCACTGCCGCAGGGAACTTCGGAGGCGGAACGATAACCGGTCAAGGCTTTATGGCACTAGCTGTTTTGATCTTTGGTAAGTGGCATCCGTTTGGAGCCTTTGGAGCTGCTATATTCTTTGGTTTTGCTCAGGCATTGAGTATCTCCGCTCAGCAAATTCCAGGACTTCAGGAAGTACCACAGGTCTTTATGCTGATTTTGCCATACGTCCTGACGATCCTTGCTCTAGCGGGACTTGTCGGTAAAGCGACGCCACCAGCGGCCTTGAATACAAACTATGAAAAAGGATCAAGATAAATTTTTGAAAGAAAAGTTACGCTAATCTGCGTAACTTTTTCTTTTTCTTTTGTGATTATTGGTTCTTTTTCAAATGTGGTGGTGGGATTAAGATCCCATCGCCATTTTCATTTCCTGGTTCCACAGAATCTTATTCCTCATTCTCTCGAAATTCTTGATCCCGTAAGAATTACGTTTCATGACTTTAATCGTATTATTAACGCCTTCGATATAGCCGTTGTTAAAAGGATACATAAAAGCTTACAGGATCTCCTGTCACCAGTTCATGTAGGTTCTGCGAACCCTTTTGAATCCTTCTATGTTGGAAGCCCTCAGGGCTTCCAGGCATTTATCGAGCTTCTTCGATGCGGTTTCGTGATCGCTTTCTCTGAACCACTGTTCCATCAGGTTTTTCAGCTCATATGCTTCTCTTAATATCGGGTCAATTTGGAGGAGCTTCTCCACTTTCAGTTTTTGTTCTTCGTTCAGATCATAATGAGATTTCCACAACAGCTTCTTGCTCCGCTTCATATGAATCCGACTCTTTTTATCCAGTTCTCCCTGTAGGTCGCGTCTGACCTCGTCGAGTGCCCAATACACCTGTCTCATGAAATGAAATCGGTCTGCGATGATCAGGGGATCTCCCAATACGTCACGCACCGCTTTCTTAAACCATTTTGACAGGTCCATGACCACGATTTCGACACCACTCGTGTCACAGGACCGGAGGTATTTTTTGATTGTATCCACCTTCTGATCCGGAAGAATATCGACGATCTCTTTTCGCTCCACATCAACGATGATGGTTTGAAACCGTTCGCCTCCGGCGTCTCCCTTGAATTCGTCAATGGCAATCGCTCTCGGTAATACTGCCGGTGTTTTCATCTCTCTTCGATCGAAGATGCGTATAAGGCGCGTGACCGAAATGCCAGCCCAGCGGACTGCCGTTGTAAAAGAGCTGTCAGCTGCATACATGAGCGCTTCATTTTGCACGCTCGTCAGCGCCCTCTGATAGCGCTCAATCATCTGTAACCGTTCATAGAACGTCTTTCCGCACTCCCCGCATGCATACCGTCGTTTACGAAGGCTAACCGTCACTTTCCCCTGCACCAGTCTTGGCCCTTGAATCATCTGATTTCGATACCCATGGACCCGTTTTGTTTTATTCCCGCATGACGGACATTTTTGCTTTCTCTTCTCTGTGTAAAGGTCCGCTCGCAGTGTCTGTTCATCTTCGTAAGAGACATCCCACACCTTCACGTTCCCGTCTTTAATCCCCAACATTTCTATGATAAAATGATCATGCATCCGTTCTCTCTCCTCTCCTTATTGCTTCGCATCTTTAGGGTATCAAAGGTGAGAGAACGGTGCATTTTTTTATGCGCTGAAAACCATTGCCACGAAAGGGAACACCACCACATTCATTATAGAGCCTTATTTTATTGCTGCTAAGGTGGTTATAGCTTCCTGATAAATGGCAGGAGAATGCATTTTCTCGAAAACAAGAGTGATTCATATGATGGGGAAGGTTGTGTTGAAGACGCAGAGGCAAATCATGTGAATTGTGCAATTAGTCCCGAGACTATTGATTCTATTTTCGGAATTTTGTGATTTGTACTTCTGTTTCTACTCTGTGTCTTTTATACTAATGACATAGTATAAATGGGGGGTGTTACAATGACGCAGACAATTCCGCCTTTCTATGATAAAAACATGACATGTGACATATGCACCCATTCATTCACGACAAAGAAGATGCGATCCCGTTTTATCAGGGTGGATCAGGTGGAGAACGATTTCTACAAAACATACAAAGATCCATTACTTAATCCCCTGTTATACGAAGCAGCCGTCTGTCCGGAATGCGGATACAGCTTCACGGATTCCTTTCTTCCTGTGAAGAAAGAGGAGCTCAAAGAGGCTTTTCAAAATCAGGTATCCTCGTCATGGAAGAAGCGTGATTTTGGAGGAGAACGTGATTACGAGACAGCATTGACTATTATGAAACTGACTTTGTTGTCAGCCAAGGTCACCTCACAGCCATATGGTCTGATGGGGAGCATTTGCCTTCGTATTGCATGGCTGCACAGGTATCAGGAGAAAAGCAGTGAGGAAGCCCGCTTCCTCGATCAGGCTGCTGTTCAATACGAGAAATCATTTCTTGAGGGGGATTTCAGGGATATTGCCATGTCTGAACTCGCTCTGTTGTTCATTCTCGGTGAATGCTACCGGAGAACCGGAAACAAAGAGAAAGCGCGCAAGTATTTTTCAAAAGTGATTGAGCATAAAGACAAGCATCTTGAGCCGAACCTTGTGGAGCGGACCAGGGAGCAATGGTATGAGACGAAAGCCAATTAAAACAGGAGTGGATGAGTGTGGATGTCAACCAAATTAACGCAGTGTACAGAGCAACAAAATCCATTATGAGCAATCATTTTGGCGCAGATATCAGCCGGGGAAAGCCGCAGGCCGGTCAAGGATCAATCCCATCAGACGATGTGTCCGTCGTCCTCGGTGTTAAAGGTGAATTATCAGGTCAGATTATTTGTTCCGTCAGTGAAGGAACAGCCAAAAACATTGTTGGTGCCATGATGGGTGGCATGGAAGTCGCAGAGCTTGACGATATGGCCTGGAGTGCCGTGCAGGAATTCGGAAACTGGGTAGGCGGGACTACGGCTACGGAGCTGTCGAACGAGAACTACAACATCGATGTGACGCCTCCGATTGTCAATGAAGGAAAGAGTAATTTCCATTCAACATCCAAATTCATCACAGTTCCGATGGACACCTCTTTGGGAAGTGTTTGCATTCATATTTCATTATCAGATAAATCATAAGCACGGTGAATGAGCCACGGCAGAGGAGCCGTGGTATTTTCATATCCTGAAACGGAGAAATTACGGTCGCAATAAGGGTTTGATATTGAAATAGCTGCTGATTTCAAGTAAATTTAAACGAGCAGTACTGAAGGAGGAACGTGTATGAGTTCACTTGATATGTCGAAATTTGAGAAGAAAATTATTGTTCGAAATATCCGTTATGAAGATATTGATGATATTATTCAGCTGTCCAAGATTTGTTTTCCGAACATGGAAGCCTGGACAAGGCAGCACCTGATCAGTCACATTGAGGTCTTTCCGGAGGGGCAGTTCTGCGTTGAGGTCGAAGGTGAGATCATCGGTACCTGTTCGAGTCTCCTGATCAATTTTGACGAATACGACGATCAGCACACCTGGGATGAGATCACGGATGAGGGGTACATTACCAACCATGATCCGGAAGGCTATAATCTTTACGGGATTGAGGTCGCCGTTCATCCTGATTACCGCCGGATGAAAATCGGTCGCCGTCTTTACGAAGCGAGAAAAGAACTGGCAAGGGAATATAACCTGAAAAGCATTATTATCGGCGGCCGTATACCTAATTTCCGAAAATACAGTGAGGATATGACGCCGCGTGAGTACGTCGATGCAGTGATGAATCACCATATTTATGATCCGGTTCTGACATTTCAGGTGATGAACGGATTTACGCTGAAGCGGATTAACGCACGCTATTTGACGGACGACCGGGCCTCAATGGCCTATGCCACTCTTATGGAGTGGAACAATGTCGATTACAGGCCGACGACGAAGCGTCATTTCAAGACGTCCTTTCCTGTCCGGATCTGTGCGATACAGTATATGATGAAAAAGATCGATTCCTTTGATGATTTTGCACAACAGTGTGAATATTACGCGGATGTTGGTGCGAGCTATGCCTCTGATTTTGTTGTTTTTCCGGAAATTTTCACGACGCAACTATTGTCGTTTATTGAAGAGAAGAGCCCCAGTCAGGCGATCCGCAGGCTGACGGACTTTACGGAAGATTATATCAATCTCTTCACGGAGCTTGCCATTAAATATAATGTCAACATTATCGGCGGGTCTCATTTCGTAGAGGAAGAAGGTGAGATTTATAACATCGCATACCTCTTCCGAAGAGATGGGACGATCGAGAAGCAGTATAAGGTCCATATTACACCAAACGAACGGAAATTTTGGGGCATTACCGGTGGCGATAAAGTTGAAGTCTTTGACACAGACTGCGGGAAGATCGCCATTCAGATTTGTTACGACGTCGAGTTCCCGGAACTTGCTCGAATTGCAACTGAGAAGGGTGCGAATATCATCTTCAGCCCGTTCTGTACGGACGACAGACAGGGGTATCTTCGCGTTCGCTACTGTGCCCAGGCAAGAGCAGTCGAAAATCAGATTTATGTGGCAATAACTGGAACTGTAGGAAATATTTCGGATGTCGAAAACATGGACATCCAATATGCCCAGTCAGGTATCTTTACTCCTTCCGACTTTACGTTTGCAAGAGACGGGATCGTCGGTGAGACGAGTCCGAATATCGAAACCGTCCTCGTAGGGGATGTGGATCTCGAGGTTCTCAGACGGTCGAGGAAGTCCGGTAATGTGACACAGTGGAAGGACCGCAGAAAAGATCTGTACTCTATTCAGCACCGGTGCTGAATCAAGAGAGCTCTCTAAAATCAAGAGAGCTCTTTTGTTCTGAAGAAGAAGTCCTGATCACAGAATCTGCAAAAGATGGTTCGTTTCTTGGGTGAATTAGGCTATACTGATAGATGTATCGAGAAAAGGAGGATACTTCATGAACCCATTCAGTTCCGAGATCTTACCGGCAATCCGGGATTTAAAAGATCTTGATCGCGTTGTTAAAACCGATTATGAGCATATTGTGCTCTTAAATACCCATGTCGGCCAGTTAAAGAGTCTGATGAAAATGCTCAAGTCCTATGATAAAAAAGTACTGCTTCATGCCGATCTCGTGCAAGGACTCAAAACCGATGAGTATGCAGCGCAGTTTCTTTGTCGGGATATCAAGCCTTTTGGGCTGGTGTCCACGCGAAAAAGTATTTTGCATACAGCAAAAAAATCTGGTCTCTTAACCGTGCAGCGGATGTTTCTACTAGACTCCATTGCATTAGAGTCCAGATTTCAGATGTTTGAAAATATCCAGCCTGACTGCGTTGAGGTATTACCGGGGATCATGCCCCATATTATCTCGGAGATTAAAGAAAAAACAGGATCGACGATTATTGCGGGCGGGCTGATCCGAACTGAACTCGAAGCCAGGGCATCCATCAATGCAGGAGCTTCGGCTGTGACGACGTCAAATAAAAATTTATGGTTGTGAAATATTGAACAAGTCTTTGTTCTCAAGACTTCGTGAAGGATTTGAAAAATTCCCAAAAAATATTATCTGAAAATGGATTGACAACGCTTTCAGGCGGTGTTTTAATAAGACTTAAGTTAATTATTTTTTCGTGGAGACGATGAGACCAACGAAAAGGAGACCCTGGACCATGGCCAGGGGAGCTTTTCGTTGGTCTTTTTTGTATCCACACAAATTTTATTTCTTGAGGGGGAAATAAACATGTCACCAGTTTTAGCAGAATTTTTAGGCACAATGCTTCTCATCATTTTTGGTGGGGGGGGTTGTGGCAGGCGTTGTTTTGAAAGGCACGAAGTCAGAAGCCGGTGGTTGGATAGTCATCACGTTTGCATGGGGTCTTGGGGTTGCTATGGCGGTATATGCGATTGGCGATATCAGTGGCGGTCATATCAATCCTGCGGTTACCGTTGGTTTGGCAGCAATCGGTGATTTTGCCTGGGCGGACGTTCCGGGATATGTACTTGCACAGATTGCAGGTGCATTTACAGGCGGTGTTCTTGTCTTTTTCCATTACTATCCACATTGGAAGGCAACTCAGGACCAGGGAGCTAAGTTGGCTGTATTTTCAACAGGACCGGCGATCAAACACACTCCACAGAATTATTTCAGTGAAGTGCTCGGCACGTTCGTTCTTCTGTTTGGAATAATGTTCTTAGGCGGAAATGCATTTTCTGATGGATTAGGTCCATTAATCACTGGTCTTCTGATTGTTGTAATCGGTATGTCACTCGGTGGAACAACCGGATACGCCATCAATCCTGCACGTGATTTAGGGCCGAGAATTGCACACGCATTACTTCCGATTGCAGGGAAGGGAAGCTCCGACTGGGGTTACTCTTGGATTCCTGTAGTGGGACCAATTATCGGCGGTGGTCTTGGAACAACACTTTACGTAGCGCTTTATCAAGGGAATCCGCCAATGTTACTGTGGGTGTTTATCGCAGCATTTTTTGCAGTATTGTTTGCCTCAATACAGATGCAAAAAAAGAACGTCGCAGAGGAAATCCGTCAGGGAGAAGATATTCAGCATAATCCTGAAGAACGCGCAAACTAATTTAAAAATGGGCTGCAACTTCCATGGAAAGACGCAGCCCTGACAATCAATAAATACAGAGAAATAAACTCAAGGAGGAATTTATTCATGGAAAAGAAATTTGTACTCGCACTCGATCAGGGCACAACCAGTTCACGGGCAATCCTTTTTAACAAAAAAGGGGAAATTGTGGATGTCGCGCAACGTGAGTTCACACAGTATTTCCCGAAGCCAAGCTGGGTAGAGCATAATGCCAATGAAATCTGGTCATCCATTCTCGGCGTCATTGCAGAAGTATTGGCAAACCAGGATGTTTCTCCAAAGGAAATTGCGTCCATCGGGATCACAAATCAGCGTGAGACGACGGTTGTATGGGAGAAGGAAACAGGTAAACCGGTATACAACGCGCTCGTTTGGCAATCCCGTCAGACAGATGATATTTGTCAGGAGCTGCGTGAAAAGGGCTTGAATGACACATTCCGTGATAAAACCGGTCTCTTGATTGATGCATACTTCTCCGGTACAAAAGTGAAATGGATCCTCGATAACGTCGAAGGAGCACGTGAAAAGGCTGATAATGGTGAGCTGTTGTTCGGTACGATTGATACCTGGCTGATCTGGAAGCTCTCAGGTGGCCGCGCGCACGTAACAGACTATTCCAATGCTTCACGTACGCTGATGTACAACATCCATGAGCTGAAGTGGGATGACGAGCTGCTTGATATTCTCGGCGTGCCAAAATCCATGCTTCCTGAAGTGCGTCCTTCATCTGAAGAGTATGCCAAGACGATTGACTATCACTTCTTTGGTGAAGAGGTTCCAATCGCAGGAGCTGCGGGTGACCAGCAGTCTGCACTGTTCGGTCAGGCCTGCTTTGAAAAAGGAATGGCGAAGAACACGTATGGCACAGGTTGCTTTATGCTGATGAACACCGGCGAAGAGGCCGTTAAATCCGATCACGGTCTTTTGACAACCATTGCGTGGGGAATCGACGGAAAAGTTGAGTATGCCCTTGAAGGAAGTATCTTCGTTGCAGGATCCGCGGTTCAATGGCTCCGTGACGGCCTCCGCATGATTAAATCCGCTTCTGAAACCGAACAGTATGCAGAACGAATTACATCCAATGACGGCGTATACCTCGTGCCTGCCTTTGTGGGACTCGGTACACCATACTGGGACAGCGATGTTCGTGGTGCCATGTTCGGATTGACTCGCGGAACAGAAAAGGAACAGTTTATCCGTGCAACCCTTGAATCTCTTGCTTACCAGACAGCGGACGTTCTGGGTGCGATGAATGCAGATTCAGGTATTGATCTGAAAACACTCCGTGTTGACGGTGGCGCGGTTGCGAACAACTTCCTTATGCAATTCCAAAGCGACATTCTGAATGTGCCGGTTGAACGCCCGACAGTCCAGGAAACAACTGCGCTTGGTGCTGCTTATCTTGCAGGACTCGCAGTCGGATTCTGGCAGGATAAGAGCGAAATCGCCGATCAGTGGGCAATTGACAAAACGTTTGAGCCGGAGATGGATGAAGAAACACGCGAAGGCCTCTATGATGGTTGGAAAACCGCTGTTGATGCCACGATGGCGTTCAAACCGAAAAAGAAATCCAAACAGCAGGCATAAAACTTTAACAGCCAAATCAAATATGATATGCTGCCGTTAAGTTAATATCACGTCTGAGAATCTGAGAGACGACAACATAACCGGGGATGCATGTCATTGCGGCTCCCGGCATGATTGTCGTCTCTTTTTTCTTTTTTCAACATCACACAGACGTGTTGTGTTGCAACAATTTGGGGTTGCAGCCGATTGGCTGTAAAATTCAGGAGGGTGTGTCGACATGGTAAAACCATTTAGTGCATTGCAGCGAAAAGGGTATCTGAAAGAAATGGAAAATGAAGAGCTTGACATTCTGGTCATCGGTGGGGGGATCACAGGTGCAGGAATCGCATTGGATGCCGTAGACCGGGGTCTCAAAACAGGTCTCGTGGAAATGCAGGATTTTGCTGCAGGGACGTCAAGCCGCTCAACGAAACTGGTTCACGGAGGACTTCGTTATCTAAAACAGTTAGATTTCAAAGTCGTCTCTGAAACGGGAAAAGAGCGTGCGATTGTTTATGAGAATGCACCGCATGTAACAAATCCGGAGTGGATGATGCTGCCGATTATAAAAGGGGGCACGTACGGCAAACTCGCCACATCAGTCGGATTAAGAGTGTATGACTTTCTTGCAGGCGTTCATCGTAAAGAGAGACGGATGATGCTGTCGAAGAAAGAAACCCAAGAGAGAGAACCGCTCCTCAGAACGGACATGCTGAAGGGCGGCGGGGTTTACGTTGAGTACAAAACGGACGATGCTAGGTTGACCCTTGAAACTATAAAAGCAGCTGTTGAAAAGGGTGCCTTGGCAACGAACTATTCAAAAGCAGAGAGACTGATCTATGAGCGGGGGAAAGTGGTCGGTGCAGTGATTATGGATTTGGCATCTGGAGAAGAATTTGAAGTCCGGGCGAAAAAAGTCGTCAATGCAGCAGGGCCGTGGGTCGATGAATTGAGAGAGCAGGACGGATCAAAGACAGGCAAGTATCTCTATCTGACGAAAGGGATTCACATTGTCGTTGATCAGTCCCGCTTCCCCCTGAAGCAGGCGGTTTACTTTGACACGGAAGATGACGGACGGATGATATTTGCCATTCCCCGTGGGAATAAAACGTATATTGGGACGACGGATACCTTCTACAAAGAAGACATTACGCATCCCCGTATGACGGAAGCGGATTTGGATTATGTCATTAAGGCATCGAACTATATGTTCCCTGGTGTGAATCTGACGAGAGAAGATGTGGAATCGAGCTGGACGGGCCTGAGACCGCTCATCTATGAAGAAGGAAAGAGTGCTTCAGAGATTTCCAGAAAAGATGAAACGTTCGAATCAGAGTCCGGGCTCCTGTCCATTGCAGGGGGGAAACTGACCGGATACCGTAAAATGGCAGAACGGATCGTCGATATTGTTGTGAAGCAGCAGGGCATCAAGGCCAAGTGCAGAACGGCCAAAATCCCGCTTTCAGGCGGGGGCATCGGCGGTTCTTCGAATCTTGAAGCCTTCTTGCAGGAAAAAACGGCGAAAGGTCGAAGTCTCGGACTGTCTGAAGCTGTTGCAAAACGTCTGTCCAATCTCTACGGTTCCAATGTGGACCGGGTCTATGAGATTATGGAAACGACAGGCGATGAATGTGAGCTTTACGGGTTATCGAAAGATGTCTTTGCCTCACTGATTTACGGGATTGAAGAGGAAATGGTGGTGGCACCAATTGATTTCTTTAACCGCAGAACGAGTGCACTGTTCTTCGATATTGACTACGTAAACAAGTGGAAAGACGGCGTGGTTGATTATCTTTCCAAGCGCTTTGGGTGGTCGGAAGCTGACAAGGAGCGGCACGTCGCATACCTTGAAGAAGAGATCTTCTATGCTGCAAACCCGGTGGAAACAAAAGAATCCAATTAAAGGAAGTTAATTAACAGAAAACTCTTTACTCCCCTCTTATTCTGAAGGATAATGAGGGGAGTACTTGTATTTTTTAAAGGAGGAGTATTTAATGGCATGGAAAGAAGACTACCAGCGATGGCAGGCTTATGAAGGACTGGATTCAAAGGTTCGAGAACAGCTTGATCAGTTAAGTGGGGATGACAAAGCAATAGAAGATCATTTTTATAAAACGCTGGAATTCGGAACCGGTGGTATCCGGGGTGAGATTGGTCCGGGGATCAACCGGATGAATGTGTATACGATGAGAAAAGCGGCAAAAGGACTTGCGGATTATGTGGCTTCCAAAGGGAAAGAAGCCATGAATCGTGGGGTCGTGATCGCTTATGATAACCGCAGAATGTCAAAAGAATTTGCCGTGGAAGCGGCGGAGACCCTTGGAAAGAACGGTGTCAAAGCGTATGTATTCAGTGAACTGAGACCGACACCGGTTCTGTCTTTCGCAGTCCGCCATTTAAATACCTTCGCAGGTGCGATGATCACGGCAAGTCATAATCCGCCTGAATATAACGGGTTTAAAGCTTACGGCGAAGACGGCTGCCAGCTTGTTCCGGAAGACGCGGATCAGCTGATTGGTTTTGTTAATGCTGTGGAAGATGAACTTGAAGTGGAGACAGGCGATCAGAACGAGCTTCTGTCAAACGGACTGATGCAATGGGTCCTCGATGAAGTCGATGATGCCTATTTACACGAGATGAAAGCTGTCATTATGGATCAGGGACTGATTGATGAGATGGGGGGAGAGCTCTCGATTGTTTTCACTCCTCTTCATGGTACGGCACAAAAACCCATGATGAATACCTTTGCCATGGCTGGATTTACAAACGTTCATCCGGTGTCAGAACAGGCGGAACCGGATACGGAATTCACGACAGTCAAGTCGCCGAACCCGGAGGAGCACAGCGCCTTTGAACTGGCGATTAAAAAAGGAGAAGAAGTGAATGCGGATCTTTTAATTGCAACAGATCCGGATGCAGACCGTATTGGTCTTGCCGTGAAGAATCACCAGGGCGATTATCAGGTATTTAGTGGCAATCAGACAGGAGGCCTTCTCCTTGACTATCTCCTGATGAAACGAAAAGAAAAAGGCAACCTTCCTGATAACGGTATGGTCCTGAAGACGATTGTGACCTCGGAACTCGGCCGGGTTATTGCAGAGGCATACGGTATGCAGTCTCTCGATGTGTTGACAGGATTTAAGTTTATCGGAGAAAAAATCCGTCAGTATGAAACAAGCGGTGAGCACACGTTCCTCTTCGGTTATGAAGAAAGCTACGGCTATCTGATTGAACCGTTTGCGAGAGACAAAGATGCCATTCAGCCGGGGCTTTTGGCGGCTGAGATGGCAGCTTATTATAAGAAACTGGGCATGAGCCTCTACGATGCGCTTCTTGATCTGTATAAGCGTTACGGCTTCTTTTACGAGGATCTCGTCAGTTATACCTTTAAAGGGAAAGAAGGCTCTGAAAAAATCGTACGCATCATGGACACGTTCAGACAGTCAGTGGCTGATGGAGAGCTTGAAGATGATGTCGTGGCCGTTGAGGACTACAAGTCGGGCAAGCGGACAGATTTAAAGAGCGGGCAAGAAAGTGATGTCAATCTGCCATCCTCAAACGTACTTAAGATGTTTCTGGCAGACGGTTCATGGTACTGCCTCAGACCATCCGGAACGGAGCCGAAAATCAAATTCTATTTCGGTGTGAATGGTGATTCTCATGAACAGACATCAGCGCGTCTTGAAGAGCTGAAGTCATTGGTAACCCAAAAAGCAGAACAGATCTAACAGGTTAAGTAAACAGGACAAACGTCACGTAACGGTGAGGTTTGTCCTGTTTTTTCGTTTCTTTTGTGTAAAATATCAATTTGATTGGAAATTAAATTCAACTTATGATACGATTGTTTATAGTTGGTAATATTAGACGTAAGACTAATGTGAAGGGAAAGACTTGACATGAAAAGCCGATTGTTGCATGAGATTGAATCAAAACGGCGAAACATGATGGATGCTGTCTGCAAATACGGGATCAGTTCATCTGAAGTAATCAGACAAAGCCAGGAACTCGATATTCTCATTAACCAGTACCAAAGACTTCAGTACCATCAATCAGAGAATGTCGCAATTTCGCAATAAATATGAGGTTTATCATATGCCTGATCGGGTAAGGATAACAAAAGACCCGAATCGAGGTGAGGCACGTGGCGATCTATTATGTATGCAAAGCATGCCGTGGTAAAGGCCGAGTGGAGAAGAAGGTCATGTTCCGAATGAAAACCGTCACTTGCGAGCCGTGTGAAGGGAAAGGGAAAATCCGAAAAGGAAGAGAACAGCAGAAGCCAATCGCATCAAAATAATCACCGGGAGCCTTAAGAGAGGGCTCCTGTTTTTTTAGGTTTAATCTATGATGAAAGAGGCCACCCGGCAATTGCCGGACTGGCCTCTAATCTGGTTATTCGAGAATATCCCATCCGCTGGACAGTTCAAAATCCGGATTTTTATCTTGGAACCAGCGCATGGCAAATTCATTTTCAAACAGCAGGACAGGACGCTTTTGCTGATCTTCTACAAGCATTTTGCGACTGTCGCTGATGATATCCGATACGTCACCCTTGGTCACCCAACGTGCGAGTTCGTGGGACATGTGATTAAATTCAATGTCCACGTTATATTCATTCTTCATACGGTATTCAAATACCTGAAACTGCAGTTCTCCGACGGCCCCGAGAATGTAATCTTCAAAGTACGGAGTCTTATAGAGCTGGATGGTCCCCTCCTGTACAAGCTGATCGATGCCTTTATGGTACTGTTTATGTTTCATCGCGTTTTTCGCCGTAACTTTGGCGAATTTCTCTGGAGGGAATTGCGGCATTTCTTCGTATTGAATTCGTTCACCGCCGCCAATCAGCGTATCTCCTACCTGAAAGTTACCGGAATCATAAATACCGACGATGTCTCCGGGTTTGGCCGAGTTGACGGTCTCTCGATCCGAGGCGAAAAAGGAGTGGCTTTGACTGAGCTTCATTTTCTTGCCTGTCCGTGAAAGGACGATTTCCATACCCCGTTCGAATTGTCCTGAACACACACGGAGAAACGCAATTCTGTCACGGTGATTCGGGTTCATGTTCGCCTGGATTTTAAAGATAAACCCTGAGAACTGAGACTGTTCAGGGTCGATCATTGCTCCTGATGCCTTTCGCGGCTGCGGCTTACTTGCGAGATCCACAAATGCATCGAGGAAAGACTGAACACCGAAATTGGCCAGTGCACTGCCAAAAAAGACGGGTGTCATTGTGCCGTTTTGCACTTTTTCCTGGGAGAACTCATTACCGGCTTCCTCAAGGAGCATGATTTCTTCTTCAAGGGCTTCACGCTCATAGTCAGCAAGGTTGTCCGCTTCCTGAAGCGGTACGATCTGACGGTTATTGTGACCCTCATTAAAGGTTTCGACGGTTTCAGTCTGCAAATCATAGATTCCTTTGAGCCGTTTGCCGGTGCCGATTGGCCAGTTCATCGGAAACGTCTCCATTTCAAGGGTCTCCTCAATTTCAGACAAGAGATCAAGCGGTTCCTTCCCTTCACGGTCGAGTTTATTGATATAGGTCAGGATCGGAATACCGCGCATGCGGCAGACTTTAAAAAGCTTCAGCGTCTGGGATTCGATCCCTTTGACACTGTCAATCACCATCACGGCTGTATCCACTGCTGTGAGTGTCCGGTACGTATCTTCACTGAAGTCCTGGTGACCCGGGGTATCAAGGATATTGACCTGTACATCGTTATAGACAAGCTGCATCACACTCGACGTGACGGAAATCCCGCGTTGTTTTTCAATGTCCATCCAGTCGGATGTCGCAAATTTTCCCGATTTCTTCCCTTTGACGGTTCCGGCACTTCGGATACTGCCTCCGAGAAGGAGCAATTTCTCTGTTAAAGTGGTCTTACCGGCATCCGGGTGAGAAATGATGGCAAAGGTCCGGCGCGGTGCGGTTGTGAGTACTGACATGGTAAAAAATCCTTTCTTTGTTCACGTTTCATCATTCATCGATTATTCATTATAACGCAAACATCTCTGAATGAATAGTCGTTTTGTTTGACTTCAATGAGGGAAGTAAAAAAAAGAGGTGACGTGTATGCAGAAAATCTGGGAACAGTTTAAAGAAGTGGCGATGGCCATCTTTCCAATGGCCGCCGTCATTATCGTTCTTCAATATACCGTAATTGGTCTTCCGCCCGAATTGTTTTTCCGGTTTGTTGCGGGGGTTGTAATGGTTGGTTTCGGTTTGTTTTTATTTTTGGTGGGGGTACATATTGGTCTTTTACCTGTCGGTGAAATGATTGGCTCAAGCCTGCCGAAAACCGGAAAATGGAGTCTCGTCATTGGGATCGGTTTTGTGCTTGGTGTCGTCGTGACGATCGCAGAACCCGATGTGCGTGTACTTGCTTCGCAAATTGATCAGGTCTCCGGAGGGGAGATTTCGAACAACTTACTTGTCTATTCCGTCGCACTCGGTGTCGGCTTCTTTGTTGCAGTGGCAATGGCACGTACGATTTTTAATATTCCGCTGAAGTATATTCTGATCGTGAGCTACGGGCTTGTGATCCTGTTAATGACGCAGGTCCCACCCAACTTTGTTCCGATCTCCTTCGATGCGGGCGGCGTGACGACCGGTCCGATGACGGTTCCGTTCATCTTGGCGCTCGGCGTCGGTGTGGCTTCCGTTTTGCGGGGGAAATCATCCACCAGTGACAGTTTCGGCCTGGTTGCACTTGCTTCCATTGGCCCGATCTTTGCGGTGATGCTGTTGGGAGTGATTTACGGATGAAACTGAGCTGGTTTACAATGCTCCTTGAAGGATTTGATCACGTTCTGATTGAAGTGACAATGGCGATCATTCCTCTTTTGCTTTTTTTCTTTGTCTTTAATGCGATATTCCTCAAGCTTGGCTGGTCCAAGATCAAAGATATTCTGATCGGCATTGTCTTTACTTTTTTTGGCCTTCTGCTTTTTCTGCAGGGGGTGGAGGTCGGCTTTTTCCCCGCGGGTGAAGCGATCGGTGAGATTCTCGGAGAACGGGAAAATACGATTATTTTATTGCCTATTCTCGGTTTCGTTTTCGGATTCGTGGCAACATTTGCAGAGCCTGCCATTCGGATTCTGAACTATGAGGTTGAAAAAGTCACTGCAGGTTCCATCTCCAAAAATGTGATGCTGATCACCCTTTCGATCGGTGTGGGAACGGCGATTGCCCTCTCGATGGTCCGGATTGTTCTGGGCATTCCGCTCTTGTACTTTATCCTCCCGGGCTATATACTTGCATTGATTCTTGTTTTTGTATCGAGTCCAAGGTTTGTCGCGATCGCTTTTGACTCAGGCGGTGTGGCAACAGGACCGATGACGGTGACATTCATCATGGCCATTGCGGTCGGTGTGGCATCAGTAACAGAAGGACGGGACCCGCTGCTTGACGGGTTTGGCATGATTGCGCTCGTGGCGCTGACACCAATCCTCGCCGTGCTGGTCCTTGGGATGATTTACCGGACAAAGGAGCGGATGACCTCGTGATAGCACATATTCGAAGAGATCATAAACTGTTGGTCACAATCGTGAAACGTGACCAGGCAAAGAAAGTCATGAAGGCGGCGAAGAAAGCCGGATGTGAAGGCGGCACAATCATGCTTGCCAGTGGCATCGGGGTACATGAAAAGAAGAAGATCTTCTCCATTGATACGATGTATGAAAAAGACGTGGTCTTTAACCTCGTTCCTGAGGATCTTTTACCGGACGTTATTAAGGCGATCGATCAGTCTGTGAAGCTGAATAAGGCGGGGCGCGGCATCGGCTTTGTTATTGATATCCTCAAGACGATCGGGATGGTTCATATGGATTATGAAGAGGTAGAGAAGGGGGCGCTCGATATTATGACGGATGATGTGAGACATGACGGTTTTGATTTGATTATTACGATTGTGAACAAAGGGGATGCCAGTGAAGTGATTGACGCCTCGAAACTTGGTGGTGCCGAGGGAGGCACCGTCATCAATGCAAGAGGAAGCGGTATTCATGAGAAAGCAAAGCTGCTCTCCATCAATATTGAGCCGGAAAAAGAACTCGTTTTAACGATTGTAAAACGTTCGATTACGAAAGATGTGCTGCAGGCCATTGAACGCGAGGTGCATATTGACGAGCCTGGTAAAGGCATCGGATTTGTCCTGCCTGTGGAAGAAACGATCGGGATGCCTCATCTCAGTAAGTTGAAATAATCAAAAAAACGCCTGGAATCATTGATTCCGGCGTTTTTTTGTGCTCTTTATCAGACACGCGTTTGTTCATATTGACTGATTTTATCATCGAGTGTCAGTGTAACGGCAATCTCATCCCAGCCGTTCAGAAGCATCTCACGGCGGTAGTCTGCAATGTCAAACGGGACAGGTTCTTCTCCCGGGGCAGTGACGGATTTGGCTTCAAGGTCAACGTTCAGTTCAAATGTGCCCGTTTTCGCCTGATTTGCCCACACGCTGACGGTCTCTTCCGGCAACTCGATGGGGAGGATTCCGTTTTTTACACAGTTATTGGAGAAGATATCGGCAAAGCTCGGCGCAATGACGATTCTGAATCCGTAGTCCTGAATCGCCCACGGAGCGTGTTCCCTTGATGAGCCACAGCCGAAGTTCTCGCCTGCAATCAGAATGCTTGCATCCTGATAACGTTCTTCGTTCATGGAGAAATCCTTTCTAGGTTCATCGTTCTCATCAAAACGCCAGTTATAAAATAGAAATTGACCAAAGCCCTGCCGCTCGATGCGTTTCAGGAACTGTTTCGGAATAATCTGGTCAGTATCAATGTTGGCTCGGTAAAGGGGATAGGTTTTCCCCGTATGCTGTCTGATCGGTTCCATGTGTCGTTCTCCTTTCGTGTATACGTTTAGACAGGTGCCGGCTCATAGGAGCGGATATCGGTAAAGCGTCCGTTGATTGCGGCAATCGCGGCCATTTCAGGGGCAACGAGATGTGTTCTTGCACCGTTTCCTTGGCGGCCTTCGAAGTTTCGGTTCGATGTAGAGGCACATCGTTCTCCGTAAGGAACGATGTCATCATTCATTGCAAGGCACATGCTGCATCCGGCGTCGCGCCATTCAAAGCCTGCATTGATAAAGATCTGATCAATGCCTTCTGCCTCTGCCTGCTGTTTGACGGTCTGTGAGCCGGGTACGACGAGGGCCCGTACGCCGTCGTGGACCTTTTGTCCATCAATGATTTTGGCCGCCCGGCGAAGATCGCTGAGGCGAGAGTTCGTGCAGGAACCGATAAAGACGTGCTGGATCTCCACCTCTGAAATCGGCGTTCCTGCTTGAAGCCCCATGTAGGCAAGGGCACGCTCGATTTCTTCACGGTCCACGTCAGATTTTGCATCTTCCGGGGCCGGGATATTTGCACTGACGGGAATCGACATCGATGGATTCGTGCCCCAGGTGACCTGAGGTTCGATTTCGGAAGCATCGATCGTCAGGGTCTGGTCATACGTGGCATCCGCATCTGTGGCAAGGCTGAGCCATTCGGACGCAGCCTGATCAAAGGCTTCGCCTTCAGGCACATGACGCCGGCCCTTCAGGAAGTTTACGGTTGTCTCATCCGGGCTGATGAGACCTGCGCGGGCGCCGCCTTCGATGGACATATTACAGATGGTCATCCGCTC
The DNA here is from genome assembly GCF_000093085.1 of [Bacillus] selenitireducens MLS10. Classification (GTDB taxonomy): domain Bacteria; phylum Bacillota; class Bacilli; order Bacillales; family Salisediminibacteriaceae; genus Salisediminibacterium; species Salisediminibacterium selenitireducens. Next base: position 2,757,795 of record NC_014219.1, on the reverse strand, counting down.
TTCCATTGTCAGTTTACGGATCGCATCGCCCGTATACTCAACGACATGTCCCGTACCAAATTTCACACCGAATTTGCCGATGATGGCAAGGATCAGGTCTTTGGAGGTGACGGCAGGAGAGAGTTCACCTGTTACGTGGACATTCATGGTCTTCGGTTTTGCCTGCCACAGAGACTGGGTAGCAAGGACGTGTTCCACTTCACTTGTCCCAATCCCGAAGGCAAGGGCGCCGAACGCGCCGTGCGTTGACGTGTGGCTGTCTCCGCACACGATCGTTTTCCCGGGCTGAGTCAGACCGAGTTCAGGTCCGATGACGTGCACGATTCCCTGATCGGGATGATCGATCCCTGTTAATGGGATGTTGAATTCTTTGCAATTCTCTTCCAGGGTGTCCATCTGTTTTTTCGAGATCGGATCGTATACGATATGACGGGCAATCGTCGGGACGTTATGATCCATCGTCGCAAAGGTCCGGTCTGGGCGTCTAACGGGCCTGTTTTTCATTCTCAGACCTTCAAATGCCTGTGGGGATGTGACTTCATGAACGAGATGCAGATCGATATACAGCAGATCGGGTTTGTTCGCTTCTTCGTGCACGACATGCTTTTCCCAGATCTTTTCGATAATGGTTTTTGGCTGTTTCATAGTCGGTTCATCCTTTCTCATTACGCATAACAGCGCATAATGCTCTCTGTCGGTGTCTCTTCAGCTATAAAATCGATCACTTTATCTGTGATTTCTTTTGTGCCCATTTTCGTGCCATTTTTCACATCGAGATCGGCGGTGTGGTAGCCTGCGGCGATAGTCTTTGCAACGGCCTGTTCTATAAGGGTGGCTTCGTGATCCATATCAAACGAGTAGCGCAGCATCATCGCGGCAGACAGAATGGTGGCAAGCGGATTGGCGATGCCCTGACCTGCAATATCGGGTGCGGAGCCGTGTGCCGGCTCATAGAGGCCGAATCCGTCTTTTCTGAGGCTTGCTGACGGAAGCATACCGAGAGATCCGGTCAACACGGATGCTTCATCACTCAGAATATCGCCAAACATGTTCTCTGTGACCATCACATCGAACTGAGTCGGATCTGTGATAAGCTTCATGGCTGCGGCGTCGACGAGTACATGATCGACAGTGACTTCAGGAAAGTCTTTCGCTTTTTCCATCACAATTTCACGCCACATTTTGCTTGATTCAAGGACATTGGCTTTATCAACGGATGTGAGGTGTTTCTTTCGGACCATGGCAGCTTCGAAGCCTGTTTCAATGATCCGTTCCATTTCCTCACGGGTATAAGCCAGGGTATCTACGACAGACTGTCCATCGTCCCGACGTTCGCTTGGCTCACCGAAATACAATCCGCCTGTCAATTCTCTTACGATCAAAAGATCACTGCCGTTGACAACGTCAAACTTCAGTGGCGAGGCGTGAAGGAGTTCGGGAAAACCTTGTACCGGTCTGAGGTTGGCATATAAACCAAGCGACTTCCGAATACGTAACAGTCCTTTTTCAGGACGCAGGTGAGCGGGATTGTTGTCCCAGGCCGGCCCTCCGACTGCACCGAGAAGAACGGCGTCCGCAGCTTTACATGCCGCTTCGGTTTCTTCAGGCAGGGGGTCCTGGTGGTTGTCAATGGCTAAGCCGCCGATGTCTTTTGTGTCGTACGTAAACGTATGGTGACAGGCTTGCGCGACGGCATCGAGTATACATTTCGCAGATTCAACAACTTCCGGGCCGATTCCATCGCCCGGAAGAAGTACAATTGATTTATTCATGGGATCCTCCTCATGTCAGGATGGTGTGCTCCTGATCATTTTTTGTGCCGGCCTCCATAGCCCGCTGGTGAATGAAGCGATTTACGGCATTGACAAACGCTTTAGCGGAAGCTTCGAGGACATCCTGTGAGCTTGCGCGTCCTGTGACGTCGATGCCTTCAACGGTCATTTTGACATGGGCTTCAGCAAGGGCATCTCTGCCGCGTCCGACGGAATTAAGCTGATAATCGGTCAGGTGAAGTTCCTCTTTGATCAATGCGTCAAGCGTGTTGTAGAGGGCTTCGACACTGCCTGATCCTGTCCGTGCCTCTTCGCACTTGTCACCGTCAGGATTCGTCATGGCAACTGTGGCTGTAGGCAGGTTTCCTGAACCGTAATGCACCTGGAAGGACGTCAGATCATAGGATGAGATGTCATAAGCGGATGTCTGAATATCCGTCAGGATCGTAAAGAGATCGTCATCGGTGATCATTTTCTTATGATCGGTCAGCTGCTTAAACTCAACGAACGCCTTGCCCAGGAGTTCGTCACTCAGTTCATAACCGAGTTTTTTCAGCCGGTCTTTAAAGGCATGCTTTCCGGAATGTTTTCCGAGTACGAGGTCATTCGAGTGAACCCCGACAAGTTCCGGTGTAATGATTTCATACGTTTCGGCATGTTTCAAAACACCATCCTGATGAATTCCGGATTCGTGCGCAAAGGCATTTTGACCGACGACGGCTTTGTTTCTTGGGACAAACATTCCGGTCAACTTGCTGACGAGGTCACTGGTCCGTTTTGTTTCACCGAGGTTAATGGTTGTTTCGATATTATAGAAGTCCTTGCGGATATGCATGGCGACGGCGAGTTCCTCGAGTGCGGCATTTCCGGCACGTTCTCCGATGCCGTTGATTGTGCCCTCCACCTGCGTTGCACCGTTTTCCATGGCCGAAATCGAGTTGGCTACGGCCATACCGAGATCGTCATGACAGTGTGCGGAAAGAATGGCTTTGTCGATGTTTCGCACATTCTCTGAAATGTAACGGAACATCTTGCCGTACTCATAAGGTGTCGTATAGCCGACGGTATCCGGCAGATTAATCACGGTTGCGCCGGCATCAATGACTTTTTCGATGATGTGCACGAGAAAGTCGAGATCCGATCGCGATGCATCTTCCGCGGACCATTCTACTTTAGGGAAAGTTTTTCTCGCATAACGTACCATGTCTTCTGCAATGGTGACGACCTGATCCGGCGATTTCTTCAGTTTGTGGGTCATGTGAATGGGCGATGTGGCGATAAAGACGTGCAGACGCGGATCGACGCCGCCTTTTAAGGCATCCCACGCTGCGTCCACATCGGATTTCACCGCTCTTGCAAGTCCTGTAACCGATGCCTGCTGAATGGTATCGGCAATCTTCTTAACCCCTTCAAAATCACCCCGTGAGGAAGCAGGGAAGCCTGCCTCCATCACGTTGACCCCGAAGCGTTCAAGCTGCTTGGCAATCTCGAGTTTTTCGAGCTGGTTCAGATTGACACCGGGGGACTGTTCACCATCCCGCAGAGTTGTATCGAAAATGTTTATGCGAGTCATATCAATCACTTCCCTTTACTTATTTATTAGCCGGTTTTTTGACGAAAGGCATCAGTTCACGCAGCTGCCGGCCGACAACTTCAATTTCATGCTGATTTTCACGGTTGTTGATGGCATTAAACTGAGGACGGTTCGCCTGGTTCTCAAGAATCCAGCCATGCGCAAATTTACCGGTCTGAATGTCTGAAAGGATGTCTTTCATACGGGCTTTCGTATCGGCATCGACGACGCGCGGTCCGGATACGAAGTCTCCCCACTGTGCCGTGTCGGAGATGGAGTAGCGCATGCCCTCAAGTCCTCCTTCATAGAGAAGGTCCACGATCAGCTTCATTTCGTGCAGGCACTCAAAATAGGCAACTTCCGGCTGGTAGCCTGCCTCTGTCAATGTTTCAAAGCCGGCTTTGATGAGGCTAGTAACCCCGCCGCACAATACAGCCTGTTCACCGAAGAGATCTGTTTCTGTTTCTTCCTGGAAGCTCGTCTCGAGAATACCTGCGCGTCCTGCGCCAACGCCTTTTGCATAAGCAAGGGCTGTCTCTCTTGCTTTCCCTGATGCATCCTGATAGATCCCGAAGAGGGCAGGAACCCCGGCGCCTTCTTCATAGGTTCTGCGTACGAGGTGCCCCGGACCTTTCGGTGCGACGAGGAAAACATCAATGTTTTCAGGAGGCTGGATCTGGCTGAAATGGATGTTAAACCCGTGTGCAAAAGCGAGGGAAGCACCCGGCTGAAGATGCGGTGCGATCTGCTCTTCATAAATTTTTGGCTGATATTCATCAGGAAGAAGAATCATGACCACTTTAGCCTGTTTGACAGCTTCCGGTACAGTCGTCACATCGACGCCGTCTTCCACTGCTTTATCCCATGACTTTCCTTTACGCAGGCCGACGACAACGTCAAAGCCGCTTTCTTTTAAGTTGAGTGCATGTGCGTGCCCCTGGGAGCCGTAGCCAATGATGGCGATTTTTTCTGCTTTTAAAGCCTGGTCTTCGATTTGGTGGTTGTAAAGTACTGTTGTCATAAACTGAACATTCCTTTCGTTTCCATTCATTTTTTATTATTTCCAAAACTCTGAATCAGAGTGGTGAAATCGGTTGTAGGTGTTACTTTAACAGGGAGAATGCCGGATACTCGGATACTTGCGGCTGATGACCGCGTGTAAAGGCGGTGATGCCGGTTCTTGCGATGTCTTTAATCCCGTATGGTCTCAAGAGATCAATAACGGCTTCGATTTTTTCCGGTTTGCCGGTGACCTGAATAGAAAGGGAGTCACGGCTGACATCGATGACATCGGCCCGGAAGGGTTCAATAATGCCCTGGATTTCCATGCGATGCTGCGGTGTGCAGACCACTTTGATGAGGGCGAGTTCCCTTGCCACGACAGCCTGATCGGTCAGGTCAGATACCTTGATGACGTCGATCTGCTTGTTCAGCTGCTTGGTCAGCTGTTCAAGTTTCCGGTGGTCTTCCACATCAACGACGAATGTCATGCGCGATACGCCGTCTGTTTCAGTGCGTCCGACGGAGATGCTTTCGATATTGAACTGTCTTTTTTGGAGGAGACCGGTTAACCGGTTCAGGACCCCGCTGCGGTTTTGGACAACTGCTGTTATGATCCGTTTCATTCCGGTTTCACTCCTATCATGTCGTTGATTGATTTACCAGGTGCGACCATCGGATAAACGTTTTCCTGCTGCAGGACTCTGCAGTCGAGAAGGCAGGGTTTATCATTCGTCAGATATTCAGGTGCCACTTCCATAAAGTGTGCCTGGGACTCAATTTTGATGCCTTCAACGCCGTAGCTGTCGGCGAGTTTTACGAAATCCGGCTGCGTGCCGATCAGGGATTCGGAATAGCGCTTATCATAGAAGGCTTCCTGCCACTGTCGGACCATGCCGAGTGCACCGTTGTTCACAATGATGATTTTCACCGGCAGCTGCCGTTCCTGAAGAACGGACAGTTCCTGAAGGGTCATCTGGAAACCGCCGTCACCGACTATGGCAAGGACGCGTTCTTCCGGCTTGGCAAGCTGAGCGCCGATTGCTGCAGGGAAACCAAAGCCCATCGTGCCAAGGCCTCCTGAAGTGACCCAGCGGTCGGGACGGTTGAAGCGGTAATACTGTGCGGACCACATCTGGTGCTGACCGACATCCGTTGTGACAATGGCGTCGCCTTTGGTGATGTCAAAGATGGATGAGATCAGCCACTGTGGAATCATTTCTTCTTGCGGATTGTTGAACCAGAGCGGGAACTCGGCTGAATAAGTCTGAAGATGTTCGCGCCACTGGCTGTAATCGCCGGTTGCCTCCGTGTGTTTCATAATCGATTCAACGGCTGCCTTGCTGTCGCTGACGACAGGAATGTCTGTCGGCACGTTTTTGCCAATTTCGGCCGGGTCAATGTCGACGTGGACAATGGTTGCTTCCGGAGCAAAATGAGCAAGATTGCCGGTCAGACGGTCATCGAAACGGGCACCGACGTTAATGAGCAGGTCACATTCGGTGATGGCCATGTTTGATGCGTATGTGCCATGCATGCCCGCCATACCTAGGAACAGTTCGTGATCACCAGGGAATGCGCCGAGGCCGAGCAGGGTGGATGTAACCGGGATCTGACACGCCTCCGCAAACTGAAGGATGGCATCTGATGCATGGCCGTGCAGGACGCCTGCCCCTGTAAGAATCAGTGGTTTTTTCGCATGTTTTAATGCTTCAGCCACTTTTTTGATCTGCATCGGATTCGGTTTAATTGTCGGCTGATAGCCTTGCAGATGGAATGCTTCCGGTCCTTTTTCCGTCACAATCCCTGCAGAAATGTCTTTCGGGATATCGACAACGACTGGTCCGGGTCTTCCTGTGGACGCAATATGAAAAGCTTCATTGATAATCCGCGGGATATCATAAGCATCCTGGATCTGATAGTTGTGTTTGGTGATCGGCGTTGTGATCCCCATGACATCCGCTTCCTGAAAAGCGTCTGTTCCGGTAACGGCTGTGGCAACCTGGCCGGTGATGACGACGAGCGGAAGGGAATCCATCATTGCATCGGCAATCCCTGTAACGAGATTGGTGGCTCCTGGTCCGCTCGTTCCGATGACGACGGCCGCTTCGTTTGTAACCCGGGCATAGCCTTCTGCTGCATGGATTGCGCCCTGTTCATGGCGAGTCAGGATATGGTCGAAGTCACCTTCCGAACGGTACAGAGCGTCGTAGATCGGCAGTACGGCTCCGCCAGGGTAACCAAATATCGTTTTAACCTGCTGCTTGAGCAGTGATTCAACAAGAATGTCGGCACCGGTCCTAGGCTGAGTTGCGGTTTGCGGTTGAGCCTTTGCCGGCTCTGGCATTGTTCTTACTTTCATCAAATTCCCCTCCTGGTATGGATATGATTTGCTTACGTGTATACGAAAAAAAGACCCTTTATCTCCGCCTTTGTTAAAGTCGTTACTTTAACAGAGAACGGGGAGAAAGAGCCTTTGCTTTTCTCGGTACCACCCGATTTTGTGACCGGCTCGCACCGGGCACCTTGTGAAGCTGATTGAACAGCTTCTTTTGATAACGGGTCCGTTTCAGGACCCGGCGCAGCCTACTGATCAGAAGAATGTTCAGCAGCGCCCTCAGGGAAGATGTCGAATGAAGGAGTAATACCGGTTTCCAGCAGTTCCGGTTCTCTGTGATTACCCGAATCTTCAGTCTTTTTACCCGTCACAGGTTTCTGTATGCGTATGACTTACACGATCGCTTTGGTTTGAGACTTATCGTAACATTGTGTGCCATCATTGACAACAACTTTTCTGAATTCTCTTAATAAATGATTGGTAATCTCTCCAGGCTTTCCATCCCGCACCTTGCGTCCGTCCACTTCAACGGCTGCGATGACTTCGACAGCGGTTCCGGTGAGAAAGACTTCGTCAGCGATGTACACATCGTGACGGGTAAACGGTGTCTCCTGAACGTCATATCCGAGTTCACTCGCGATCTCAAGGATGGCATTGCGCGTAATGCCTTCAAGTGCACCGAGATAGACCGGAGGTGTCTTGATCTTGCCATCTTTGACGATAAAAATGTTATCGGCGGATCCTTCAGTCACATACCCTTGATCATTCAGCATCAGTGCTTCGTCAACACCTGCCTGATTGGCTTCAAGTTTCACGAGGATGTTGTTCAGGTAGTTCAGGGATTTAACCTGAGGGCTGAGGACGTCCGGCCGGTTTCGGCGACTTGCGACAGAGGCAATTCTGAGACCCTGCTCGTACAATTCTTCCGGGAACATCCGGAGGTTCTCGGCGATGACGATCACCTGCGGTTTCCTGCAGGATGAAGGGTCAAGTCCGAGATTACCTGGTCCGCGGGAAACGACAATGCGGATATATGCAGATTGGAGTTCATTCTTACGGACGGTATCAACAATGACCTGTTCCATTTCCTCCTTGTCGTATGGAATTGTTAGCATGATCGACTGTGCTGACTGATATAGTCGAGTCAAGTGCTCATCGAGTTTGAAGATGTTGCCGTGATAGACACGAATGCCTTCGAACACCCCATCTCCGTAGAGGAAACCATGATCGTACACACTGACGACCGCATCTTCTTTCTTGACGAACTCACCACCAAGGAAGATCCATTGGTTGCTCATACCGACCCACTCCTTTCTGTTAGTGTTGTGACGCCTGTCACCGTAATGTTAGAATCGTTGAAAAAATCTGATATTGATGGTTATGTTACACGCTGAACGGTGAGATTGCAACAGCATGATGTAAAAAATTCTGACAGTTCAATCGCTTGCGGGAGTAAGAAAAGAGCCGATTTCCTTGTGGCAGTAAGGGGTGATTGAATTTTCTGATAAATTGTAAATTTTTCTGAAGCGTTTTCATAAAAGTAAGGAAGGGCGGGGATTTCTGATAAAACGGATACATGTTGTTGCCCGGTAGCGTGGTTCTTACACTCGGCGACAGCAGGCAAACCCCTCCATACTGCTTGCAAGAAACCTCTGTAAAACAAAAGAGCACCAAAAAGGCGCTCTTAGTCGGAAGTGGAACCATAGCGGGTGATCCAGCCGGCCATACGACCTGTTTGGCCGCGATCCCGCCGATGTGAGAAAAAGGTGTTCTCCTCTTCAAACACACAGGAACCTGATATCTTCACCTGACTTGGATCAAGCCCTTCCCGGAGAAGGAGCAGGAGATTGAATCGTTTTAAATCAAGCGCGTATTGGCCTGGTGTGACTTCTTTATAAGGCTGTTCATCGATCTCAAGCTTTTTTAGGGTGTCATCGACGGCATCGATGACCTTCCTGTCTACCTGGTAGCGGGTCGCGGAAATTGCCGGGCCGATGATGACAGTAATATCATCATGGGCGCACTGTTCATGCTCAATCCAAAGCTGAATCATTTTACCGGCAATATTCTGAACGGTCCCTTGCCAGCCGGCGTGGGCAATGCCAATAAGTCCTTTCCTGTGATCGTGAAAAAACAGCGGGACACAGTCTGCGTAGAGCAGCGCGAGAACCAGATCCGGTTCGGACGTATACAGGCCATCTGTATCGCGAATCCAGTCGTGCATGCCGGTCGAACCGCTTCCTGCAAGGGCTTTGGGGATTTTGACGATCTGATCCCGGTGTGTCTGTTCAGAAAAGACCCACTGATCAAGGCTTGTATCCAGGACAGATGCGAGAGAGCGGCGGTTTTGTAAAACATGATCAGGGGAATCCGGCACATGAAAGCCGAGATTATTGGACGCAAAGGGCCCTTCACTGACGCCGCCGTTCCTTGTTGTAAAGCCTGCGACGGTCTTCCCTGACGATTCATTATGAAAACGGTGCTGACATGTCTGATCGTGAAGGGGTGTAAACAGATGTCTTTTTCCATAATGATCACTCGTTTCGATCTGATTCGTGCTTCGATTCGATTTTGTCTTCATACATATCAAAAGCCTGAGGTTCTTCTTTCGGCAGGCTCTTTTTGGATTTTTTCATTTTGTATACGGTAAACGATGCGGCAATCAAGACGAAGATTGTCATGAGATAAGCGTACCCCATCATAGGATCGTTCGGGTCCGGGACAGTGAATATATCCATTTGTATGACACCACCTTTCCTGTTCATTCGTACCCCTAGTATAATCATTCAAAACAGAATGTGAAAGCAGGAAGCATTCATGATGACAGACGATAAAAGACAGGGAGTGTGTGCGATGACAAGACTTGCGAGTCACCCGTATTATAAAGTGCAGCGGGAAGTGCGAAAACTTGAGCAGGAGAATGTGGAGTATAAGAGGGAAATCATTCTTTATGAAGATAAAGTGGAAACCAAATACCGTACGTTTCCCATCGAAACGGTGCTCGATATGTCATACCGTGAAATGCCGGACGGAGAGGGGCTCCTTTATTTGCATACAACCCGTGGTGTTTTTTCCTATATGGTGAAAGATGAACCTGCTTCCTTTCTCTCTGCCTACAAAGAGCTTGATGAGGAGCGCAGAAAACGGGAAAGCTGAAGATGTCATTGGTTTACGAATCCGCTTTCGCGGTGTATGTTAGTAAGGAGAGTGACTGAACTTTACGAAGGAGATGATCATTTGAATTACAGACAGCTTGGCGATACAGAACTGAAGATCAGTGAACTCAGCTTTGGGACATGGGCAATCGGCGGCGCATGGGGTTCGAAAAACGATGCCGAATCGATGAAGGGCCTTGAGAAAGCCATGGCAGAAGGTGTCAATTTCTTTGACACTGCGGATGTCTATGGTGACGGACACAGTGAGACTTTATTAAAAGAGGCGACGAAGGGAAAGGAAGACGAGATCTACCTGGCCAGTAAATTTTGTCGTGCCGGCGATATTCACAGTCCAAAGACGTATTCGAAGAAGCAGGTAAAGGAGTATCTTACCGGAACCCTCTCAAGAACAGGACGCGAGCGCATTGACTTGTACCAGATTCACTGTCCGCCGATTGAGATCATAAACGACGGTGAGGTCTTTCAGGTTCTGGATGATCTCGTGCAGGAAGGGCTGATTCGCCACTACGGTGTATCGGTGGAGTCTGTTGAAGAAGGACTTGCAGCGATGAACTATCCAAACGTGAAGGCCCTGCAGGTTATCTTTAATATTTTCCGGCAGAAGCCGGTTGGGGAACTGTTTCCGGCAGCTCAGGAAAAAGGGGTCGGCATTTTGGCGCGTGTTCCTCTTGCAAGTGGTCTGCTGACAGGGAAATTTAAGACCGGTCATACCTTTGAGGAAGATGACCACCGGACGTTTAACCGGGACGGCCAGCTGTTCAATGCCGGTGAAACGTTTGCGGGGCTGCCGTTTGAAAAGGGTGTCGAACTGAGTCAGAAGCTTGACTGGATCAAAGAAGACCGGGAGAGTATGACAGCGGCAGCGCTTCGCTGGATTCTTGAGCATGATGCCGTAACGGCGGCAATCCCCGGCTTCAAACATGTCGGCCAGGTGGAAAGTAATCTGAAGGCCGTTGATGTAAAGCCGTTCAGTCCTTCTGAAATGGACCAGTTGAAACGGTTTTATGAAGAACAGGTTCATGACCACATCCGTGGCGCCTATTAACGGATAATGAGTGTAAATCAAAGCACTCTCCTGATTGCCGGGAGAGTGCTTGTTTGTGCTTATGAAACCTTTTGGAGTTCTTCTTGCAGGAAAGTCATTAATTCTTCGATCTTGGACGCGGAGAAATCAAAGGAGATGCCTGCAGCTTCGTAGACCTCGAACAAGGATCCTTTTGCGCCCATTGCAAGGGCTTTTTTGTAGTTTTCAAGTGCAGCTTCAGGGTTTTCCCGGTATTGTTTGAACATTTGCAGGGCACCGAGCTGGGCAATGACGTATTCGATAAAATAAAACGGGACTTCGAAAATGTGCAGAATCCGGAGCCAGGAAGATTCGGCATAGCTCTCGTAACCGCTCCAGTCGACGACTTCCCCATTGAAAGCAATCTGGAGTTCGCGAAACTTCTGATTCCGTTCTTCGGCAGTGTGCGTCGGATTCTCATACATCCAGTGCTGGAACTGATCGACGGCGACTCCCATCGGCAAAAACTGAATAATGCCTTCGAGATGCTCTTTACGGGCCCGTCTCAGGTCTTCCGGATCATCGTAAAATTTGTCCCACTGATCCATGGTGAAGAGTTCCATCGTCATGCTCGCAAGCTCTGAGGACTCCATTGGCGTATCCTTGTAAACGGCGAGCGGGATATCTTTTTTCATGTCATTGTGGATGCAGTGCCCCATTTCGTGGAGCAGGGTGATCATGTCGTCCTGCGTATTGGCCGCATTCATAAAAATAAACGACAGGCCGGAAACAGGCAGCGGGGCGCAAAATCCGCCGGGTGCTTTCCCTTTACGGGTCGTCAGGTCAAGCATCCCTCCTTTATCCATGGCATCGAGCAGATCCGCAAATCTCGGATCGAGCTGATTGAAAATGCTGTGCGTGGTTCTGACGAGCCCGTCGCGGTTCTCAAACGGCTTCAGCGGTTTAAGGCCCGGCAGCACAGCCTTCGTGTCCCAAGGGCGGTAAGTGTCCACGCCCAGATTGTCTTGATGTTCCCTTGCAATCTGTTCTTTCAGTGGAGTCACATGTTGTTTGACGGCATGCGCAAGGGTGTGGCAATCGTTCGGCGTATAGTCAAACCGCTGGTATTTCTTAAACATATAGTCTCTGTAATTATCGAGATCAGCGTGTTCGGCTTTCTTCTGGCGGATGACAAGCAGGTCATCCATGATGGCCTGAAGCTCAGCCTGGACAGACTGAAAGGCAGCACCTGATGCGAGGAAGGCATCTTTTCGGGTATCGCGGTTGTCGTCCTGCAGATAAACCGCAAGTTCACTGAGGGTCAATTCTTCACCGTTCCAGCTGACCATCAGACCGCCGGTATGTTCAAAGTAGTCGGTGGCAAGCTTGTTTTCATCGACTTCAAGGGCGATGTTTTCCGGACGGAAAAGGGCCCGGGCGTTTTCCTTTGTTTTGATGAAGCGTTCGTAATCCGTGCTGTTCAGGTCTTTGACGAAAGGGCTGTCGAGGAATTTCCGGTCTAGTTCTGCTTCGTATTTCTTCAGGAGCGGTTCGATGATGGTCTGGTCATGCTCGAATGTCTTTCTGGCCTCTTCAGAATCACTTTGGCACTGAAAATCAATGTAATGACCGGTCATGCCTTCTTCGAGCTGGTCGTAGAGGACAGTCTGGTCTTTCAGCCACTGTTCAAGATCAGCGGCACTGTCGATGTCTCTCGTCAACAGCCTGATCAGCTGCTGTTCAATATCTTCCGGATGATCAAAGGGAAGTGTTTCCTGATAAAATCGGCTCATGGATGTTCATCTCCTTTATACGAATGCGGTATCAATATCCCTGTCTATCATAATACAAATGGCTGTATAAATGTGAACTTTTTTGGAATCCAAGCCGGCCTCTGTGGTAAAATGAAAATCGGACTGATTTGTACGGAATTGGAAGGATTTGATCGCAGTGAAAAAGATTTTGGGGATCGTTATTTTTATTCAGTTTATGGTGTATGCGGGCTTTGGCATGGTCATTCCGGTACTTCCGGAAATCGTGACGGATGTGTCCGGCAGGGCCAGCCATATCGGCGGGATGCTTGCCATTTACTCGGTTGCGTCCTTTTTGACATCCCCGTCCTGGGGAGCCCTTGCAGACCGAAAGGGACGCAAGCTCGTCCTTGTCATCGGTCTCATCGGGTATGCGTCAGGCTTTTTTCTGTTTGCAGCCTATATCGATTCTCTGATGGTTATGTACATATCGCGGTTTATCAGCGGGATTTTTGCCGGAGCTCTCTATGCAGCGGCGATGTCCACGCTGTCAGATATCTCCGATGATACAACCCGCAACCGCAACCTCGGACTCGCAGGCATGGCCATTGGGCTTGGATTTATTTTCGGACCTGCGACGGGAGGTCTTCTCAGCGTAACAGGTCTTGCCGTACCGTTCTATGCAGCGGGCATTTTGATGATTCTCCTGGTGCCTTTTGTGCTCGTTATGTTGAAGAATGCCTACTGGGTGCCGGTTGAGTCGGTTGTGGCATCGAAACTGCTTCCGAAACTGGAGCTTCCGGATGCGGGACTGTTAAAGCTGCTTTTGTTTATGGCTTTTACGGCTTCTTTTTTATTAACGGGGCTTGAGAGTATTTTTCAGGTGTACGGTATCGATGAGATCAGTATGACACCGGCACAGATGGGACTGCTTTTCTTTGTGAGCGGACTGGCGCTTGCGGTTGTACAGGGCGGTTTCTTACGGAAAATCAGGACCGGTAGGGAATACATCTGGATTACGGTCGGTCAGGCGATGTCGGGAGTTGCGTTTATCCTGATGGTTGTCCACTTTTCTTTGCTGACGGCAGCAATTTATCTGATTCTTTTCGTTGTTGGGAACGCTATGATCCGAACGCTCAGTCTGTCGCTGATTACAAGGGCCAGTGGTAACCGTTCAGGCTATGCGTCGGGTCTTCAGTTTTCAGCGGACAGTCTCGGGCGTATTTTCGGTCCGCTGCTGTTTGCGTTTCTCTATGATTATCTCACGGGAACGATCTTTTTGATTGGCGGGGCGATTTCTTTTATACTGATAGCAGTGATCTTGTTCAATAATAAGAGGCTTGCTCATGTCGAGCAGGCTGTTGCGAAGTAAATGCGAGGAGGTCGTGTCAGTTGATAGAACGAAAGTCAGCACGTGAAGTGGAAAAAATGATTCAGGCAGGAGAGCTGGTGGCGCAAATCCACCGGGATCTGAGAAAGCTTGTGAAGCCGGGGGTGACTACGGCTGAGCTGGACCGCTTTGTTGAAAAAGAAATGAAACAGGCGGGCGCAACGCCTGCACAAAAAGGGTATCAGGGCTATGAGTTTGCGACGTGCGCATCGGTGAATGATGAGATTTGTCACGGGTTTCCCCGTAAGGCGTCACTGAAAGAGGGGGATATTGTCACCGTGGATTTTGTCCTTGATTATGAGGGCGGTCTTGCAGACAGTGCCTGGACGTATGAAATTGGCGAGGTGAGCCGGGAAATCCGGCAGCTCAATGACGTGACAAAAGAAGCCCTGTACCGTGGGATTCGCGCTGCAAAAGCAGGGAACCGCACCGGAGATATCGGCGCGGCCATTCAGAATTTTGTGGAGCCTTTCGGGTACGGGATTGTCCGGGAATTCGCAGGCCACGGCATCGGACCGACGATTCACGAAGAACCCAATATTCCTCATTACGGACAGTCGGGAAGAGGGATTCGCCTGAAAGAAGGTATGGCAATAACGATAGAACCCATGATCAACACAGGAGGATGGCGTGCCAAGATGGATTCAAACGGCTGGACAGCAAGGACCCGTGACGGATCTTTGTCCACGCAGTTTGAGCATACGCTCATTATTACTGACGGGGAACCGATCATTACAACAGAACAGGATGCCTGAAGACGGAACAGAGACCCGAAACGGCTGATGATCAGCTCGCTTCGGGTCTCTTCATGTCATGCCGCGATTAACGGTTCTCAGCAAGGAAATCTTTTACGAGTGTCATGTAAGCTTCGGGATGCTTATAGAAACCCTGCACATGGTCGGCGCCTTCAGGAATCCAAATCTCAAAGGCATCTTCGTGTTGAGACGCCATTTCGATACTTTCCGAATGGGGGATGTATTCATCTTCATCGCCGTGAATGAACAGGACGGACCTTGGATAAATGGCATCAAGGTCATTGACCGGGCTCAGTTCTGACGGTGTGATGCCTGTAAGCCTTGGGATCAGGCCCATCGTGAGCGGTGTAAAAGGAAACGAAGGGAGATTGGTCCATACGGGCAAATTGGCTTCGAGATAGCTTTCAAGATCGCTGAACGGGCTGTCTGCAATCACGGCGGATACGGCATCGGTCAAGGCTGCCGCAGAAAGCGAGGCAGAGGCCCCCATGGACACACCGTAAAGCATGATCGGTTCATTATACCGGTCTTCAATAAAGGAGACCGCCCCGAGAACATCATAGCGTTCCATGACGCCAATGGATGTGAGCGTACCGTCGGATTCGCCGGAGTTCCGGAAGTCATACATGAGTACCCTGTATCCGTCATTCAACAGAAACTGGGCCAATGCGAAAAAACCGGCTCCGCTCTCGTGGCGGTTACCGCGGTAACCGTGACTCATAATAACCGTCGCTTCTGGATCTGCTTCGGGCTCCATCAGCCAGCCTTGAAGGATCACTTCGTCCTCGTGCATACTTTGAAACGTGACATTTTCGTAATCCATCATGTACATATCGGGATTGAGAGACAGCTCCCGCGGTTCTGTCCGGGTCATGCTCAGACCGGTATAAACGGTCAATGCGACCGTCACAATCAGGAGAAGCAGAACGAAAAGAATCAGGTACTGGATTTTTCGGGATTTGCGTTTTTTAGTTGGCGCGTGAACTGGAATATGTCCATACAAGGCAATCACTCATCTTTCGTATATAGTGGGTAGTCAGAAGCGGTCAACGGTCCTGAACCATCACGAATGCTTTAACCATTATCTGCATTCTTTTTCAGGTTATCATGTTCAAAGCAATATTGGAAATCTTTCAGTTTCGTGTGACATTTTTGAGAAGAAAACGTAAAATAGAATCAGATGTATACAGAGAAGGAGGGCGTTCGATGTCTGTCACTTTGCTTCAGGATGTGGGAAACGGCTTTAAAGAGAAGAAACATGACATTTCCCGGGAAATTGTACAGGTGTTTTCCGGTGAACATGAACGGAGTTTCAACCGACTTGCCGAAGAGACACTGACAGGTGAATTTGAAAAACTGATTGGGATTATCAGTGAACGGATGATGACGCAAGACACAAGTGACTTTGGCGATGATGTGTTCCGCTGGGGTAAATCGTTCGGCCGGGTTGTGATTCGCTCGGGTGTGAATGTTGAAGAAGGTTTATTGATTGTGCCGTTCTTCCGAAAAGTGCTGATTCGGCATATCCGAACTATTTTTCTTGAGAATGATCATGCCATGGAAGACTATTTTATTATGGCGGACTTCCTTCATCCCATGATCGATCAGACGGTCTATGCCTTCACGGAAGCCTATGTGGAGCACCATAATGCTTCCTTCCAGCATGCGAAGGATGAACTGATGGAGCTGTCGGTCCCACTGGTCCCTCTTACAGAAGATGTGGCAATTTTGCCGATTATCGGAACGATCGACACACACCGTTCGCAGGAACTGCTGATCAAGGCGCTGAATAAAGGCAGGGAAATGGAACTGTCTTTTATTATCATCGATTTATCCGGTGTACATATGATTGACACAGCCGTTGCGCACAATCTTTTTCAGCTTCACGACGCACTGAAGGTGATCGGCATCACCGCTGTGTTCTCGGGTGTACGGCCTGAACTGGCTCAGACGATGGTGAGTCTCGGCATTTCATTTGATCAAATGAAAGTGTGCGGAACACTGCCGCGGGCATTAAGATTGACGGGTGTGTCCCTGACATGACAGGAAGGGGTGATAGTATGTATCACTGGGACTGGATGAAAAATGAACATGCACTGGCTGTTGCAGAGTGGACGTATGATGCACCTTTGACCCATTTGAATATTCAGGAGGACGAGAATGCCCTGGATCATTTCCTCAATCCGTTTAATTGGCGGAACCGTTTTGCGGTGTTTAAAGAAGAAGCGCTGATCGGTTATGTGGATTTTCGGCTTAAGTCGGAGGCGGAGGCCGAAGTCTATCTTCAGCTGCATCCGGAGCTGCTCGGTCAGGGGGAAGGGATCCATCTGGCGAGAGAGGCGATGGGCATTTCCAGGAAACAGTATGATCTGATGCTGCTGATTGCAAGACCGGATCCTGATTTTGCTCCTGCTGTCCGTTTATGCGAAAAGCTTGACGGGAAAAGAAAAACCAATCAGGAAAAGCTGTACTATGAATGGACGTTCACCAGATAACTGAAAGAGGAGGAATGTACTGTGAAGCGCTTCGCTGGATTCGTACCGTTATCACTGTTGATTCTCACAGGATGTGCAGGAGACAATGAGGACAATCAGGCAAATGAAGCGGATCAGGACACTCAATCATCCGAAGAAGCAGCACTTGAAGAAGAGATAGCCCTCCTGGAAGCGGAACTCGAAGACGTGGAAGCTGAACGAAATGAGTTACTTGATCAAGTGGCAGATCTCGAACAGGAGTTAGGTGAGATGGCGGATGGAGAAGAAACGGGAGAAGAGGCCCCATCCCCATTTGCAGATGATTGGACGCCTCACGGAGACCGATTTTATGATCAGGTATGGATGTATCAGGAACAGACTGAACTTGAAGCAGACGCCGGTTTTGAGAGGGAGAGTCTCGATTGGCGGGATGCTTTTGGTGAAGCGTCCGAAACGTTTAATGAAACGCATGGGGATTTGGCCACTGCCGAGTCGCTTCTCTACACATGGCTCGGTGAGCGGAACATGCTTGAACATCCGGATTCGTTTGACGAGTTAACCGTTCGGATGAACCACCAGGAAGATAATCTGGCAGAAGCTGTGGTCTTGAAATGGGGACTGCGTGATGATGCCATTGCCGGTGAAGATTTCAGGCTGACTCTCGAGGAGATCGATGGTTCCTGGGAGATTGCGGATATTGAAGTGCGTGTGCACTGCCGCAGGGGAACGACGGAAATGGATGGCGAGGTTCTCTGTCAGTAACTGCGAGGATGAAAACAAAAGTCCCGGAAGCCTCTTTTAAGATGGCTTCCGGGACTTTTTTGGTGTCTGACGCTCGGCAATTGGCGTGAGTGTGATCCTCTTATGCGTCAGTGCCCGGCTTATTGTCTTGTGACTCAGATGCGGATTCCATTTTGTTCAAACGTTCTTCCAAATCTTTCACTCTTGCTTCAAGGGCATTGTATTCTTCTTTTGTGAAGATATTCAGATCCTCCATCAGGTTGTTCATGCGTTCTTTGGAGCGGTAGTTCCATTCCTTTTCTTTTGATTCGCCTTTTTGAATCAGTTCATGATAGAGTTCGTCAAACTCCTTAGGTGTTATTTTTCCTTTGACAAGCATCTCATCAAGATACTTGTCCATGCGTTCTTTCCCTTCTACAGCGGCACCGAGTCCCAACAGAAATCCGGTTTTTAATAAATGGCTCATCGTAATTCCTCCTTCAATATAGTCAAACTTCTTTGTATCTATCAATCAAAACGGCTGTTCCGATGGATAAACCGTTTGTGTCGAACGGCAGTGATGCTGATGGTAATCAGCACAAGCAGTGATAAGGTGATTGCAGCACCTGTAAGGATGGGAATGCCCGTCCATAATGAGATCGCAGAAACACTGAGAGAAAGAATGAGGAACAGGGTTTGTAACGTAATGATGAGCATAAAGCGCTGATGCTCCATCCTTGTCCAGTGCTGATTTTCGAGCATGATTCTCTCTTCGGCCGGGCCTTCAAGATATTCATTGACGTGTCGGGGCAGGGAAAGAAACGGCTTCAATGTGTCTCTGATAATCTGTGCCTGGAAAGTTTCTTCATCGTCTTCCTGATCGTCCATCCATTCCTTGACTACAGGTCTTCCGAGGGTCATAAAGTCAATATTCGGATTCAGAGATGTGATCACGCCCAGTCCAATTGAGGCCGCTCTGCCGAGAAAGGCGAATTCCACAGGGAGCTGAATGGGCTGCTCGCGGACGATCTCCTGTAAATCTTCAAAGATATCCTCAACGAGTTCCTGATCCATCTCACTGATGTTTTGTTCGAGGTATAAATCGATATATTCTCTCAGCTTCTGTTCAATTTTATATTTATCGGCGTGCGGCAGTAAAAAACCGAGTTTTTCGAGCTGATCGATGGCCATCTGATAGTCATCCATAACCATGCCCTGAATCATTTTGCGGACGTTTCGTGCATCTGTCCGGCTGATTTGGCCGACCATGCCGAAATCGAGAATGATAAGGGTTCCGTCTTTCGTGATCATGATATTGCCCTGGTGGGGATCGGCATGAAACTTACCATGATCAAGGAGCTGATCGACGAAAAAGAGAAACAGTTTCTCCGCAGCCTCTTCCGGGCTGAGGTTATTTTCTCGGTACCAGATCAGGTCTGTCACCTTTCTGGCTTCGATCCACTCCATGACGAGAACTTTTTTCGTGCAGTATTCCTCATAGAACTGCGGAATGTAGAAATCATCACTCTCATTATACTTCTTTTGGAAGTATTGGGCGTTGCGGAGCTCTTTATAATAATTCAGTTCATCACCGATAATGGAGACAACTTCTTTATACAGAGCTTTCGTGTCGATTTCTTTACCGAAGCGGGTAAAGTGTCTGGTGATCCACAGGACGATGCGAAATGCCTTGAAGTCGGATTTGATGATTGATTCGATCTTGGAACGCTGAACTTTAATGGCTACTTCCTGACCGTTATGAAGTCTTCCTTTATAGACTTCACCGATCGAAGCAGAGGCAACAGGTGCGTCACTGATATGCTGCAAATAGTCTCCGATGGGCCTGCCCCACTCTTCTTCAATGATGGCCCTGGAAATATCGGGGGCGACAGGAGGCACCTGATCAGTCAGATCGGCAAGTTCGCGGAGGAAAGCCTCAGGCATGATATCGGCTCTCGTGCTCAAAAACTGACCGACTTTGATCATAAGTCCTTCAAGTTTTAGCGCTGTTTCCCTGTATTCAATAGCCTGTTTGGCAACGAGTGTTTCCCAGGCCTCCTGAGAAGTGCTGTCCCAGTCCTTGTGCTTTTTACTGAAAAAATAGAGCTGCAGGACGAATTTGATAAACATCCTGACAATGATATAAATACGGTATAATGAGAAATTTTTCACATTTGTCCTCCTGCTGAAACGCAATAAAAAAACTTTCTGTAAATATGTACCCTATTCGGGATGAATGTATGTTATAATTTATTCAAACAACAAATGTTTATAAAACTAACATTTGTTTAATTGGAGGTGATGGAGGTGATGGAGGCGATGAAGGAAAAAGAACAGCGGATCATGGAGCTGATCAAACAGGACCCTTTTATTTCCCAACAGGAACTGGCACGGCAACTTGATGTATCACGCTCAGCGGTTGCAGGTTACATTTCTTCTTTAACTCAGACGGGATTCATTCAGGGGCGGGCTTATATCGTCAATGAGAAACCAGGGATGCTGATTATTGGTGGCGCGAATGTGGACAGAAAGGCGATTCTCAGGCAAACGCTGCAGATGGGCGACTCGAATCCCGGGCATACAGACATGTCGAGGGGCGGTGTAGCAAGGAATATTGCAGAGAACCTTTCCAAAATGGGATCTGAAGTAAGACTGTTCACGGTAATCGGCGCAGATTCCGACGGTGACTACCTTCGAAGTCACAGTGTGAATGAGGGGATTGACCTGCAATTGAGCATCGAACGGACAAAGGCCTCAACAGGGAACTATCTGGCTGTACTCGATGATCGGCATGATCTCGTGTTCGCAGTGGCGGATATGGACATCTATGATACGGTCACAGCGGAAGAGATGAAACAGATACTGACGAAGGCCGGGGCCTGCAGCTGGTATGTAACAGATACGAATTTGCCGAAAGAAGCATTGAATGAAGTCTTTCATAAAAAAGAGGCACAGCCGGAAACAAAACTGGCCGTAATTCCGGTATCTGCACAAAAGCTTGACCGGATCCCTGAAAGGCCCGAAGTGATTGATCTCCTGATCCTGAACAGGCTTGAAGCCCTTGCACTGACTGAACGCTGGTTCGGAATACGGGAAACGGATGAAGAAAGAGCGATCAGGAAGCTGATCGAACATGGTATCCGTCAGGTGATCATCACAAAGGGCAGTGAAGGTGTGCTTCTCATGGAAGCCGGTGGAGAACCTATTGCCAAAAGAGCACCTGCGGCAGACGTAGAAGATGTGACAGGAGCAGGAGACGCGTTCAGTTCAGGCGTGCTTCACGGACTTTCACTCGGAATGACGCTTGAAGAGGCAGCGGATACAGGGCTTGCGACTGCCAAGCTGACGCTTGAGTCAAAGGAAACGGTATCGGAATGGTTACATGAAAAATGGATGACCCAACTCATAAAAAACAGGAGGAATGAAACATGAACACATCATATCTTGTCTATTCACCGGAAGTAAAGGAAGCCAAGGAACAGGGAAAGGCGATCGTCGCACTCGAGTCCACCATTATTTCGCACGGCATGCCGTATCCGCAAAATCTTGAAACAGCAGAGGACGTAGAGAACATCATTCGTCAACAAGGGGCTGTTCCGGCAACGATTGCCCTGATTGATGGCAAAATCAGAATCGGCATGACCCACGATGAGCTGGAAGCATTTGCGAAGGGTGAAGATATTGCCAAAGTGAGCAGACGTGACATCCCTCAGATCCTGGCGAGCAAACAGGCAGGGGCGACAACGGTTTCTGCGACAATGATCTGCGCGGCCCTCGCCGGAATAGACGTCTTTGTAACAGGCGGGATTGGCGGTGTGCACCGTGGAGCTGAAACAACAATGGATATCTCGGCAGATCTGCAGGAACTTGCCAAGACAAATGTGGCCGTTGTCTGCGCAGGTGCCAAGTCGATCCTTGATATCGGGCTCACACTTGAATATCTCGAGACGCATGGCGTTCCGGTAATCGGCTATGAGACAGACACTTTCCCGGCGTTCTATACACGCGAAAGTGAATTCGGCGTCGATGTGAACGGCACATCCCCTGAAGCGATAGCTGAAATGCTTCGTGTGAAATGGGATCTCGGATTACATGGCGGAGCGGTTATCGCCAATCCGGTGCCAACCGAAGATCAGATGGAGAAAGCCGATATTGACCGAATGATTGCCCAGGCCATTCAGGAAGCGAAAGATCAGGGAATCAAAGGGAAGGATACAACACCTTATCTCTTAAGCCGATTAAAAGAACTGAGTGACGGAGCCACCCTGACGACGAATATTGCCCTTGTGAAGCACAATGCGGTCAATGGTGCACAGGTTGCCGTTGAACTGAACAAGCGAAAGTCATCAGACAGCTGAATCTGAAACGGATGAGAATGTTATCGAAACAAGCATAAAAAAGCAGTGCCCATCGAGGCACTGCTTTTTGTGTGGTTTACAGCTTTTCTTTCATAAAGAGTTTGCCGTAGATCAGCATCAGGATGATCGGCATGAAGAAGGCAATCAGCATCCCAACGAAGAATGCCGGCATATCTCCAGGCAGAATTGAAAGGATCGCAGGGAGACCGCCAACCCCGACAGATGCTGCAAGCACCTGATTCAGGCTGATAAATGTTGCCGCTGTTGCTGAACTCATAATCGCAATGACGAACGGGAACTTATAGCGGATGTTGACACCAAACATGGCCGGTTCCGTTACACCAAGGTATGCAGAAACCGCAGACGTACTGGAGAGACCTTTCAGGTTCTCACTCTTCGTCAGGAAGATCACAGCGAGCGCCGCGGAACCCTGCGCGATATTTGACAGGGCAAGAATTGGCCAGAGGAATGTGCCGTCTCCGGAACCTGTCAGCTGCAGATCAACAGCCAGAAATACGTGATGCATGCCGGTTACGACAAGCGGTGCATATAAAATGCCGTAAAGAAGGCCGCCAATGGCAGGTGCCATATCAAAGAGCCAGAGAAAGCCTGCTGTAATGCCGTTACCGAGTGCGAACGTAATCGGTCCAATCAGGATAAATGTGACAAGACCGGTCACGAGGAGTGCAACGGGCGCTACGACCAGCATTTGGATCGCGTCCGGTACTCGTTTTCTTAATGCAAGTTCAATTTTTGCGAGAAGGAGTGAAGCAAACAGGACCGGTAAAACCTGTCCCTGATAGCCGATGGCTTCCACATCAAATCCGAATAAATTCCAGACCGGAACATTGCCGTCTTCCACTGCACCTGCATATTCCCAGGCACTTAAGAGATCGGGATGCACGAGTATCAGACCGAGTACAATCCCCAAAAGATCACTGCCGCCGAAACGTTTTACTGCAGACCAGCCGATTAAGGCAGGTAAGAATGCGAAGGCTGCGTGGGCAATGACAAAGATCATATCGGCAAGTCCGGACCATTGCGGATAGACATCAATAATCGATTGATCGGCTAGCTCGTCGGAGATGAAACCAAAAATGCCTTCACCGGCAAGGATGTTGTTCAAACCGAGGAGCAGACCTGCGGTCACGATCGCCGGAAGAATCGGAATGAAAATGTCGGCGAGTGTTTTAATCGCGCGCTGAAACGGGTTCATTTTTTGCGCGGAGGCATCCTTGACATCCTGTTTGGACGATTCACCGATATCGGTCATTTCAATCAGATCGCGGTAGACCTGGTCCACCGTCCCCTGACCGATAATAATTTGAAATTGTCCGCTTGTCGAAAAGGAACCCTTGACGATGTCGATGGCTTCAAGTTTGTCCACATCCACTTTGCTTTCATCGTGCAGGGCAAGACGAAGTCTCGTTACACAATGGGTAACCTTGTCGATATTCTCTTCGCCGCCTATGGCTTCGAGAATCTCGTTGACCTGTTGTTCATATTTTGGCATTCGAAAACCCTCCTGATAATGATCAGTTTAACGTAATGCCAGTATAACTTGTATATACAAGTTTTGCAACCGTTTTATTTCAATCAGTCTGAACCACCGGCAGTTAACAAGCGCATTTCCGTAATTTTGCGGACAATCAGGACAGCAAAGAGTAAAAATACCGTAAAGCCGATCCAATATGAGAGGATTCGGAGGACATCGGCGGTCCATGGAGCGAGTGATGTAATAAAGCTTCCTCCGAAAAAGGAGATCATCAGGACGATCAGGACGGTCAAAACTGGTTGAATTCTTTTATACACGAGAAACTCACCATTGAACTCTGCAGGAGATTTTCGGTACAACCAAAGTCCCGCCACGAAAAAGAGCGCGATGCCGATAAAACGAAAAATCAAAAATGGACCTCCCTGGCCACCATCAAATACATAAATAAAGGGCGTAATGAACTCCACCCAGATGGGCAAGGGCACGACTGTACCAAAGTGGACATCGATTAAGTCTTGCATGAGATAGAAGATGCCGAGAGGAAGGAAGCCGAACAGTGCAGTCAGTCCGAGCTGAGAGATCATCTCTCCGCTGATGCTGCCAATCATCAGTGCAAAGGTATACAGCAGAATGAAGCCAAGCATCGGTTCGTAGAGAATTTCGTTAAATGTGACTTGCTCAAAGCTCAGCTGATGTCGGGATTGATAGATAATGAAATAAGCGATCCAAAAATTCACAAAATGAAAAACCACGATTGCTGCCGTGCCATATAGCCACTTATGAACAAACGAGGTAATTCTGCTGTATGGGAGAGACAGGGTGAAATCCTGTCTGCGGGTATTCCGCTCAAGACCGATCAGCATGGCGGCAAGGCCGATGATGCCAATGACGAGGAAGATCGTCACCGCTCCTTCAGAAAAGACCTGTATCAGATCCCACCGCTGCACTTCATACACATAATTATCAATCGTTTCTGCCATATCGGCCCGCTCGTTCCAGTGTTCAATGGAAAGCGTCGCCTGGAACGGCATATGAATCACAAACATGGCGAGAATGATCCAGAGTAAGAGTTTCGTATGCTTATAATTTTGAAAAAAGAGAGCCTTAGAGAACATCGTCATTCCCTCCTAACCTGGCGAGGAAAATATCTTCAAGACTGAGTGTCAGTTCTTCGAGGAGAATGGGCTGAGTGTCTTTCAGCTGATCATAGATACTCTTGTCTTCGTTTGGAATCAGAATTGCATGGACGCTTCCGGTTCGATCGAGTTCAATGACCCGGTTTCGAATAAAATCAGGAATGAGAGCCTCTCCTTCATAAGCGACCTGGAGTTTTCTGTATTGTTTTTTTAAATCGCGAATGGCAAAGTGCTCGTCAAGCTCGCCGTTTCGAAGAATAAGGACATCGTCCACCATATAATCGAGCTCTTCAAGCCTGTGGCTCGCAATCATGACGGATACATGATTCGCCCGTGCCTGTTCCGTCAGAAAGTGCAACACTTTCTTTTTGACAACGGCATCAAGCCCGTCCGTCGGTTCATCCAACAGAAGGTAGTCAACACGGCAGGCAAAGGACAGAATTAATACAAACAGAGCTTTCATGCCTTTGGAGTATTTGGTAAGGCGCGTGACGTCCGGCAAGGAGAACAGGGCACGCATTTCTTCAAAATAATCCATATCAAAACGCGGATAGACAAGCTTGTAGAGATGAACAAGCTCCTTGGTACTGTAAGTTTTTAAAGCTTCAAGGTTATCCGGAACAAAGATCAGAGATTGTTTTTCAGCGGGGTGTCGGATGATGCTTTTGCCGTTGATAGTGACATCACCCCGGTCAGGCACAAGAATGCCTGCCATCGTGCGAAGGAGTGTCGTCTTCCCGGCACCGTTTCTTCCGATGATTCCGGTAATGCTTCCTGTTCTGATTGTAAAACTGAGATCGTTCAGGATGGATCTGCTATGTATGGATTTGCTCAGATGTGAGACTTTCATTTATCATTCCTCCATTTACGGGCTATGATCCACTATACCCTGCATGATCACAGGGGAAAACACGGCTTCGTGATTTCCTGGGATGGCTTTCATCTCCATAGTGAGCGTTCGAACCAGGAAAAAACCACAGCTGACGGGCAGCTGTGGTTGTAAGTGATCAAACAGATTGTTATTCGGACCGGTCGCTTTTTACCCAATCCGGTGTTTTTCCTTTTGCAGCCCAGATGAATACGGCTGCGATACTGCCTGCCAAAACGAGCGGTGAAGCGTACATCACCATGAATGTCGTGAAATCCATCAGATCAACCTCCCGGATTTATTTGTTACCCTGTACATAATCCTGATCAAACAGGAACAGGCGCATGAGAAGATACAGAGATGGAATTAACAGAAACAGACCGGCTATAAATGCGATGATCAGGGCGAGCGCCATTGATTCATTCGTGAACCCGTCATAAATGGTCAGATACGGATACAACAAATAAGGTAAATGGGCCGAACCGTATGCAAAGAATGCAGTGAAATACTGAATCATCACAAGAATGAACGCCGTCCCGTAATTCTGTTTTTTCCAGACGAGCCAAACGGCAATCAGGAATGCGGCGCCGGATAGGGCGAAGGCCCACCAGAGATCGAGCATGTTGTTGAACTGCGTTTCGTTTCGCTGACTCAGTACGGCAAATACAATCAGCCCCATCATAATGGTCGGCAATGCCCAGCTCAGGCTGTATTTGCGAACCGTCTTAAGCGCCGCCTCATCTTTCGCACGGGATGCATAGTACGTCAGAAACATCGCGGAGATAAACAGGACACTTGAAATAGCCAAAAGTACGACCGTCCAGGAATAGATACTCGTGAAGAGCTCTGTGTACAGGAGATTCACACGGCCGTCAGTGACCTCGATATAGCCTCCGAGGGAAACCGTCAGAACAACGGTAAGGGAGGCCGGAATCAAAAGGCCGGTTGCTCCGTAAAGAAAAGAGAAGACTTTGCTCTCTTTTGCCCCATACGTGTTAAACGCATAGTAAGAACCGCGGATGGCAAGCAGAATGACTGCGATGCTTCCGGGTATGAGAAGGGCCGTGCCAAAGTAATAGGCGGTATCCGGGAAAAACCCGATAATCCCAATCAGGAAGAAGATCAAAAAGACGTTGGTCACTTCCCATACCGGAGACAGATAGCGCTGAATGACTTTGTTCAGGACGAAATCATTTTTACGGTATTTGGCATCGAAGCTCAAGAAACCGGCACCAAAGTCAACGGATGCCACTATGAGATAGCCGTACAGGAAAGTCCAGAGGACGGTAATCCCGATTAATTCATAGGTCACCGGTCTTCACCTCCATTCGTTGTCTGTTCCGGAATGTTTCGTTCTCTCATTTCTTTTTCAACCGGATTTTCTTTGAACATCTTCTGAAGGACAATATAAGATGTGACACCAAGAACGGCATAGAGTGCGATAAAGAGCCAAAGCATGATGTCCACATTGTCTGACGTTGTGGCACCTTCACTGACCGTCATGACCCCGTTGATGATCCAAGGCTGTCTGCCGACTTCGGCCATGATCCAGCCCGACTGAATGGCAAGCATCGAGAGCGGTCCGCCTGCAACGATGAGCTTAAGGAGCCATGGGCTCAGCGGATTCAGGTTTTTGAGAGGATTCAAACGGTGCTTGACCCCTGCGAGACTGAAGGCGACGGCAATCAGGGCAAGATACATGCCGATGAAGACCATCGTATCGAAGAAATAGTGAACCCATAAAGGTGGCAGATAATCAGGATCGAAATCATTCAGCCCTGTCACAACCGTATCCGGTGTTCCCCCTGCAAGAATACTGAGGGCGTAGGGAACTTCAAGGGCGAAGCGCACGTCGTTGTCCTCCGTCAGAATGCCCCCGAGGATCAGCGGTGCTCCCGGCTCGGTTTCGAAATGCCATTCTGCTGCGGCCAATTTTTCTGGCTGGTATTCATGCAGATACTTTCCTGAGAAGTCGCCAATAACGGCTGTTGCAATGGCAAAGACGGCTGCAGCGGTAATGTTCAGGTGAAGCGCCTTTCGGTGATATTCCGACTTGCTGTTCTTCAGCAATTTGAGTGCTGCAACCATCCCGAGAATGAAGGCTGCCGTCAAATAGGCTGTGATAATGACGTGTGATATTTTCGTCGGTGTTGCCGGGTTAAACATGGCCGAGAGCGGACTCACATCCGTGAGTACCCCGTCGACAAGCTGAAACCCCGTCGGATAGTTCATAAATGCATTGACGGATGTAATGAAAAAAGCACTTGCCGTGGCACCGATGACAATCGGGATGACGAGCAGGAAGTGTTTCATTTTACTCTTGAAACGATCCCAAGTGTATAAGTAGATCCCGAGAAAAATGGCTTCAAAGAAGAAGGCAAATGTCTCCATGAACATCGGGAGACCGATCGTATGTCCAGCGGCCTGCATAAAATTCGGCCAAAGAAGTGCAAGTTGGACGGCGATGGCAGTACCTGTGACAACCCCGACAGCAACGGAGATCACGAAACCTCTCGCCCAGCGGCGCGCCATCAGCGTATAATGGGGATCGTTGCGTTTGATGCCCATCCATTCGGCAATGGCAATCATCAGGGGGACCCCGACACCGAGCGTGGCAAATATGACGTGGAAACCGAGTGTCACATAGGTTAAAATACGACTGAATAATACCGGATCATATTCAAACATGGCGGTTCATTCCTTTCTCTCTTCTATAGATTTTGAGCAGTCATAAATGGTATAGCGTTTATAATAATAGTTATTACTATGTATATGTTATAAAATAAACTTGTAAAGAGTTATAGGGGTTAACCCTCATATTTACGTGAACTTGTGAGCGAAATTTGAACGAAACGTTAAAAGGATGTGAAATCATGCGAATCCATCTGGGCGTCAGGCATCCACTCGTCCGATACGGCATTACGCAAGTACTAAAAGATGTCTATGACGTGACCTATATGGTCTCTTCTGAAACAGAGGGAGAGTGGCATCAGGCGATGTCCAAATTTGCATTTGACCTCGTTTTGCTTCATGAAGATTTATATGAGACGTCGATTCCACAGGCTTTCTTTCCCCTGGATAGGCCTGAAGCGGCTCCTTATCTGAAACTGATCATGTACAGAAAAGAACAGGGGCAACAGCAACTTCTCTTTGATGATCATCTGGTTGATGGGATTTTTCATGAGGAGGCTGACATCGATCAGCTTATGCTTTATTTTGACCGAGTCAGAAAGGGAGAGCGTTTGAAGCTCTCCAGTGTCTTCGATGATGCCCTTGACGTCAATAACGGTAAAGGGACACCGTTAACAGCCAGGGAAGAGGAAGTATTTCAATTGAAGGTAAAAGGATTCTCTGTAAATGACACGGCAAAGAAGTTAACGGTTTCTCCGAAAACGGTGGAGAATCACCGGCGTAATATCAAGAAAAAACTGTCGATAAAAAAGGGGCAGGACTGGTATGATTGGGCAAAGCGAATCGGCTACATTCGCTGAGTTTCCTCTTCTGCGACACCGATCCGTTTATGCTGGAATGCACTGTCATGTAAATGGTCTGCAATGAATGCAGCAAGCGTGGCTGTTCCGATCCGGCTGACCCCTTCAGGAAGAACGTCTGCTTCAAAGACAACCTGCCGGATTGCATCATCATCCGGCAGGTAGGTTGGGCAGATGATCGTCCAGTTCAGGGAGGAATCTTTCAGCGCATGGTAAAAAGCGAGATGATCCTTTGCGGCAACTGTGGAACGCCTTTTCGATTCGGAAGTCTCAAAACGGTATTTGCCTGTTTCACCCCGGGCATCTAAGATTCCTGCCGTACCAATCGTGATTAGAGGAGGTCCTCCTGCTGAACGGATACGGTTGATGAGCGGGGTGCTGACTTTACTCAGCAGCTGCTGTTTATCCGTTGAGAGGCATGAAATCACAAGATCAGTATCGCTGTGAATGGCCGTTTGCAGCACATCCTCATCAAGGATATCACCTTCGATGACAGTGTGTCTGTCGGACAGGGTATCGGGTAAAGCTGCTCTGTTTCGCACAGGAAGCGTGAGCTCGTGCACATCGTGCAGCATCGATAACAGATGTCGCCCGGTGCGCCCGGTTGAGCCGATCAGGGTTATATGCATAATGTTCACCACCTGTTCATCAATTCAGATATGGAAAAAAGGAGCGAAATGACAATGTTTGATTATGTGGAAGCGTTCAGTCAGCTGATCCGGGATCCGTTTATGAATCTCGCGGGTGCAGTGGAACACTATCCGATCCTGTTTGCATTCTTTCTGGGCATTGTCGGAGCGATGGCGCCTTGTCAATTTTCCGGCAACTTCAGTGCGATTACGCTCTATGGATCCAAATCCATCAGACACGATGTCTCCTGGTACCAGGCCATCTGGTTTATCATCGGGAAGATTGCGGCGTTTTCGATTCTCGGTCTGATTGTCGTAGCCCTCGGTCAGGAGTTTCAGCGGCAGCTGCCTCTCTTCTTTGAACCCATGCGAAAAGCACTCGGTCCCCTTCTTCTGGTGATTGGCGCATATATGCTTGGCGTGTTTCACATGAAAGGATTCGAGCGCGTCTTTACGAGTTGGACGGACAGGTTGCCTGATGGGCAAAAGAGCGGTCCGTTTATGCTCGGCTTTCTGTTTTCTCTCGGCTTTTGTCCGACGATGTTTCTGCTCTTCTTCGGACTGTTGATGCCGCTGTCGATTACCGCATCTTCCGGTGCTCTCCTTCCGCCGCTGTTTGCAATCGGGACATCCATCCCGTTTCTATTCGTGCTGTTTATCATCCATTTCCTTGATATCGGAAAAATAAACATGAGAAAAGGCAGGCGCGCGGGTCTTATAGTGCAGAGAGGCGCTGGTGTGCTGATGATTCTCCTCGGCATTTTTGATATGCTGACCTTCTGGTAAGTCTCTGGCGTAACGAAAACACCCGGATCCAAGGGGGAGGATCCGGGTGTTTTCATTTTGTCTATTCAGGTTTTTTCAGTTATTTGATTCGCTCTTCCGTGTCGGCATCGAAGAAATGCACTTTGTTCATGTCAAAGGCTACATCAATGCTGTCTCCTCCGGAAATGTCTGTACGGGAATCAACCCGTGCAATGAAATCCTGATCGGCGACTTTGGAATAGAGATAAGACTCAGAACCCATCAGCTCAGCCACATCGATTTTCGCTGTGAAGCGGGCATTCGGATTGGCATCGAGGAAAACAGGCTCATCGTGAATGTCTTCCGGACGAATACCGAGAATAAGGTCTTTGCCATTGTAATCACCGAGTGTCTTGAGCTTGCCTTCCGGAACGTTAATCTGTCTGTCACCCAAGTGGAACTGGCCGTCCTGGAGTTTTCCGTGGAGGAAGTTCATGGCCGGAGAACCGATGAAGCCGCCAACGAAGACGTTATTCGGATTATCATAGATGTGTTTTGGTGCACCAACCTGCTGGATATAACCGTCTTTCATGACGACGATTCGTGTAGCCATGGTCATGGCTTCCGTCTGGTCGTGTGTTACATAAATTGTCGTTGTCTGAAGGCGCTTGTGAAGCTTGATGATCTCAGCACGCATCTGGACACGGAGCTTGGCATCAAGGTTTGACAGCGGCTCATCCATCAGGAACACTTTCGGGTTACGCACGATCGCACGGCCGAGTGCCACACGCTGACGCTGACCGCCGGACATGGCTTTTGGCTTACGGTCGAGCATTTCTGTCAGGCCGAGGATTCTTGCTGCTTCACGGACCCGCTCGTCGATTTCCTTTTTGTCAAACTTACGGAGTTTCAGACCGAATGCCATGTTCTCATACACGTTCATGTGCGGATAGAGGGCATAGTTTTGGAATACCATCGCAATGTCACGGTCTTTCGGTGCGACATCGTTGACTTTATTTTCACCGATATACAGGGATCCTTTAGAAATATCTTCAAGTCCGGCAACCATTCGGAGTGTTGTGGATTTCCCGCAACCCGATGGACCGACGAATACGATGAATTCCTTATCCGTAATATCAAGGTTGAAATCCGTAACCGCCTGAACGTCACCATCATAAATCTTATACAAACTGTCAAATTTAATATCTGCCATTGTTTGTTACCTCCTGTGAATACGCTTTTTTTTAACTGAGTTCAGTGTAACCTGTAAAGGGTTACAAGGATATGGGTAGGATGCACAAAAAAAGAAGAGGGCTTTTGTGCACGTTCACACGGGGCCCTGCTTCTCGCTGATCGTCATCGTATCGAGTGCGAGCATGAGGTAGCATGCTGCAGCATTCGGAAACTGTTTCATATCAATGGATGTTTTTTCGATGAATTTGTCAAGCCGGTACTGCATGGTGTTCCGGTGCATAAACAGTTCTTTCGCAGCTGAGGAGGTGTTCATGTTGTGTTTCAGGTAAACGGAAATGGTTTCTTTTAACTCATGGTCATCGTCAATCGCAATCAGCGGTTCGAGAATCAGTTCTTTCACCTCGTAGGGGAGCTTGAGGAGCGCATAATAAAGGTGGGCTTCCTGTTCAACAAAGACGTTTTTTCGTGAAAAGAGCCGTTTGATCTCGTCGTAAATATACTGTTCACGCACAAATGTCGGAAGGATATCGTCAGCTTTATGCACAAGGACGCCGCTGTAGATCCCGATATTCAGATAAAAATCCGACGCGAGGGTATCCACGACAGATTCTAATGCAATGGCATCATCAAACCATTCACTGATTTCCTGCACGATAACAAGATCCTGAGGGGAACGCCACAGTTTAACGAGGGTTCCGGGAAAGAAACTGTTCAAGGCTTCGTCAAAATCCGTGTCGGCCTGATCCGGCTGGGCTCTGAAGCGGATAAAAATAAACCGGAATGGAAACGTCATCCGGTCCACGGCCTGTGGCGCAGATTCACTGTTCCCTTCAATCAGCCAGGAATGGAAGGAACGCTCAGGTTCGCGATCGGGGAGTGAACTGGGTTCTTTGAAATCGAAGAGCTTTTTGAGCATATCGGCTTCATCGGCAGAGAGTTCACGTTTGTCGAGTGTAATGGACTGTCCGTCTTCCATCAGGAGTTGGAGCTGATAACCGATGGGGGTGTCGTCGTTTGCTGTTGCGTGCGGAAAATGGGTTTTCAGTCGTTTGATCATAAGAAGAAGAGTCCTTTCTCAGTGGTTTGGGTCATGGTCTTCGTATACATGATAGAGCATCAGATCATGGACGATGGCTTTAATATCCTCTTCATGGTCCTCCGGGGCGTTCACCCAGGTGATGTCTCCGTTCTTATGGTAGTAGCCGGTGCAGCGTTTTTTATTGTGAAAAAAGCTGATTGACCATTTGCCATCCGGAATCGAACGGTCAATTTCTTTTTGTTGAAAATGTGTAATCATGAGCCAATTCTCCTCTCTGAACTCCGTTTTCTCCATTATCTTATCACGGGGAGGAGGGGCTGAAAAGATGCCGGTTTTCCATGGATTGATAAAAGGTATAGAACAGAGACTGGACGTGCAGGAGGAGGAAGAGTGATGTTTGATACAGCTGGATTGATTTTACTGATGGTGCTCATCGGCGCCATACTCGGCGGCGGAACCAATGTCCTTGCGATCCGGATGATTTTCCGTCCTTTTGAGGCTGTCAGGATCGGCGGGATCCGGATTCCCTTCACACCTGGACTCGTTCCGAAACGTCGTGAGGAAATCGCGGATCGTCTCGGTCGGATGGTTGAAGATTATTTACTGACACCGGAAGGCGTACAGTCCAAACTGTCTGATTCGGCGTTTACGGCGCAGTTGGAAGCTCGTATCGAGCGGGGAATTGATGAACTGTTGAAAGATCAGAGAACGGTGGATGAATGGGTCAGCGACACATTTGAACGGCAAGGAAACACGGCAGAAGTCAGGCGTAATCTCGAAGCGAATATCAATCAGAGAATTGCGGCTCTGATCGATTCGTATAAATCGATACCAATAAAAGAAACGGTTCCGCAAGCCTGGCTGACAAAGGCGGAAGAGGCCATGCCTAAAGTGAGTCGTGATATTCTTGTAAGTTTTGAGACGTATCTGATCAGTGACGAAGGTCAGGATCAGCTTGGCCGAATGGTGGCTCGTTTCTTTGACTCGAGAGGAAGCGTCGGGGGCATGCTTGGCCGTGTGGTAAACCGTTTTTCGCTGGTTTCGGTGATCACGAAGGAACTGACGAGATTTGTGAAAGATGAGCAGACGGAGCAGATGGTGACGAGGCTGCTGATTCGGGAGATGCATCAGCTGACGGAGAAAAAGCCCGTTGATCTCTATGATGACGAACAGGCAAATGAGCAGATCAGTATCCTGATCAGAAAGATCGTCAACGAGATCCCGATTGTCGGTGAATGGGATAAACCGATACATGAATGGGGAGGCGCATACCGTCAACTTCTTGATGAATCCATTATCCCTGCCCTCATGGCGGGAACGACTTCGCTTGTTTCCAAGTATTTGAGCAGAATGATGCGTAAAATCGGTATTCGGGATGTTGTCCGCGATCAGGTCAATCAGTTCCCGATCGAACAGCTCGAACAGATGATTATTTCAGTTGCCATGAGAGAACTCAAGCTGATTGCACTCCTGGGTGCTCTGATTGGCGGCGGCATCGGACTCTTGCAGGCCATTTTGTTTCTTTTATTTGCATAATGAAAAAGCAGAAAAAGATTTCCCGTCAACGAATTTGGCAAATCGGATGAAATCAAGAGACGATTCATGTTATAGTCTAAGTTGACTGAAAGCGGGCCCGGTGAAAAAAAACGGGAGAACCGCAATTAATGAGGAGGAACACATTTATGGCAAACCCTTATGATAAGGCACGCGAACTCGCAACTGAACTGAAAGGAAGCGAGGAATTTACAAAGCTGAGTGACCTGCACGCAAAGGTGAATGAAGACGAAGTAGCCAAGCGTATGCTTGATAATTTCCGCAATGTTCAGCTGGGTCTGCAGGAGAAGCAGATGCAGGGACAGGAAATTACTGAAGAAGAAGTTCAGGAAGCGCAAAAGCAGTTTGAACTTGTTCAGCAGCATGAAGTCATTTCACAGCTGATGGAAGAAGAGCAGCGCATGAGCCAGCTCGTTGGTGAGATCAACAAGATCATCACTGAGCCACTCGAAGATCTTTACGGCGTAAACGAAGGTTAATCTTACACGAAACCGGACCTCATTCCTGAAATGAGTGATCCGGTTTTCTTTATGTCTCTTTCTCGCATTGACATGCTGCAAATCGGTGCACGGAACGTGAAGAACAGTTATAATGAAAGAAAAGGAAAAAGGCGGATGATGAAGATGGACAGACAGGAATGGATGGAAAGAGCGGGTAAGGCTGTGGATGCACATGAAGAGGGGACACCTCAACTGTTTTTGTATGAACTCATGGGATTTTCCTTTACATATGACGAAGACAAAGAGGTTGTAAGGATCAAGGCGCCGGTATCAGACATCATGTTTAACCCCGTAGGATTTATTCACGGCGGGATCCTTCATTACCTGGCAGATACGGCCATGGGTCATCTGTGTGCGGCTTTTCTGCAGGCGCCGGCCGTTTCACTGGAGCTCAAAACCCAATACTTTGCCACAGTGAAAGAAGGCCATCTTCACGCTGAGGCACGTTTTAAGAAGAAGGGGAAAACCGTGCAGTTTATTGTCTGTGACATCAAGGATGATGACGGCCGGGTTCTGAGTGAAACGACAGGGACTTTTTACAAAGTTCCGCAGAAAGATTGAGTACGGAATAGTGACAATAAAAAAGGACAGACCCTGGTCTGTCCTTTTCTGTCAGGCATGAAAATAGAGGAGTTTACCTTTGCTGTTCACGACCCGCGATGTGTGAAGCAAAAGGTTCTCATCTTCGAGTTTCTTCATGCCGTTTTCTCTTCCGGCCTGATCGTCACCCGCTTCAATGACATCATTCAGAAGATGTTTGCCGGATTTGTCGTAGGCGGTTACAAAGTATTTGTACATAGGATCCCCTCCAGGATTGAATGGTCATTCATTGTGTACCCGATTTTCACCATGTGAAAACCGGATTCCCATCTCTGGTAACAGAGGGTTCGCTGAAAGAAGGAGGATAATCATGATTCGTTTTTTTCACTGTGCTGATTTGCATCTTGGCAAGGCACTGTCCATTAAAAGCCGTTTGACGCATGAACAGCAAAATCTGTTCAAAGAAGCGGCATATGAGAGTTTAAACCGGTTGATTGAGGATGCAATCCGGGTATCGGTCGATTTTATCGTGATTGCAGGCGATGTCTTTGATGATGAAGTCCGTTCTCTGAAAGGGCAATGGGCTCTGAGTCAAGCTTTTGAGAGGCTTGGAGAATACGGCATTGAGGTGTATATGAGTCATGGTAATCATGATCCTCATGTATCGGATAACGCATTTACGTACCCGGATAATGTGCACCTCTTCGGTCCTTCAGGAGATACCTTTACCTATGAGTCCAAAAAAGGGGAACGGGTCAGACTCAGCGGTTTCAGCTATCCTGAACGTGCTTTCTCAAAACGTGCAGTCTCCATGTTTCCTGAACGGAGTCCGGACACGGACTGGCAAATTGGTGTGCTCCACGGTCAGGAGACAGGCGTGAAAGACCATGCCCCCTATGCCCCGTTCAGTGTCTCTGAGCTTCTCCCTCTCGGATATGATTACTGGGCTCTCGGGCACATTCATAAGCGTATGACGTTGAGCAGTCATCCTCCCGTGATCTATCCGGGCAGCATGCAAGGGACAAACCGCAAAGAATCCGGTAACAAAGGATATCTGGATGTGCGTCTCACAGGATCTGAAGTGACATCCGAATTCATGGCGACAGCTCCGGTCACCTACCGGTCCATTGAATTGGATGTAACAGGCATGGAGGAGTGGGACGAGGTTCTCAGGCTTTTTCAAGAACAGATTCCGGAGGTGAGACATGGCCAAAAGATCATTGCGGATGTTTCCTTTCAGGGCTATACGCCCCTTTACAGTGCCTTAAATACCCGTCATGTTGACGGTGAACTGCACGAATTGTTAAAGGCTGGCGCAGATCTGGACGATGAATGGGTGATCGACCATCTGTCTCTGTCCGGGCTGTATGATGCAGACCTTGCCCTTCGTCAGGAGGAAGATCCGTTCCTTGCCGATCTCCATGCCATGAAGGAAGAGCTTCATCATGAAGAGATTCCTGCTCAGTATCTGACTCAGTTGAAACAGAATCGCCGCCTGCAGGCCTATTTGACGAAACAGGCTGAGTTGCCTGACAAGGAGGAACTGATCGGACAGGCCCTGGATTACATATCAGCTGCTGTCATCAGAAAGGAGGCCGACCGCCGATGAAAATTAACCGAATTGAAATCTTCGGTTATGGTAAATGGACGGATATGTCGATGTCATTTGAAGGCGGAGAACCGGTCTTGATTGCCGGGAATAACGAAGCGGGAAAATCGACGATTCTCTCTTTTATCTACGCCGTTTTGTTTGGATTTCCAACAGGGCAGTTTCCTGACATGAAGCCGAAAACATCGTCGGGTTTCGGCGGCATGATTGAATTTAAGGATTCGGATGACCAACTGTACAAAATAACGCGTAAGCAAGGCTCGCGGAAGGCGGGTCAGGTGACCATAGAATATCCGTCCGGTGAGACGGCAGGTGCAGAAGGGGTGACCGCTTTTTTGGGCGGGCTTGATGCCGGGAGTTTTCAGGGGATTTTTCTCATCGACCTCGAAGGCGTGTCGAAGCTCGCCGCATTAAAACCTGAACATATGAATGAGTACCTTTACGATGCAGGTTTTGAGCGCGGCAAAATGCTCAGTAACATTGAACAGGATCTTTCCAATGAAAAAGCCGCGCTCTTTAAACCGAGCGGACGCAAGCCGGAGCTGAACCAGCTTCTTGAAGAGCATCATGCCATCACGCGCCAGGTAAGTGAAGCTGAACGCCTGCTTGATGGTCTGAAAGGGAAGAGGATGGAGCTTGAGGAACTGACTGCATCACGTAACGATACGGATACGGAGCTTCGGGATGTGGAAACGGAACGGCGACGAATGACCCTTGCAGATTCATTTGAACCGGTCATACGGGAGTGGTACAGTCTGAAAGATGTGTACACGCAAGATGACATCGAACAGGCAGACTCATTTCCGGAAGATGGCCTTGCCAGATTGACGCATATGGAAGATGCCGTCATTAAAAGAGAAGCAAAACTGCATGACCTTGAAAAAGAAAAACAGGCATTGAATCAAGAGATGGAGACGATCCGGAACTCCCTTCCGGATCGGGAAACAATGGAGAGGCTCAGCGACCTCGAGAAAGAGGAAAGCCTGTATCAGCATCGTCGCAATGAGCGCGAACAGCTGAATACGAGTCTCCATGAGAAGCGTCTTCAGCAGGAAGCGATTGAGGCAAAGTGGGAGAGTATGCCAAAAGAGGTCTTTGAACAGGCCGTGGCTGACGGGTATCATCTGCATCAGTTTGAAACGCTGAAACAGGATTTAAACCGATTGAAACTTGATGAGCGCCACTTTGAAAAAAGACTTCAGGAGATCGAGGGAAAGCAGAATCAGGTACAGGTCAAACAGGCGGCTATCCAGGAAGAGATGCTGAATGAAGAAGAGATCGCCTCGATTAAAAGCGATCTGTTGAATTATGAAGCGTTTGAAAAACAGGAAGAGGAGCATCGTCGGAACATAAAGGCACTCGAACGGGAGGAAGAACAGAAAGAGCGACTGGATCAGGAGATCAGGCAGCTTGAAAGCCGTATGAGACTGATTGGTATTGGGGGCCTGGTTCTTTCGGTGATCACGTTTTTCGTCGCAGATCTCCTTGCAGCTTCGGTTCCTGCTTTGATCACAGCTCTGTGGCTCGGACTGACCTTCTTTGACCGGCGAAAAAAGCAGGTTGAGTACAAGCGTTTTCTTGAGCGTGTTGATGCCCTGCAAGATACGGGGACCCGAGAGAACAGTCCCTATATTAACGCAGATGAATTGCAAAGGACGCTCAAAAATCACGAACGATCTCTTTACCGTTTGGAGAATGCTGAAGAGGAAGCCCGGGAGCTTGCTCAGGAGATGGAACAAGTGAAGAAGGATCTTCAGAACGTGCAGAACAGCTTGACCGATTGGGGACAGAGGAGAGACGAGTGGCTGTCTGTTAGCGGATTCCCGGAAACCGGGGATATTCTGGTCTATGACTATTTTCTCGCGGACTTCAGGGAGTGGAAGCGGATCGAAACGGAAAAAAGCGCTCTCGAACGTCAGATGAGCGTTTTAACCGAATGGCTTGAAGCATTTGAAAACCGTGTTCATCAGGCCCTCCGGGCTCTTGAAGACACTGTGGCGGAAGTGACTGCCATGTACGATAAAGAGGTGTGGAATCAGCTCGCCTGGCTCGCTGCACAAAAGCAGTCATTTGAGGCAAGTGAAAAGCGTCTTGAAGAACTGAAACACCTCTACGCGGAAACGGATCGTGCGGCAAAGGTCATCAGCGGGGAACGAACGCGTTATGAGGATGATATTGAGGCGCTTTTTGACGCAGCGGATGTTCGGGACAAAGAGTCGTTCAGGAAAAAAGCCCGGCAGACGGCAGAGATTCAAGAAGTTGCGGCGACGATTGAAGCCTGTCTGAGGCAACTGAAAGGCGGCATCCCTGATCACGTGGAGCGTGCGCTCATTATCCGGAGAGTGGTGGAAATGAATGAGTCGGTTCAGGAGCGGTTATCTCAGCTTGAGTCGCGCTATACAGAACTGCAGCAAGAGCGGGACCGGATCATTGAAGCGGCCACTGCGCTTACAAAAGACATCCAGGAACTCGAGAAGGACGGGAGCCATGAAGAACTCCTGTTCAAATTGAGGCAGACCGAGGCTCAGATGGATGAAAAAATAAACCGCCTGCTCGTCATTGAAACAGCACGGGATATGCTGCACCGCGTTAGGAACACCTACGAAAAAGAACGCCAGCCTGCAGTGATTGCCCGTGCCCAGTCATATATCCAAAAGCTCACAGATGGCAAGTATACCGGTTTTTATATCCCTGCAGAGGGGAACGGGTTTATGGTGGAAGACCACAGAGGCATGACTTTTTCCCCTTCAGAGCTCAGCAGAGGAACGTGTGAACTGCTCTATCTGGCGCTGCGTTTTTCTCTGGCTCTTGATGAGAGTTTCAGCCATGCTTTTCCGATCGTGATTGATGAGGCCTTTGTGAACCTTGACCGGAATCGGCGGACCAAAATGCTTGAACTCGTCCGTGAACTGTCAGCATCCAGGCAGATTCTTATGATGACCTGCCACGACTGGTTCGAAGAGGAAGTGAAGGCCATGATGGCGGTTAACGTCAAAACAATCTCGTGAATTGTGTAAAATTCCGGTCTTTACAACCAGTTTCACAGTGGATGGGGTAAACTGCACATGAGGTCGGACTTTCGAAATCTGACGTGAAGAGTTATTGATAAAATCAGCGATGATTATATGGAGGTTGGTATTATGGCAGGATTTCATGTTTACCTTGTCGAGGATGAACAGAATCTGGGAGAAGTCATTCAGGCATATATGGAGAAAGAGGGTTGGGAAGTCAAGCATTTTACCGATGGGCAGGATGCAGCGGCATGGATTGAACGTCCGCCGCACTTATGGGTCCTTGATATTATGCTGCCTGGAATGGACGGGTATCAGCTCTTAAAGCAAATCAAACAGCATGAAGATACACCGGTCATTTTTATCTCTGCACGCGACAAGGATCTCGACCGGGTTCTTGGTCTCGAACTGGGAAGCGATGACTATTTGGCGAAACCGTTTATGCCTGAGGAATTGATGATCAGGGCGAGGAAGCTCTTGGCCCGGGTGTACGACAAAGAAGAAACATCGGATGAAATCATCAGGCTCAATGACTATGAGATCGATCCGAAATCACGAACGGTAACGGATGAAGGGGAAGCCATTGATCTGACAACGAAAGAGATGGATCTGATTATTCTTCTGTCGAGAAATGTGGGAAAAGCGTTGTCGAGAGAAGAGATCATTGATTTTGTCTGGGGAGAGGATTATTTCGGTTCAGAACGTGCGGTGGACGATGTTGTCCGCCGGGTTCGAAAGAAAATGCCGCGGATTCATGTTGAGACACTGTACGGTTTCGGGTACAGGATCCTGTCCTCATGATACGGTTGAATCTGACGCAGAGAATCTGGTTTTCATTCATTGCGATTCTTTTGTTTGTCGGGCTTCTGATTGGCATCATCTATCCGTTGTCACTGAACAGTACGCTGACGGAAGAAACATACCGGATTATTGAACAGGAACAGACGCGTTACACAAACCCTTATGGGCAGCATATGATTCCTCCGAATTCGGAGCTTGATTTCATAGAACGCCGGGAAGCGGAGCGTTCGGTCGGGCATCTGTTCCTGATGAATCAGTTCGGCACTTTGGAGGGGGATCCTGTTCCGAATGAAGTGCTCTCTGAAATGGCTGAAAACGCGCAGGAGCAGGTTGCAAGAAGGGGGCGCTATGAGCTTAATTTTAATGATGCGACCCTGTTTTACGTCGTCTTCAAAGTGTATACGACGAGCGGTGAAGCCTATCATATCTCTTATATGTGGGACACCTACCGCGATCAAATGGTCAACCGTCTCTGGAGCAGGCTGAGTGTTATCATGCTGATCTCCGGTCTGATGAGTCTCTTGCCGGCATTTTGGCTGAAATCTTATCTGAAATCCCCGTTGACGACGCTCGGGAATCATTTTGAGAAGATTGCCGAACGGAACTGGAAAGAACCCTTCCGGTGGGAAGGCGATCAGGATTTTGAGAAGCTGTCGAATCAGTTTGAAATCATGCGTCAAAATCTGATCCGTTACGATTCGGCTCAAAAGACGTTTATTCAGCATGCTTCACACGAGCTGAAGACGCCGATTATGGTGGTGAAGAGCTATGCACAGTCGGTGAAGGACGGGATCTTGCCGAAGAATAATATCGAAGAGACGATGGATGTGATCATTCAGGAATCGGAACGGATGGAGAAGAGAGTCCGGGATATGCTGTATTATACGAAACTCGATTCCCTCCAGGAGGCGCCAATGGAGTGGAAAGAGTTTCCGTTTGGATCAATTGCCTATGACCTTGAGAATCGCTTCAGAGTGGCGAGGGATGATGTTCACATCCAGGTCAAAGGAGATTCGGTGAAGGTGCACGGGGATCGTGAGCAGCTGAGTGTGCTTCTTGAGAATTTGCTTGAGAATGGCCTCCGTTATGCAGAATCGACAATGATCATGGAGGCGAAAGAAGAGGACGACCGGATTATCATGACCGTGTGGAATGACGGTGAGCCGATTCCGGCGGATGAAATCGATCATATCTTCACCCCTTTCCGGAAGGGAAACAAAGGTCAATTCGGCCTTGGTCTGGCCATTGTCAACCGGATTTGTGAACTGCATGACGGTTCGCCTTCCGTCAAGAACGAAGAGGGCGGTGTGACGTTCATCATCTCGCTTTCAAAAGAAAAGCCAAAGACGAAAAAAGGTCCTGATGCCTGAATCAGGGCCTTTTTTATACCGTTTCACGGACGAACGTATGTGTGATATACTTGAAATCAGATCAGGATCGGAGTGATTAAGATGACAAAACAGAACGGGATTCAGCAGAAGCTCGTGGGAGATACAGTAGAGAGTTTCATGCTGATCAAGAGTGTCAAAAAAGGCATCGCGAGTAACGGTAAGCCGTTTCTCTCTTTGCAGCTATCTGACAGGACCGGTGAAATCGACGCCAAACTGTGGGCCGTGTCACCGGAAGATCAGGAGTCCTATCAGGCAGGACGGGTTGTGTTCGTGAACGGGGATATCCAGGATTTCAGAGGGATGAGGCAATTGAGAATTCGCTCTCTGCGGCTTTCCGTATCCAGTGATCAGGTCAAACCCCATGATTTTATGCCGTCTGCCCCGATGGCGCCGGAGGACATGATTGAGGAAGTGACGCAGTTTATTTTTGAACTGCAAAATGCGCGCATACAGCGGATAACTCGCCACCTGTTTAAAAAGCATCAGAAAGCTTTTGCAACAGCCCCTGCAGCAGTCAAGAACCATCATGAATATGCATCAGGGCTGTTATACCATGTCGTATCGATGCTGAGGCTTGGCAGGGAACTGTCAGCCCTTTATCCGACGCTCGACACCGACCTTCTCTACAGCGGCATCATTTTGCATGATATGGCTAAGGTAAGAGAGCTCTCAGGTCCTCTGACACCGGAATATACGGTTGAAGGGAAACTGCTTGGTCACATTCCCCTGATGATTACAGAGATTGATGAGGCAGCAAAAGAACTGCAAATCGAAGGGGATGAGGTCCTTGCCCTGCAGCATATGATTTTGACTCATCACGGGAAGCCGGAATGGGGATCGCCAAAACCGCCGATGATCCGTGAGGCGGAAATGCTCCATATGATTGATAACATTGATGCGCGGATGAATATGCTCGACAGAGCTCTCGAAACGGTTCCGCCGGGTCAGTTCAGCGAGCGGGTTTTCCCTTTAGAGAACAGGAGCTTTTATAAACCTGATTTTCAGTCATAATCCCCTGAACTCGACTGCGGATTGGATTGATCGGATAAGGCGGGTAATCCAGGATGATTTGCTAGCACGTTTTCCGTGCATGGAAAAAACACCGCCGGGCAGGTTTGCCGGGCGGTGTTCGTTACATCAGCTGGTTTGTTGGTCAAGTATGAAACAATCTGACAAAAGCGGATATGATCAGAATCGTGATCAATATATTAATCGTGCGGAACACTTTTGGCTGTTTCTCTTCAGGAATTTCTTTTTGTACAACTAGTGTATTAGTCATGGAATTGATGACAAATAGATAAAGTGTGGAAAACATGATATACGGGATATAAGTCAACATGATGCCTCCATTCGTTGGACTGAGTTCAGTGGTCCTCTGATTTATTATAACAAAAGATACTGAAAACATAAACGGATAAACAAAAAGAGGGTGAACCTTTTGGAAAAGAAAACGATCAATCTGTGGAAATGGGCGTTCCTGATCCTCTGTCTGGCGCTCGTATTAACGTTTGCCGGAATGACACTTGTTTATCTGTATGCTGTGTCCGGCTCTGACAGGGAAGAATGGGAAAGCCCGGTTTATGAGGATTCAGACGGTGCGGTTTTTGAGATTTCCACGACGAAAGACGATATCAATCTCTGGATTGAACAGGAGATGCGCGCAGAAGGGGAAGAGAATTTTCAACTCTATCTGGATGATTACATGTATGTGGAGACCACAGTCGATGTCTTCGGCCTTCAGGTTCCTGTTGATTTAAGGCTGATTCCTGAGGTGACTGAGGACGGCAATTTGGTTCTGATCGAGGACCGCTTCAGGATCGCAGGCTTCTCTCTTCCTTCCGAGCAGGTGTTTCGGCTGATTCGTGCAACGGCGGATTTACCGGATTGGATTGACGTGATCCCGGAATCAAGCGAATTTTACATTGATTTGAGGGAGGCTGCATCGGATGGGGGAGTGGATCTGCGGATTGTGGAATTTGATTTGGCCGAGGAACGGCTGCTGTTTGAGGCAACGTTTCTTGTGGACCGGTGAGTCAAACAGGTTACAGTCATACAAATGAGGAAGCCTTAATTGGCTTCCTCATGTCGGATTGGTCGTAAAATATAAAAACCGTCACGATGCTCTTCGATCAGACACTGCTTCGGGATCATCCAGATCTGCCTGGCGTTCAT
Organism: [Bacillus] selenitireducens MLS10; assembly: GCF_000093085.1. Taxonomy (GTDB): domain Bacteria; phylum Bacillota; class Bacilli; order Bacillales; family Salisediminibacteriaceae; genus Salisediminibacterium; species Salisediminibacterium selenitireducens. The sequence goes on along the minus strand of NC_014219.1, from coordinate 2,713,312 downwards.
CATATCAAAGACTGAAAGACCGGCATTGAGTGCAGAAGCGAGGGCGATATAGTGAATGTACTGCGGAAACAGCACTGCGGCTGTAAGGGTTGCAAATGTGATCAAAATCGCAGGCGACAGGGTTGATAAAATACTGACCCGTTTTGAAATTGCGTCTGAGAACGAGTAGTAAAAAAACGGCCATTGCTCTTTACGAATACCACAGCTTGCCCGGATACCGCTGAACCAGAGCGGTATACAGTGAAGAACCAAATGGATAGGGACAATGGCAGCCACAGCAAGGACAAGGACAAATGGTCCGTGGTCAACGAGTGCGGTTTGCGGAAGTAATGTCCGGAACAGGGTATAGAAAATTAGAAAATATGCACCGCTGAACAGTGTTGAAATCAGCAATAACTTTTCTTTTCCGAAATCCCGCTCGACGGAAATGGTTTTTAAACAATTCAACGGTTACACCTCCAGGATTGAAACGGCTGCGTTTCATGCGTTCAAGTAGTTCCGACCCTGTGTCAGATAAATGAACAATACCTATGTAATGTACGCTCTTTCCGCCAATAAATCAACCCTTTTTTGAAAAATGATTTCTTCCCGATTTGAAATGTGCGCAAAACGTCACGAAACACCGGTATAACAACACCGGTGTCCCGTTAATGATCAGGATGTGGAGGCTTCGGAATCCCCTTTTTGCACGGGGATCAGCTGGCCGTTCACTTCTGTGAATCCTTCTTCAAATTTGGAGAGGGATAATTCAAAAATACGAATAAAATCAGGCCCGTATATGTGTTTGACGATGCTCATCAGTTCAGAAAACTCCGGGAACTTGCCGTACAGGTCTTTAATCGGCAAAGATCCGTTATAGACAGCATAAGTCTGATTGTTGTAGCTTTTAAAAGTTTCAAGCAACAGTGACTCGCCGTCGGGGGTTAAATAAATATACGTATTCCGTTTATCGGTGTTGCGTTTGGAGAACGTCAACAATCCGCGTTCCTCCAGTTTTTTGGAGAAGTTGAAAGCAGTGGAAACATGCATCACACCGAATTTGGCAATATCGGTGATCGATGCGCCTTCTAAGTTGTAGGCAATCCACAGGATATGATGCTCATTGATGTTCAATTCAAACGGCTTAATCCAGGCCTGCCAGTCTTTCTCGATGGATTTCCACAGGGCTTTGCTCAGCTGGGCAATTTTGTGGCTGTACATAATGGACTGTTTCATGGAATGCAATTCTTGGTGCTCCATAGTCTCCCTCCAATCAAATATGTCTTTTGAAATAAAAAAATGTGAATTATCTAAAAATTCATTATTTTTTCAGGAAAATGATAAACATATCATAACATAACAGATTGTTTTTTCTCAATAAAGATTCAAAGTTTTCTAAAAAATAATTAAATACGTCTACAGGCCCACTGGAAGTTCATTCCCGTGGGCCTGTGCATAACATACAGAGACTGAAAACCTTGTGATTTCGAGGTTTTCTGCCTGCAATGATCATTATTGAAAGCTAGTGATTCATCGATATCGCTTATTGAATGTACGTGAAATGTGAAGAATTAAACCGTAAGACCTATTGGTTGTCAGAGCGGAAGGCCTTCATGAAGGAGACGAGAGCTTCGACGTGACTGACGGGCACGGCGTTGTAAATAGAGGCTCTGCATCCACCGACGGAGCGGTGTCCGTTCAAGCCGACAAAACCTTTTTCCTTTGCCTGGGCAAGGAATTTCTTTTCAAGTTCTTCCGTCGGCAGGTTAAACGTCACGTTCATAAACGATCGGGCCTCTGTTTCCGCATGCCCCGTATAAAAGCCGTCTGATCCGTCGATTTCATCATACAGCAGTCCTGCTTTATGGGAGGCACGCTCTGTCATGCCTTCAATTGCGCCGTTCTGTTTGATCCAGTCGCAGACGAGACCGGTCATATAAATCGCTGCGGTAGGCGGTGTGTTATAGAGCGAGTTGCTCTTGGCATGCTGCTTATAGGAAAGAGACGGTGACACCTTATCAGACGCCTTCTCGAGCAGGCTGTTGCGGATAATAACAACCGTCACTCCGGACATGCCGGCATTCTTTTGGGCTCCGGCATACGCTAAATCCACCGTGTTCCAGTCGACGGGTTTACTGAGAATATCACTCGACATATCCACAATCACGGGAACGTCGGCATCAGGAAAAGACCTGATCTGGGTGCCGAAGATGGTGTTGTTTGACGTGAAGTGAAGATAAGCCGTATTATTCTGAATGTCCTGCAGCGGAACATCGGGAATCGACTTGTACTGGTTTTCCTTTGTGGTGGCCAGGACGTAGGTCTCTCCGTAAAAATCCGCTTCTTTTTTGGCTTTCTCTGACCAGGATCCGGTCATCACATAGGCGGCTTTTTGATCATCGCCAAGGAAGTTCAGCGCGATCATGGAGAACTGCAAGGAGGCACCGCCCTGTAACAAAAGAATGGAAAAATCATCTGGAACCCTGAGAATGTCTTTCAGGTCACTGATGGTCTGATTATGTACCTGTTCATACAGTGCACTTCGATGGCTGAGTTCCATCAGCCCCATCCCTGATTGTTCGAAATTGAACATGTTTTTCTGCACATGGTCGAGGACCTCTTTTGGCAGAGGGCTCGGTCCGGGATTAAAATTGTACGTGGTCATCGTTGTCATCTCTCCTTCATTATGATAAATATAAAAACTTTTCTGACGATTCAGCGCACAAAAAGCCGGGTATCCCGGCTTTTCAGAGAAGCGGTCTGTCAGGAAAGGTTTTCTTGAATGGCAGTTGCAAGCTTTGCAAGATCTTCACCTGTGTAATCATCGGTATGTGTAACCCATTTTGCATCGAATCCGTCTTCGGAAGAATATCTTGGCAACAGGTGCAGATGATAGTGGAACACGGATTGACCGGCAAACTCACCGTTGTTGTTAAGGATGTTCAGTCCTTTTGGATCAAAGGCCGCCTTTAATGCACCGGATACTTTCGGAACGGCGGCAAACAGGTTTCGTGCCGTTTCTTCCGACAGCTCAAAAATGCTTTCTTCATGCTGTTTTGGAATGACAAGCGTATGACCTTTTGTCACCTGACTGATATCCAGAAAGGCCAAAACATGGTCATCTTCGTACACCTTGGCGCCGGGAATATCGCCTTGAATAATTTTGCAAAAAATACAGTTTTCATTGTGAGACATGGTATCACCCCGTTTTCAGAATGTTTACGCCACTTTCACTATACATTAAATCTTTTTGCTTTTCTTTTCAAGTCCTTCCTGATTCGATATAGTGAAAACAGAACAATTATGTATGAAGTGATGAAGGAGGAAGGCGCAGATGACAGCTTTATTGGAAATAGAGGGCCTGACCGGCGGTTACCAGAAAAACAGACCGGTTCTGCACGATGTCGGTTTCACTGTTCACCCGAATGAAATGGTGGGTCTGATCGGACTCAACGGGGCAGGGAAAAGTACAACCATCAAACATATCCTCGGATTAATGGATCCGCACAGCGGTACGATCAGACTGAATGGAAAATCAGTATCGGAAGATGTGAAGGGGTTCCGGCAAGAACTCGCGTACATACCGGAAATGCCGATGCTGTATGAGGAACTGACGCTGTGGGAGCATCTTGAACTGACCGCAATGGCATACGGGATTAGCGAAAAGGAGATGACGCAGCGTGCTGAAGCTCTTTTGAAGGAATACCGGATGACCAAAATGAAACAATGGTTTCCTTCCCAGTTTTCCAAAGGCATGCGGCAAAAAGTGATGATCATGTGTGCATTCATGGTCGAGCCGCAGCTTTACGTTGCGGATGAACCCTTTGTGGGGCTCGATCCGATTGGCATCAAATCGTTTCTTGATCGGATGGTGGCGCTCCGGGAAGAAGGGTGCGGGATTTTGATGTCCACGCATATTCTCGCCACAGCAGAACGTTACTGTGACCGGTTTATCTTCCTCCATCATGGCCGCATGATTCTGGAAGGTACGCTTGAAGAATTGAGGGAACAGTCGGGGATGCCAGGAGTGGCCCTTGATGATATTTATGTTGAGATGACAAAGGAAGAGCGTCATGCATAGTACCGGGGATCTCTATGACAAAAGGCGTAGTGAGTACTGGCAGAAGGCTATCCGGTATTTAAGGCTTATTGGGAACAGCGGTTTTTTGTTCTCGCTGTATTTGCTGTTCGTCTTTGGCAGTTATTATTATGGCCAGCTTCTGCAGTGGCTGCCGGAATCATTCCCGGCAAAACTGACTGTTGGGGTTGTGCTTGTGTGGTTTGTAACAAGGGGACGTGTCAGAACCTTTATCAGGGAAGCGGATGTGGTGTTTTTGACACCTCTCGAACACCGGATGAAGAAGTATATCCATAAAAGCATTCTGTACAGTTGGCTGATGGAAGCCTTTTACACGGCTCTTGTGATTTTGTTGTTTACCCCATTGATGATGGACCGTTTTGTCGATTCGACAGCGGCCTGGCTGATCATTGTCCTGGCGGCGCTCCTATTGAAAGGGTGGAATCTCCTTGCCGGTTTTGAAGAGCAGCGGTTTCAGGATGACAGGAAAGTCTATCAGCACACGGCTATGCGCGCTGCCGTCAATGCGGTGGTCATCATTGCGTTGTTTGATATGCAGTCGGTGTGGACGATTTTGCTTTCGATGGTTCTGCTTCTAATTGTATACGGGATTTATTTCCGTAAACTGTCGAAGGTGTATTTATTGAAATGGCAACGGCTCGTCGCCATTGAACAGAAAACGACGATGACCTTTTACCGGATCGCAAACAGTTTTACCGATGTACCCGCACTGAAATCAACCGTCAAAAAAAGGCGCGTTGCCGATGTGTTCTTGTCGTTCACGCCATATGGACATGATCATTTCTACCGGTATCTCATGGGAAGAAGTTTTTTCAGGGCAGATGATTATTTTGGCATCTATGTCCGATTGACGGCTGTTGGGGCTGTCTTTACCCTGGCGGTTAATCTTGATTGGGGACAGTGGCTTGTCGGGGGCGCTTTTTCCGTCCTGACTGCCATGCAGATCGCGACTTTGAAGGATCATTACAACACGAAGCAAATGATCGATCTGTACCCGGTGAATAAGGAGAACCGTTTTGATGGGCACAAGTATTGGATGAGGCGCCTCCTCTTGATTCAGGGGTTGATAGTCGGCTCGCTCGTTGCATTCATCACCGCACCTCTTCAGGGGCTGATCGTCTTTATCGTCATGGCGATCTGTTCGTTTTGGCTGTCAGATCTGTATCTCAGAAAAACCTACAATAAACGATATCCGGGCATCGGATAATCGAAAAACCGTGGGGCATCAGCCTTCCACGGTTTTTTTCGTCCTATGGTCGTTATGACGGATCTCTCAGGCCCATCGTTTCGAGGACCAGGTTGCCGAGCATGTCTGCGGATGTGATCATCGCACGTTCATCGATATCAAATTTAGGATGATGGTGCGGATATGCAACGGACCAGTCCGGATGCCTCGCTCCTGTAAAGAAGAAAGCCCCGGGTTTCTCCTGGATATAGTATCCGAAATCTTCCCCTGCCATTTGCGGCGGTACATGGCTGACCGCTTTCACACTTTTGGTTGAAGCAGCAACCTTTCTGACGATTTCTGCGTGCTCCGGATGATTGATCACGGCCGGGTAGCCCGGGATGTACTCGAAGGTGGCGCTCGCTCCGTAGGTTTCCGCGATACCTGTCGTGACGCGTTCCATTTCCGTACGGACGAGCTGTTGGATCTCAGGGTCAAAAGTTCGGACGGTGCCTTCAAGTTCCGCGCTGTCGGCAATCACGTTGAAGGCGTTGATCGCTTCAAAGCGACCTACGCTGATGACAGCGGATGCCATCGGATCGACGGTTCGGCTGACGATGTGATGCAGGGCATCTGTGATCTTGGCACCAATTAACACCGCGTCTCTCGTTGTATGCGGATGGGCACCGTGACCGCCATTCCCCTGTACTTTAATCTTGAAACGGTCCGCTGCCGCCATGGCGGCCTGCTCCTGGTATTCAACGGTACCGACTTCTGAAGTGGACCAGAGGTGTGTGCCATAGACGACGTCGACGCCTTCAAGGCAGCCGGCCTCGATCATGGGCTTCGCTCCGCCTGGGGCCACTTCCTCCGCAAACTGGTGCAGGAAGACGACGTCCCCTTTCAGCTGGTCTTTCATGGCATTTAACGCTTTTGCAAGGACGAGAAGGCTTGCTGTATGGGCATCATGGCCGCATGCGTGCATCTTGCCGTCCACTTTGGAGCGGTATGGGACATCCTTTTCATCATGAATCGGAAGCGCATCAAAATCGGCCCTAAGTGCGATCCTGGGGCCAGGCTGTTTACCTTTCAGAATGGCAACAACCCCGCGCCCTCCGACACCGCTCTGAACGCTGTGCCCGAGCTTCTCATGATAGTCCGCAATGAAGGCAGGTGTATGCTCTTCCTCAAAGGAGAGCTCAGGGTGCTGATGGAGATAGCGCCTGATGTCAACCATCTCATCAAAATGCTGTTGAATGAAATCATGCAATGTTTCCTGATTAGTCATGGACATCCTCCTGTGAACTGTTGTTGTTGACAGTTTACCCGATGCAACGGGCGAATTCAAACGTAGAGGAGCGTCTTAAATGCCGAACGGGACAAACTGGGACAGGTAAGAAGCGATCCGGAAGAAAATTCCTGTGAAGAGCAGGACACCGAGTACAATCATGATGACGCCGCTCGTTTTTTGTAAAGCCGGTAAGAAACGGTTCAGATTGCGCACCTTATCGAGCGATTTTGCATAAATGAGTGAGACAAGCAGGAACGGAATCCCGATCCCCATGGAATAAAACAGAAGCAGAATCATCATGCCCGTCGTATCAGCCCCTGAACCGACACCCAAAGCAAGAATGGAACCGAGGACGAGTCCCACGCACGGAGACCAGCCTGCGGCAAACACGAAGCCGAACAGAATCGACCGACCGAAACTGGTTGTTTTACTCGGGCGGCTCATGGCTTTGTTACTCATGAGAAAATCGAGTGAAAAGACGCCCATCAGCTGAAGGCCAAACAGGATAATGATGATCCCGCCAAGCTGCTGAAGGAGCTGCTGGTAGTTGATAAAGAGTGATCCGATGAGGGACGACGATGCCCCGATGATCATAAAGATCGATGTGAAGCCGATGATAAAACCGATGCTTCTTGAGAAAATCAGTCTCCGTTCTGCCTCAATCTGATTGTCGGCAATATTTGAACCGGTCAGTTGAGCGATATAAGCCGGTACAAGTGGGAAAATACATGGGGATAAAAAAGATACAAGTCCTGCGAAAAGGGCAATCCAGATCGACAGGAAAGTCAGTTCATTGATCATTATTGCAGCAGTATACATGAAAAAACCTCCATTTTGGTTGATGTTCCTTACATCAGTATGTGTTTCAGGATGTTTGATCCATTCTTGTAAGCGGGTCCACGCCACTATAAATATATAGGAAAATAATAACGAAAGAAATGATGTTCACGCTAATTTCACAATTATCACACCGAATGGCGTGTGACATGTTATCATACAGAATTATGCATTCCGTGTTTAATCATAGCGATTTAAAAGGGCCAGTGCAATGATGCAGCTTTGCGTTTCATGGTTTATGTATGATTGGAGTCGGGATTTCGGTATTTGACCAATCCGAAAACCTGTAACTTTTTCTGTGGAAGGTCGTCTTAATAGTGTTAGGCACGGAGGTGGAATAGGTATGCATATGAGAAAATGGAAGAAAAGACTGGTTTTAATCACCGGGATCATCATGTTTACGTTGCTTTTGGCAGCGGGTGGCTATACCGGTGTGATTTTATTTGGCAATTATACGATTGATGAAAAAGATCTTGTGATGAGTGAACTGACGACCCTGGTGGACAGTGACGGAGATACGGTTGCGCATCTGTTTGAAGAGAACCGGGAACTGGTGACTATTGAAGATGTTCCTGACTATGTTCAGGGTGCCTTTATATCCGTTGAAGACCACAGGTTTCATCAGCATACCGGATTTGACCTCCGAGCCATCGGAAGAGCCCTGTACCGCGATATCACGAGCGGCTCGCTTCAGGAAGGCGGCAGTACGATCACCCAGCAGCTCGCGAAAAACATTTTTTTGACGCCGGAGAAATCGTTTCTGCGTAAAACAGAGGAAGTCCTGATAGCCATTAATCTCGAGCGGCGATACACGAAAGACGAAATCCTCGAAATGTATTTGAATCAGATCTATTTTGGACATGGTGCCCATGGCATCCAGGCGGCATCGAAGCTGTACTTTGATAAAGAAGTGAGTGAACTGACAATCGAAGAAGGGGCGCTTTTGGCGGCACTTCCGAAAGGGCCGAATCTTTATTCACCGTTTGTCGATCACGACCGCAGCCTTGAGCGCAGAAACCTCGTCTTGGGCCTGATGAACCGTCACGGATACATTGAATCTGATGAAGCGGTTCGACTTCAGGGAAGGACCCTTCCTGAAGAACAGTCGGCCATTTCGGCAAACCCTGCTTACAGCGTATACGTGGACATGGTACTTGAAGAAGCGGAGCGCCGTTTCGGAATCAGGGAAGAAGAAATCCTTCGCGGAGGCTACACCATTGAGACCGCCATCGATCAGACCCTGCAAGAGTCTTTGTATGAACAGTTTCAGGATGCCGCTCAGTTTCCTGAAAACAGCGGGGAACAGATCGCCCAGGGAAGCGCCGTGTTCCTGGATAACGAAACGGCAGGAGTCAGAGCGGTATCCGGCGGGAGAGACTACGTCAGAAAAGGACTGAACCGTGCGGTGATGCCACGTCAACCTGGCTCTGCGATCAAGCCGGTTGCGGTATTTGCGCCAGCTCTTGAGGAGGGCGTTTTTGAACCGTATTCCCTTCTCGCCGATCAGCCTATCGATTTTGACGGGTATCAGCCCCGCAATATTTCCGGTTCCTATCAGGGGGAAGTGACGCTCTATGATGCGATCGTTGATTCTGTGAATGTGCCGGCAGTCTTTGCCCTTGATGAACTGGGGATCGATCCGGCAAAGCGCTATCTCGAAGAGCAGGATGTATATGTGGATGACAACGGGCTTAGTATTGCGCTTGGCGGCCTTGAAGAAGGGCTCTCACCGCTTCAGATGGCGTCTTTGTACCGGACGCTTGCGGATGACGGCTGGTATAAACAACCGTATCTGATTGAGCGTATCGTCACGTCATCCGGGATCGATATTCTTCCTGGTGACAGTCTGGAGGCCAGACAGGTGTATTCAAGTCAAACGGCATGGTATATGACGAGAATGCTTGAAGCCGCGGTTGATGAAGGAACCGGGAGACATGGTGAATTTGACGGTTCCCTTGCAGGCAAAACAGGGACCAGTTCAGGCAGACGGGATCTCTGGTTTGCCGGTTTTACACCCGAACTCTCCGGTGCCTATTGGATGGGGTTTGACCGTTATGACGAAGAAACGGTGATGAACGATTCGAGCGCACGCTCCGTCATGGCCATGAAAACGGTCCTGTCAGACGCCGGGCATGGGGAGATCGAGCTTGCGTTTACCAAACCTGAAGGTGTATCCGATCTTGAAGAACCGGTCCGTATGATCGCCGTCAATGATCTTGAGGCAGATACGAACTTCAGTTTTACCGGTGCGAACATTCATTTGAGCTGGTCGGCATCGGATGATGAGCGATTGACATACAGGCTTTATGAGCTCAAAGGCAATGGTGATCGGGAACTGGTTGAGGAGTTAAAAGGAGCGGATGAGTACACCATTCGCGGAGTGAATCTGTTTTCGACAAGGACGTATCAGGTTGTCCCTTACAACCCTCAGGTTGGCAGAGAAGGAGAACCGTCGAATACGGTGGAAGCGGGATTCAGCTTCTTTTCACGGCAATAACAGAGAGAACGAAAGGGCATGCGACCAGTCGCGTGCCCTTTTTACAGTTACTTCAGGGATTTGCACCGGTGGCCGGATCTGTCCTGATTCTTTGCTGTACATATGGTGAGAATATCGTGTAAAATTTGAGCTGTGTGTAATTTCAGTGAAAAATCAGAGAGAGAATTAAAATGAGGTGAGAGCTTGTTTAATGATCAGTTTTTAAAATCATGCAGAAAAGAAGCCATTGACCATGTTCCGGTATGGTACATGAGGCAGGCGGGCCGTTCACAGCCTGAATACAGGGAATTGAAGAAGAAATATTCCCTTGAGGGCATTACGGAAGATCCGGAACTGTGCGCATATGTGACGAAGCTGCCGGTGGATCAGTACGACAATGATGCGGCCATTCTGTATAAAGATATTATGACACCGCTTCCGGCCATGGGAGTGGACGTGAAGATCCAAAAGGGAATCGGGCCGGTTATCAGTAACCCGATTACAGGAATGCGCGATGTCGATGCGTTGACGGCGCTGAACCCGGAGAAAGATGTGCCTTATGTATTGGACACGATTAAACTTCTCAGAAAGCAGCTGAACGTTCCTCTGATCAGCTTCAGCGGGGCCCCGTTTACGCTTGCAAGCTATATGATTGAAGGCGGACCTTCAAAGAATTATTATAAGACGAAGGGGTTAATGTACAGTGAGCCCGAGACCTGGTTTAAACTGATGGATACACTAGGCGATATGGTCATTACCTATGTCAAGGCGCAGGTTCAGGCAGGTTCACAGGCCATTCAGATCTTTGACTCCTGGGTGGGGACGCTGAATCAGGCAGACTATCAGTTTTACGTAAAGCCTGTAATGGAGCGTATCTTTAATGAGCTTCAGGGAGAAGGCGTGCCGTTGATTCTGTTTGGGATCGGCGCGAGACATCTGACCCTTGACTGGAACAGTTTTCATTTGGACGTTGTCGGTCTTGACTGGCGTTATCCAATCCATGAAGCGAGAAAAGATGGTGTAACGAAAGCCGTTCAGGGGAATCTTGATCCTACGGTACTCACCGCACCTTGGCGCGTCATTGAAACGAGGGCAAAGGAAATTATTGACCAGGGACTTGAACAGCCCGGTTTTGTCTTTAATCTCGGACACGGCGTCTTTCCGGAAGTGGATCCGGCCAAACTTCGTCAGTTGACGGCTTTCGTGCATGATTACTCCAAAGAAGTATTATCTAAGAGAAATGGGTGATTCGTGATGAAAAAGAAAATGGGATTATTAGTTATGGCTTATGGTACACCGCGAAAAGTAGAGGAGATTGAACCGTTTTATACACATATCCGCCGGGGACGAAAGCCTTCCCAGGAAGCGATTGATGAATTAACCGAGCGCTACGACGCGATTGGCGGGATTTCACCCCTTGCAGGCATTACGACGGATCAGGCCAATGCATTAAAGGATGAGTTGAATCGCAGATATGAGGATGTTGAGTTTTCAGTTTATGAAGGGTTAAAGCATATTGATCCGTTTATCGAAGACGCCGTTCACCAAATGAAAGAGGATGGCATTGAAGAAGCGGTCAGTATCGTACTTGCTCCTCATTATTCGTCATACAGCGTCAAGTCGTACAACGGCAGAGCGAAGGAAGAATCAGAGAAAATCAGCGGGCCGTCCATCACATCCGTTGAGAGCTGGTATGATGAGCCGGGCTTTATTACGTATTGGGCGGATCAGGTCAAAAAGACACGTGAACAGATGACGGAAAAAGAGAAACAGAATCACGTTGTTATTTTTTCTGCGCACAGCTTGCCTGAAAAAATCCTCGCAGGAGGAGATCCCTATCCGGATCAGTTAAAAGAAACAGCGCGATTGATCGCAGAAGAAGCAGGCGTTGAGAATTATGAAATCGGCTGGCAGAGTGAAGGCAATACGCCGGATCCGTGGATTGGTCCTGACGTTCAGGATCTGACTCGTGATCTGCATCACAAACATGCGTACGAAGCCTATATGTTCTGCCCTGTCGGTTTTGTGTCAGATCATCTCGAGGTCTTGTATGACAATGATTATGAGTGTAAAGTGGTGACAGATGAAGTCGGAGCGGGCTACTACCGCCCTGAAATGCCAAACGCCAAGCCGGAGTTCATTGCTTCATTGGCGACGGTCATCGAAAAAACACTTAAAGGATGATCTATTATGACTACTCGCAGGATTGCGGTGATCGGTGGCGGGATCACCGGCCTTTCCGCAGCATTTTATTTGCAAAAAGAGATTGAGGCGGGCAACATTGACGCTCAGTATACCCTCTACGAAGCAAAGGCGGAGCTCGGCGGCCGAATTGAAACCGTGAAAAAGGACGGTTTCACCATCGAAACAGGACCGGATTCTTTTCTTGCAAGAAAGCAGAGTATGACAGAGCTTGCCAAGGATGTCGGAATGGCCGACGACCTTGTTCCGAATGAAGGCGGATCCTTTATCTTAAGCAAAGGACGCCTCCATAAAATGCCGGAAGGCGCGGTGATGGGGATCCCGACAAAATGGGGTCCTTTCATCAGTACCACGTTGTTCAGTCCCGTCGGTAAAGCCAGAGCCGCTTTTGATCTGGTGTTACCTAAAGTCACGAAAGGTGATCAGGACATCTCTCTCGGAGAGTTTTTCAGAAGACGCCTGGGAGATGAGGTCGTGGATCATATGATAGATCCGCTGCTCTCCGGTATTTATGCCGGAAATATTGATGAGATCAGTCTTCATGCGACATTCCCGCATTTTCAGACTCTCGAAGAGAAATACCGCAGTCTCATCATCGGGATGAAAACGTCGATGGCGAAGCGCCAGTCCGCTCCGCAAACCGGAGGCAAGAAAAAACCGGTGGGCATGTTCCTGACGTTTAAAAACGGGCTGTCCTCACTGGTGTCGGCGGTGGAAGATCACCTCGACAAGAATGCGGTCAAAAAAGGGCACACGCTCACCTCACTCACCCGTCTGTCAAGCGGACGTTATGAATTGAGGTTCTCAAACGGCACGACGGATGTTGTCGATGAAGTCATATTGACGACACCCCATCAGCACATTGAGGCACTCTTTAAGGACGAAGGATTCGGTGATGCGTTTACGGATATGCCGTCCACATCAGTTGCAACGGTTGCGATGGCCTTTCCGGCAGATGCGGTCAAGAAGGATATTGACGGAACAGGCTTCGTCGTCTCGAAAAAAGACGATTATGAGATCACGGCCTGCACATGGACCCATAAGAAATGGGTGCATGCTGCTCCAAAAGGATATGCTCTTCTGAGAGCTTATGTCGGAAAGCGCGGCAGTGAAGCCATCGTTTCCGAGTCTGATGAAACCATCAAAGCGGCCGTTCTTCGGGATTTGAACCGGATTATGGATATCGAAGGAGAGCCGCTCTTCTCCATTGTGACCCGATGGGAAGATGCGATGCCTCAGTATACAGTCGGACACCGTGCGCGA